>NZ_CP045324.1:3953348-4264018 GCF_009363275.1 Marinobacter sp. THAF197a
AATAACCTGCATCGTTGCCTCCTTACCAGCCACAGGCCTGACGCAGTGGCCGGATCGCTTCTGCATAACCGGAAAGATCAAACAGCAAACCATCCAGCTCCTCGGCTTCGGCGTGAATGCGGGCGTCCGGCTGCCCGACGATTTGCTGCACTATGCGGATTGCCGGCAAGCCCCGGCCGGCACTGACCACCAGGCCTTCATCCCGTACCCGCCAGTAGGCTCGCTCGGTGCCCAGTGCCACCTCGACCCGTTCCCGGTTAATGGGTTCCGGCAGCATGACGGTCAGTTCGGTGATGTTGTTGTGGCACTGCAGCACCAGCACCGGTCGTGGCGGTTGAACCCCTAATGCAGAGACAGTGACCAGGTGGCCAGCTGCCGCACCGGTATCCCGATAGGTCACCCCGGACGCATCCTCACCACTGGCCTGGGCAAAGGCCCGGCGCCAGCGTTCGGACTGGTTGATCTCCGGCACCCGCCGACCCTGTTCATAACGGGCCAGTGGAGTAGCGAATACTTCATCAAAGCAGGCGAGCCGTTCCAGCCGGTTGGCTTCTGCCGTGCAGGCCTCGGCTTCCGCCAAGCGGGTGTCGGCGAGCGTGACGGTGCCGGCCAGCAGCATGGCCAGGCCGAACAGTCCGGGTTGGATTCGGTCTTTCAGGGTCATACGTCAGTTACCTGATACTTCAGACATTTATGGGCCAGGGTACGTTTGGGCAGACCCAGGCTTTCAGCAGCTTGGGCACGGTTGCCGCCGTACTGGCGCAGTCGTTCACGAATAATGGCGGCCTCGAAGGCCTGGGCGGCGGCTTTCAGGTCGCGGATGTCATCCGCCACCGGCACCCCCGCCATGGCTTTCGGCTCAACACTGGCATCCATGGCCGGGCCCGCATCGGCAAACAGGTCATCCAGGCGTAACACTTCCGGCTGGATGTCATCGCCGGCCGGGGTTTGCAGGCAGGCCAGCTCGACGATGTTGCGCAGTTCGCGCACGTTGCCGGGAAAGTTGTAGCCGGCCAGGGTGTGCAGAGCATGGCTGCTGATGCCCAGAGGCCCACTGCCTTCGCGTTCGGTGTACAGGCGAATGAAGTGCCGGCTCAGGGCTTCCAGATCTTCCGTGCGTTCGCGCAGCGGAATAACCCGCAATGGAAACTGGCTGAGGCGATAGAACAGATCACGGCGAAAACGGCCGTCTTCGATCCCTTCCTGCAGGGGTTGGTGGGTAGCCGCCACCAGCCGGAAGTCGGAGTGCTGTTCATCCCGGGCGCCCAGGGGGCGGAACTGGCGGCTTTCCAGTACCCGCAGCAGCTTGGATTGCAGGGCCATGGGCATGTCACCGATTTCATCCAGGAACAGGGTGCCGCCATTGGCCTGTGCCAGCAGGCCTTCTTTGGCCTGGTCCGCGCCGGAGAAAGCGCCTTTGGTATGGCCGAACAGTTCGCTTTCCAGCAGGGTGTCTGGGATGGCGGCGCAGTTGACCACCACCATAGGGCCACTCGCCCGGTCAGACATGTCGTGGATGCCGCGGGCGACCACGTCTTTGCCGCAGCCGGTTTCGCCCTGGATCAGCACAGACAGCTGGCTGCCGGCGGCACGCACCACCTGGGCCCGGAGGTTTACCATGGCTTCGGAGTTGCCGACCAGGGTGTGGGCCAGTTGTTCACAGCGCTGGCGCAGGGTTTCGGCGTCGTGCAGGTGGTCCAGGGAGCGTTTGAGCATGCGCCGCTGCCAGACCTGGTCGCGGGTTTGCAGTTGGCTGATCCACTGATGCACCAACAGTTGTTTGATGCCGGCGTACAGGGGCTGGCCGACGATGCCTTGCCAGTCGGGGTGGTCGCCGCAGAGAACGAGGATGCCGAGGGTGCGGCCGTCTTCACCTGCGAGGGGTTCAAGCCAGAGGCTTCTGGGGCGGTCGCTGGCGTCGAACAGGGTCTGGAAGCCGGGGTGATCCAGGCGGTAGCTGGCGGCCCGGGTAAGCTCTCTGGGCTGGCCAGTTTGCAGCACGTGGGCGAAGGGGTGGCTGAAGTCGCCGCAGTCGAATTCGCTGGTGTCGCCCAGTTGGCCACAGTGGAGGGTTCGGCCGCTGAGGTCGAGTTCTAGGGCCCAGCATTTGGTGAGGCCGAAGGCTTTTTGGAGCTGGCTGGTGGCGGTGTTCAGCAACGCAGGCAGGGTGTCCTGTTTGATGAGTGCCACCGCCAGGTCTATGCCGGTGTGCAGTTCCTTCTGCATTCTTCCCATGCTTTCATTCCCAGAATAATGACTTAGGAGGTCGTCGCCCGCGCATCCTGCGGGGTGGCTTTCCAAAACACGCTGTGAATACATCCTTGTACGCTCCGCTCCGCCATCCATGGCTCCGCAGGGTTTTGGAAAGCCACCCCGCAGGCTACGCTCCGTTCGAGTTAGATGTCAGTCAACTATGCCTGTGAACTTGTTGTCGCTCACACCCAAGGTGACCTTGGCCACCGGCTCCCTTGCCGCCAGTTTTTCCAGCAGCGCCAGGGACACCGGTGGCAACAGCTCGCCTTCGATGATCGACTCCAGCATCCTTGCGCCGTTTTCACTTCTTGTGGCGCGGCTGCGGATGGCTTCTACCAGGCCGTCTTCCAGTTCCACGTCGGTGTGGTAACGGGCTTTGATCTGGTCGGCCAGGCGCTGGAGTTTGTCGCCGACGATGCGGTTGAGGGTGTCTTCTCCCAGCGGCAGGTAGGGCACCACTTCCATTCGCGCCAGCAACGCGGGTTTGAAGAAGTTGGCCAGTTCCGGGTACAGGGCTTCTTCGATCTTTTCCGGTGCTTCGGCGTGGTTGACGATGGTCTGGTAGCCGAGGTTGGAGGTGAGGAAGAAGACGACGTTTTTGCAGTCGATCAACCGCCCCTCGCCGTCCGCCAGTTCGCCTTTGTCGAAGGCCTGGTAGAACAGGTTGAGGACTTCCGGGTGGGCTTTTTCGACTTCGTCGAGCAGCACAACCGAGTAGGGCTTCTGGCGGATGGCTTCGGTGAGGATGCCGCCTTCGCCGAAGCCGACGTAGCCTGGGGGTGAACCGATCAGGCGGGAGACGGTGTGCTTCTCCTGGTATTCGGACATGTTGATGGTGGTGAGGAACTGGCGGCCGCCGTAGAGCAGTTCGGCCAGTTGCACCACGGTTTCGGTTTTGCCAACGCCGCTGGGGCCTACCAGCAGGAAGGCCCCCATGGGGCGGCCCGGCCGGCGCAGGTCAGCGCGTGCGGTGAGCAGATGCTGGTGCAGGCAGTCAATGGCGGTGTCCTGGCCTTTGATGTGGGCCTGCAGGTACGCCGGCAAGTGGGTGATTTTCTCCAGCTCGTCGGTGGTCATGCGATTGACAGGAATGCCTGTCCAGTCGGCGATGACTTCGGCCACCTGGCGGGCATCAACGCGGGCATGCACCAGTGGTTCATCAGCTTGCAGCTCGGCCAGTTCCTGTTCGATGGCAACGGCTTCGCTTTTCAGGTCCGGGCGTTCTTCGTGCTCGGTCTCGGCCAACTCAACAGCAGCGTCATCGGCGGTTTCGGCTTCGGCATCACCCAGCAGCAATTGTTCGCGGATGTCGACGAGCCGGGCCACCAGGTCGCGCTGGTCGTTCCAGCTTTGTTCCAGGGCTTCGGATTCAGCGGTCAGGTCAGCAATCTGCTGTTCCAGCGCCTGTTCACGTTCGGCGTCGACGTTCTGGCCCAGGGTGTGTTCCCGACTCAGCAGGTCCTGCTCCATGGCCAGTTGGTGCAACTCGCTGCGCACGTGGCTGAGACGGCGCGGCGGTGTGCTCAGGTTCAGACTGACCCGGGCGCAGGCGGTGTCCAGTACGTCGATGGCTTTGTCCGGCAGCTGGCGGCCGGCCAGGTATCGCGCGGACATTTCCGAGGCGGCTTTCAGGGCGCTGTCGGCGACCAGTACCTGATGGGCTTTTTCGTAGACGGTGCGCAGGCCACGGAGGATGTGGACGGCTTCGCCCGGGGTCGGCTCGTCCAGGGCGACCGGCTGGAAGCGGCGGCTGAGGGCCGGGTCTTTTTCGAAGTATTTCTTGTACTCGCGCCAGGTGGTGGCGGCGATGGTGCGCAGCTCGCCCCGGGCCAGTGCCGGTTTCAACAGGTTGGCAGCGTCGGAGCCGCCTTCGCTGTTGCCAGCACCGATCAGGGTGTGGGCTTCGTCGATGAACAGGATGATTGGCGTAACAGAACCTTTAACGGCTTCGATCACGCCCTTCAGGCGCTTCTCGAATTCACCTTTGACCGAGGCACCGGCCTGCAAGGCACCCATGTCCAGGGTCCAGAGTTCAACGGTTTTCAGGCGGTCCGGCACGTCACCGTTGACGATGCGCAGGGCCAGGCCTTCCACCAGGGCGCTTTTGCCCACGCCGGCATCACCCACCACAATAGGGTTGTTCTTGCGGCGGCGGCAGAGGATGTCGATCATCTGGTCGATTTCGGCATCCCGGCACACCACCGGGTCCAGCTTTTCTTCCCGGGCCAGCTTGGTGAAGTCGGTGGCGTAGCGTTTGAGCGGGTCCATATCGGCTTCGACGGCAGGCTTGGTGGCGCCGTTCTCGGTCAGCTGCGGGCGCTCGACGGAACCTTCGGTGAGGCGGTCGAATTGTTTGCGCAGCTGTTCCCGGTTGATGTCCACCAGGGCCTGGGCCACCCGGGGCATCAGGTAGCGGTCAGCGTTCATCAGCAGGGCCAGGAACACGGCGCCGGAGCGCAGTTCGGTGTGGCCCAGCTCGGTGGAGGCCAGCAGCCAGGCGTCCTGCATCAGCTCTACCAACAGCGGCGAGAACGAAGGGTAAGGCTCGGCGGTTTGCGGCTCGCCGTTCAGGCTGTCGCCCACCAGTGGCTGCAGTTGCTGATGATTGATGCCGGTGTGTTCCAGAATCTGGCGCACGTCAGAGAACGGCGTTTCCAGCAGTTTGAACAGCAAATGGGCCGGGGTAATCTCGGCGCCCTGGCGGCTGATGCACAGGGCGGCGGAGGCTTCCAGGGCCTGGCGTGAAATGTCGTTAAGGCGCCCGATCAGCGCCGGCAGTTCTACCCGAATCACAGTGATGTCCTTATTTCGGTAGTTGGTCCAGTACGCTGAGCACATCCCTGATGCGTTCGTTCAGCGCGACGTTGTACAAGTGGTAAATGCCCGCCATGGCGGCAATAAACAGGCCGCCAATACCCCACAGGGGCAGGCCGCTGCGCAGTCGGTTGCGGGCTGGAGCTACGTTCTCCGTGGCATCGGCCAGCGGCTGCGGGTCCCGGTCGGCGCGCAGTTCACGGAGTTGCTCATAGAGGCCGCGAACAATCCGGTCGTACTCATCCCGGCCGTTCTCCATTACCTTGTAACGGCCTTCAAAACCGAGGCACAGGCACAGGTAAATGAAGCCCAGCATATCGCGGTAGCGGGCTGGCTCCTTTTCCATGCGGGCGAGGATGGCGAACACCTTTTCCCCGCCCCAGGTTTCATTGTGGAAGCGAGACAGCAGGGAGTGCTGGGACCACACGCTGTGGGCGCCCCAGTCGGTACCCAGCACCGCTTCGTCGATAAACGCGCAGAGCACGTAGCGATAGGCCACCACCGTCGGGCGCTCATAGCCCTGCTCGATCAGCTCCCGGTCGATGGCCGCCACTTCGTCGACCACTTGCTGGTACAGGTTTTCCACGTCCCGGAAATCCGCCAGCCGGCGTACCCGGATCACCAGGCCCAGCAGTGGCGTGGCGGCGTCGATCAGGCGGTTTTCTTCCAGCCCTCGCAGCTGGAAGCCGGCGTTGTCGAATTCGGTTCGGGAGCCACTGTTGCCGGCGTCCGCAAACAGAAGGTCACTGAATGCACTGTCACCCGAATCCCTGGTGTTGTCTGGTCTGTCCATTACCGGTGCATCTGCCATGGTTTAGCTCCTGATTGCCCAGAATTGCATTTCCAGCCCGGGGAAGCTGCCGGCCACGTGGAAGGCAAAGCCACTGGCGTTGTCGAGCATTTGCCAGGCCTGGCTCTGGTCGTCCAGCCGGAAGTAGACAAAGCCGGCGTGGTACGGCAGCTGGCGCGGCGCCACCGGCAGGGCCGACAACGGAATACCCGGCAACTGCAGGCTGATGAGGTCGCGAATCTTCTCCACCGACGCCACTTTGCACTGCTGGGTGAACTGCTTGCGCAGGTCGTCCAGCGGCATGTCGGCCTTCACCGCCAGGATGAATTCGGCATCCTTGATGATCTGTCCATCCTGCACCGGTGCCACCGTCAGGCCGTACTGGCGCTGCTGCAGCGTGATCGACAGGGCTCTCGGTTCCAGCACGGTACTCAGGGCCTGACGCAGCACCTGCATCAGCGGGCTGAAGCAGGCTTCCGGCAGGTCGTGGTCATAGGGGGTGAATTCCTTGGGCAGCCGGCTTTCGTCGGTAAAGGTCACCAGCTCACCACACAGTTCCAGCAGGGCTTCGTACAGGCGCTCCGGATGCAGCTGGCGCAGCCGGGCCAGGTGCATGAACTTCGGGTGCGCCCGGTTCAGCATCTGCAGCAGCATGAAGTCAGACACATCCGCCACACCGCCCTGCCCTGGCGCACCTACGCGCTCGGCGATGTTGCGGGCCCGTTCCTGCATCAGGCCAGCCATTTCGCCGACGAACCGCTGCAAGCGCGGGGCTGAACGGACGCTGAGCATGGTGGGCAGGAAGTTGGGGTCCATCACCAGGCTGCCATCCGGGCGTTTTTCCAGAATCCGGCCGATGGCCACCGAAGCATAGGCACTGCGATCGTCCCGCTCCAGCATCAGGCGCGGCGCAACCCGGCCCACATCAATGCTGTGGGCGTCGCCATCAATGGAATGCAGATCCCGGATTTCCACGGTCTGGGCACGAAAACGCCCGGCCACCGGGGCATCCGGCCACTCCACTTCCGCCAGGGTGTCACTGCCCAGCGGCAGCGCCAGATACACCACCTGATTGGCCACCGACGCATCGGTGATTTCCAGGGGCTCCGGCATCACATCGTCCTGGGGCAGATTGAACCGGGTACCGTCCGGAAACAGTCCGGAAGCCCGCACCAGGCCAACCCGGCCAAAGCTCAGGTACTCGGCGTTCAGCTCCAGGTCACTGAAGCCATACAGGTAGTCCGAGACCGCCAGCGCCCGCTCGTTGATCTGGTGTTCCAGATATCGTTGCTGCTGCTGGAAGTGCTGAGGCTTGATAAACAGCCCGTCACTCCAGACGACTCGATTGGTAGCTGCCATCAGGTATCTTCCGAACGTCTGAGTTGTACTTCCCGCTCACGCAGGTTGACCAGCAGGTGGTAGGTGTCGCCGATCGGATCCACCCGGATGACCTTTTTCCACTGGGACAGGTTCGGGTACGCATAGAAGGCGATAACGCCGATAAACCGGGTGTCCTTGCTGATCTCGAACGGCGCTACGTACTTGAACTGGCCCGGCACCAGGGTGTAATCGCTGTGGTCCACGTAGTTGCGGCCCAGGGATTTTTCCAGGTCGTTCAACAGTTGATCAAAGTCGCCGGCCATCAGCAGGGAGCTGTCCCGCAGCTCGATGATCTGATAGGCAATCGGCGTGGGCGCCAGGGATTCGTTGGGGTTCACATCCGGCTCGGCCAGCATGGTCAGCGCCACTTTGCTAGGCAGCTCTTCCGGATAGCCCACGGGAATATCGGGGTCCCACAACACCTTGGCGGTTTTGGTCACCGCGTTGTACGGGGTGCTGCACCCCACCATCAGCATGACAATAGCCAGCAAGCTCCATTTGCAGTACTTCATGAAAGGCTCTCCCTCTGTAATTGGCGCAAGTGTTGGTCGTAGGCCTGGTCGAACACCTCCTGAAAGAGGCGTTCAAATCCCTGCTGACGACTGGATCTGAGTTCCTGGTAATAGTGTTGGTACATGTTCCAGGCCCAACGGCCTTCGTCTTCGTTGTCTTGCAGGCCACGGCGGTAGCCGTGGAACCGGCGTAACAGGGCCTCCGGTGAGAAGGCATAAAGAATTGCTTCCAAAGCTTCCCGAATGGCTTCGCGAGTGGCCTGCTGGTGATGGTTCAGGCTCTCCAGGCTTTCCCGAACCGCAGCCGGGGCAGACAGATGCACCGGGCTGCGCTCGGCGGCAAACAGGGTCTGCATGGTGCCGGTGTAGTCGTCACCCAAGCGCAACGGGTTGTCTTCAATCGGCTGCAGGCGGGTGCGCAGGGCACGGTGCCGTGAATCTTCACTCTGATGCAGGGCCAGCAGGCCTTCGACCGTGGCTTTCAGGGTCTGTCCGGCTTCCTCCAGGAACAGACGCATTTCATCGCTGTCTGCAAAATCGATGTCGGCTTCCATACCACGCATCAGGGGGGCACCGCTGATGTGTTGCCGGCTGGTGTCTTTGGCTTCCCGGCTGTGTTCCCTGAACTCTGACATTCCCTGTCGCTCCTGTGTGTCGTGCCCGTGCTTGCGGGCGTTACGGTTCATTGGCAGGCCCATGGCCACATCCCGGTTTTCCCGGTATTCATCGCTGACCTCGGCCGAGCGGGCAAACCAGGACTGGTCACTCGCCAACAGCTCGGCGGCTTCTTCCGCAGGCTGACGGGCCGTTTCCTGCCAGGGCGCCAGCGGGTCGTCGCTCATCGGTTCTCCCGCCGGAGTATGCAGTCCCTCGAGGGGCTCCCGGCCATCCGGCATCCTCTGTCCGGTTTCTGCCCGCAACAGTGACTCTTCTTCCACATCCACCAGCTGCCGGTCCTGCCCGGAGCCTTCTTCCAGCTCTGAGCGGTCAACCGCGTCACCATTCAGCTCTGCCCGCATCCGGTAACGGCCGATGGTGAGGGTGTCACCATGATTCAGCCGCGCCCTGCGGCCCCGGCCCACAGGCTGGCTGCTGCTGTTGATGTAGGTGCGGCCACTGCGGTCAATCAGGCAGAAGCCACCATCCAGGAAGCGAACCTCGGCATGGCCGGCTACGGCGCCGGTGCGATGGGGCGACAACCGCCAGGTGTCGTTGGCCGCCGTGCCAATCGACCCGCCACCGGTACCAAAACTGTGTTCAATGCTGGCACCACCGCCGGTTTCGGTCGGGTTGATGATCACCAAGGTTAATGCTGCTGTCCGGTTTGACACCTGTCTGGCTCCTTGCCTTATCGTCGTATCTGGATGCGCACCGCCGGCCGCTCACGGGCCCGGTCCGGTGTCACAAAGGAATTCCAGCCCAGGCGCACATCCTCACCCAGCTGCATGGGCCGGATATCCTTGGGCCGCATTTGCAGCTCCAGGTCGTAGGCCAGTTGCTCCCGGGTGGTGAATTCCACCAGCTTCACCAGTCGCTCATGGTCCCGGCCGTTGGGCAGGAAATCCGCAAAGCGCTGCCGGCTCAGGTTGCGCAGGCGCAGGATGAACTTGCCGCTGCGGTCCCGGATGCTGGAACCAACCAGGGTGTCCTGGCCCAGGCTGGCATTAGCCTGGCCCAACCGCGTTTGCTGGTCTTGCCCGATGGCCACCTTGCGCAACACCCACTGCTCGATGCTGACGTCTTCCAGGTCGAAACAGTGTGCGACAATGCCACTGACTACTTCCGGCGACCGGCTGCGGCCCGCCATCTGGCCGGCGTAGGCCAACATCTTGGACCAGTTGACCGGCGTGGCTTCCCGCAGGCGGCTGTCACCCAGGCCGACCAGGGAAAACACCAGTTCGGAAAAACCGTCGCTGGCGCCGGGCTGAAACCGCACGTAGTACCGGTACTTGCGCCAGGCCCGGTGGAACAGGGTGACCAGCCGGTGATTGAAAAAATCCAGAAAGTGCCGGCGCACCCCCAGGTTCTGGCCCGCTTCCCAGGCCAGATCCTCCAGGTAGTAACCAGGCAGCGGCGACTGGGAGCCGTGCAGGCCCAGAAAGCTAACTTCCATCTGGTAAGGCGCGTGCTCATGTTCCGGCGACAGGGCAGAGACCACATCGCTGCCCGGAAAGCCCAAGCCGGCCGAGGCCGAAAACCGGATACGCTCCTGCCGGGGCTCGCCACTGCCGGAGCTCTCCAGATCGTCACCATGGTGCCGGTGAATCAGATCCACCAGCTGGAAAAAACTGTAACGCCGCGCGTTGACGAGGACAGGTTCCAGCCCGGCTACATCAGCGGCTGCTGACCTTGCTGTAACGTCCATGTATACCGTTCCTGATTGTCTGTATTCACCACTTCCAGCTGGTGAAAGGCATTGATACTCGCGTATAGCGCAAAAAACTGACTCAGTACCGTGCCGAACAGGTACAGATCCCCTTCACTGCCGAAATTCTGCTGATCCAGCTTCAGCACCGAACGAATGCCACGCACCGGTAAGCCGCGAACCATGCGGTCCACCGGCTGAGTAGTGATCTCACTGATGCCCGCCAACCGTTTCTGGGACACCCGCTCGGCCTGCCGGTCAACCAGCGCACGGAAGTCGTATACCCGCAGCACGGTGCGCAGGGCATCCACATCCAGCATCGACAGGTAGTTCAGAGACAGATTGGAAATCAGCGTCCACAACAGGCTGCCGTCCAGCGTTGGCCGCAGCGTGGCCGTGGGCCGGGTAATGTTGCTGAACGAGGCAAACGCCGGCGTGGTCTCGGTGGCCATGCAGATCTCGCCCACCGCCAGCTGCTGGGGCAGTTGCCGGTTGGTGCAGGTCAGTGTCAGCGACACCGCTTCCTGGCGGTTCATGCATTCGGATTCGTCGCCCCGGACAAACGAGATGTAGTGATCAAAGCCATCACCGCGAACGCTTTCACGGGTCCGCACCCGGTAATACAGCGCCGTGCGGCCACGGTCCCGCTCCACCTCGTGCTGGAAACTCTCGAACGCGGTGTACAGCCGCGGCTCCCCCCGCCCGGAACGCCCCTCCAGCCAGCCTTCCACCTGTTCGATACTGAACACTTCAAAATGCTCCGGACAGCGGCTGGAGGGCGAAATACGATACTCGGTCTGCCGGCCGTTCAGGTCCACCGGCTCGCCTTCGTGGCTGAACAGGTTGACCGCCGGGGTGCAGTACAACTGCAGGGAGTCCCGGGTAACCCGAACATCCGGCGGCAGAATCCGGCTGAAATGGAAACGCAGGCTGATCTCATCGGCCTGCACCGCCGGCAACCGGGACTTGAGGCCGGCGATATCGATAAACCGGAAGGCTTCGGGAAAGCTCAGGTATTCCTGGATGATGCGGTACCCGGCGTAGGCGTTTTTCGGATACGGCAAAATCGCTTCATCGGCGGCAAAACCCACCGGCTGCAACAGCGACGACGGCAGGTTGTATACATTGTCGCCCACCACCAGTTCCATGCGGGTGAGGTAGTGGTTCAGCCACAGGTACAGGGTTTCGGCGGTGTGGTTATCACCCCCCAGATAAAACCGCAGGCTGTCCAGACCCAGGGCATTCAGCGGCTGGTCCGTGTGCAGTCCCAGGTCGACGGTGACGGAAGACACTTCCCGGGAATGCTCGGCATGGGCATCGGCCACGCTGACCGGGAAGATATCGACCGCCCGGCAGGTACGGAACCGGCACTGGGTCTGGCGGCTAGCTTCGCCAAGGGGGCGGCTTTTGATTTCAGTATGGCGCTCAACGGTTTGACGCTCGCTGATGGCGTGCAGTTGCGGGTCGAATCGCATGATGGTGCAGCTGGGTACTGGCCGCAGGTAGTTGGGCCAGAGCATGTTCAGCAGCGAATGGGTCAGCTCCGGAAACTCGTCCTCAACCTTTTCCCGCAATTTGCCGGTCAGGAAGGCAAAGCCTTCCAGCAGCCGTTCCACATCCGGGTCGGTGCTTTGTTCGGACAAAAAGCGGGTAAGCTGCGGGTGTGCCTCGGCAAATTCCCTGCCTTGCAACCGCAGAAAGCTCAACTCATCCCTGTAGAACCTGTTCAACTTCATTTTTACTGCACCTTATCTGGCTCCGAGCAAGGGTGTGGTTGGTCTTTCCAAAAGACGCTTCGAGCCCGTCCGTGGGGCGCTTGAGCTCCGCCATCCATGGCTCCGCACACTTTTGGAAAGACCAACCACACCCTCGCTCTCATCCGTGCCTGCAAAAAACATCCAGACGGCATACACCTGGGTTTGACGGAGGGGGTAGGGGACCATTTTCTGGCGGGAAAAAAGATGTCTGAGCGAAGCGAGTTGTTTTTTCCCAGAAGAAAATGGTCCCCTACCCCCTCCAGCCCCATAGGCTCAGGCAACCAAGCCTAAACCACCCGGTAATACCGCTTGTCATCCAAAACCAGGTCAATGGTGGTCCGGTCGTCACTCCCGGCTACCTGCAAGTAAACCGTCACCTGAAACTTCAACTGCAGCGGGTCCGGGCCCGGCGGCAAGGCCACCACATCCACCCGTTTGACCCGCGGCTCAAACTTCTCGATGCACTGACGAATCGCCCCGCGAATCTGGATACTCAAATCCTGAGTACCCAGGGTGGCATCGTTGAAATCCAGCAGGCCAAGGTCCGGTACGCTGGCGCTGTTGCCCGGATGGGCATTCAGCAGGCGTACCAGGTGGCGCTTGATGGATTCCACCACATGGGTCACTTCACCCATGCTCTGCCCCGCGGGGGCGGCGGCCTGTTCGAGCCGTTCAAACAGGCTGCCGGTATTGCGAACGCCGTCAGTGCCGGTGTCGCCGAACACGGATTAATCCTTGTCCAGGCGGCCAACCAGCGAGAGTTCGAAGTTGGCACCCATGTACTTGAAGTGCGGGCGCACGGCCAGGGAGACCTGGTACCAGCCCGGATCGCCTTCCACTTCCGACACTTCCACCTTGGCTGCACGCAACGGGCGACGGCTGCGAACTTCCGCCGGCGGGTTTTCCTGGTCGGCCACGTACTGGCGAATCCAGGTGTTCAGTTCCCGCTCCAGATCCTGGCGCTCTTTCCAGGAGCCGATCTGTTCGCGCTGCAGCACTTTGATGTAGTGAGCCAGGCGGTTCACGATCATCATGTACGGCAACTGGGTACCCAACTTGTAGTTGGTTTCCGCTTCCTTGCCTTCTTTGGTGTTCGGGAACTGCTTGGGCTTCTGCACCGAGTTGGCGGAGAAGAACGCGGCGTTGTCGCTGCCCTTGCGCATGGTCAGGGCGATGAAGCCCTCTTCCGCCAGCTCGTATTCCCGGCGGTCGGTGATCAGCACTTCTGTGGGAATCTTGGCTTCCAGCTGGCCGAAGGACTCAAAGGTGTGCACCGGCAGGTCTTCCACTGCGCCACCGCTCTGCGGGCCGATGATGTTCGGGCACCAGCGGTACTTGGCGAAGCTCTCGGTCAGGCGCGTGGCCAGCAGGTAGGCGGTGTTGCCCCACAGGTAGTGCTCGTGGTCGCCGGACACTTCTTCCTTGTAGTTGAAGCTGCGCACCGGGTTCTCGGTGGGATCGTAGGGTACCCGCAGCAGGAAGCGCGGTGCGGTCAGGCCCAGGTAACGGGCGTCTTCGGATTCCCGAAGGGAGCGCCACTTGGCGTATTTCGGGCCTTCGAATACGGCGCTCAGTTCCTTGATCGCCGGCAGTTCCTGATAGCTGTCGACACCAAAGAATGACGGTGCAACCGAGGACAGGAACGGCGCGTGGGACATGGCGCCTACAGAGGACACGTACTGCAGCAGCTTCATGTCTGGCGTTGATGGACTGAAGGCGTAGTTGCCGACAATGGCACCCACCGGCTCACCACCGAACTGGCCGTATTCTGCGGCATAGATGTGCTTGTAGAAGCCGGTCTGGGTAACATCCGGTGCAAACTCGAAGTCTTCCAGCAACTCCTGCTTCGTGGCGTGCAGGATGTCGACTTTGATGTTCTCGCGGAATTCAGTGCGGTCGACCATCAGCTTCAGGCCGCGCCAGGACGATTCCAGTTCCTGCAGCTTGGGTGCGTGCAGGATTTCATCCATCTGGGCGCTGATCTTGCGGTCCAGCTCGACCACCATCTGGTCCACCAGGGCCTTATTGACCGGCTGGCCTTTTTCGTCGCTTTTCAGCAAGTTGGCGATAAACGTAGCTACCCCTTTACGGGCAACATCGTAACCTTCGTCGGCCGGCGCCATACGGCTATTGGCCATGACCTGGTCCAGCAAGGACCCTTCTGCTACGGATTCGGAGGCAGCAGATTGCTGCACAGCAGTATCAGACATACCACATCCCTTCAGTACGTGATTGATAATCGGTGTTGGTTACCGGATTCCGGTGGTGCGCTTACTCGCCGCCTTCGGTGGCCAGTTCTAGCTCGGCCAGCAGTTTTTCCCGGGCGCTGTCGTTGTCCAGCAGTTCCTGCAGCTTGGAACGGAACGAAGGCACGTTGCCCAGCGGGCCCTTGAGGGCAACCAGGGCTTCACGCAGCTCGATCAGTTTTTTCAGCTCGGGTACCTGGCGGGCAATGCTGTCCGGAGAAAAGTCGTCCAAACCCTGGAATTCCAGATTGACCGGCAGGTCATCGGCATTCTCTTCGAGCTTGTTGGAGACCGAGGTAGACAAGGTCAGACCGGCTTCCTTCATGACAGAACGGAAGTTGTTCTTATCAACGGAAATGGCTTTGCGGTCTTCGATGGGGGTTTCTTCAGCATGACCCTTGAAATCGCCAACCACAAACATCTTCAGCGGCAGCTCGGTTTCAGCCTGCTGGTCGCCGGTGGCGGGGACATACTTGATATTGATGCGCTCTTTCGGCGCGACGGAACCGTCTTTGGCAGACATGGCGTGCTCCCTGTGCAATTCATTTGCAGTGTTGTTCAGTCCTTGATGCCTGCCGTCCTGGCAGACAACGCGTCAAACTGTACACAGGTGACCTGGCATTCTCAAGCAAAAACTGGCCAGCAATGGCCCAAACTGTGCTGTCGGGCAAACTTTTGCCAGATAGCCCTGTTGCCGGACCGAATGCAGTTTCAGTCAATGACGGCACTCCCGGCCAAGGCTATACTCGCAATATCCTTTGAGGAGACAACCATTTACACCAAGGAGACACACCATGAGCGACCTGAAGGCGAAGTTTGATGAAGCGGTAAACTATATCCAGACCGCCGAGGGCGATTTCAAACCGTCCAACGAGCTGAAACTGGAGTTCTACGCCCTGTACAAACAGGCTACTGAAGGCGACGTGTCCGGCAAGCGCCCGGGCATGATGGATTTCGTGGGCCGCGCCAAATACGACGCCTGGGAGAAGCTGAAAGGCACCTCCAGCGATCAGGCTATGCAGCAGTACATCGATAAGCTCGACTCACTGAAGTAATACCCCTGGGCTGTGCCCGCCCCTTTGGCGCGTGCAGCCCTCAGCCGCAGGAAAATACCGCCTTCGGTTTTGCGCCGTTCAAACGTTTGTCATATGATGCGCGCAACATAACAACAACAAGCTTTCCGAAGAGTACACACCATGGATATTACCCAGGCGCTCGAGCAGTCACGGCCCGGTATGGTCGGAGATGTACAGGCCGCCATCCGCAAACGCCAGCTGAATCAGCGGGCCGAGCAAACCTACCTGCACTGGATCAGCCGCTTTGTGCTGTTTCACGATCTAAAAGACCCGGCTCATCTGGCGGCAGAAGATCAACTGCTGTTTCTGGATTATCTGAGCAACAAGATCCGCGTATCTCGGGCGAGGCTTAACCAGGCCACCCAGGCGCTGACCTTCTTTTACGAGGATGTACTTGGTAAGACGGCCACCCCGAACGCAGCAGTGGCCTGAACGGGCTCGAAGTGGCGCCGGGGGAATCAGCGCCCGGTCATATTGACGTTCAGAGTATCGTAGGTGCGATTCTCCGGTGGCCGGATCGAGTAGGTGTTGCTGTGGGTCTGGCCCGGAATGAGCTTGGGATTGCTGAACCGGATATCCACCGGAATTTCGGAGCGCCCGAGATCGGTGCGGCTGTCTCTGGGCTGCAACGCCAGAGGATCAAGATAGAAATCGTCGTCACTGGCGGTTTGCACGGGAACGCCTGCGGCCGGCGCTTCCAGCCCGCCCTCAATGACCGTATTGGCCAGGGCTTCCTCTTCGATGGAGCGGAACGGAATGGTATCAATGGTGGAGCGCTGCTCCAGTTCAAACGCCGGTGCCGTGTTGCTGGCGCTTTGCCCCTGAGCGCTGGCAGACATCAGCCCCAGCGATAGCACCACGGTAAACATGGCGACCAGGCCTGCCCATTTTGAACCGGTGTGAGACTCTGACGAATTCATCGCATCAACCCTGAATGATCTTCCATTGCCCTTTCGGGTGACAATTTTTGATCAGTCTATCGCCATTGGTGACGCTTTGCTCAACCAAAAGACGATTCTGTGACGATTTTCACTTGCCAGTGTCTGCCGGCTGATACCGAATCCCGGTGATGACCACTGTCTTCCAGCCCTCCGGCGTTTTCACTGATACCTCATCGTCCAGATACTTGCCGATCAATGCCCTGGCAAGCGGGGCATTGATACTGAGATAGCCTTTGGCCAGGTCAAATTCATCCGCACCCACCAACCTGTAGGTCTGTTCGTCTCCGTCATCGTCCTCGATGGTAACCCAGGCCCCGAAAAATACCCGGCTTTGATCGTCCGGCAGCCGGTCGACCACGGTAAGTTCATCCAGGCGCTTGCTCAGGAACCTTACCCGCCGGTCGATTTCCCGTAGCTGCTTTTTGCCATAGATGTATTCAGCGTTCTCAGAGCGATCCCCCAAGGCGGCAGCCTCGCGCACGGCCTGGGTGACTTCGGGGCGCTTCACTTTCCACAGGTACTGCAACTCCTCCCGTAACGCCTGCTCGCCGTCCGGTGTGATATAGCGCGGTCTTGGAGCCGTCGAACCTTCGGTCTTGCTCATCAGATCAGGGATTCCGGGTTAAACAGAAAATTCAGGGCAAAAAAAACCCCGTGGGTCACGGGGTATAAGGCTAGCGCTGTGCTGGAGGGAGAAGCAAGCAACTTTCTACCTGCTTCTGCATCTACAATTTCCATTCTACAGAGCGGGCATTACCCGGCGGTGGCCACGGAATTACCTTTTCGCAAGGCTGAAACCTGGCTGATCGGCTGAAATTAGGTTGTACACTCTAGGCGCCGGAGATAGCGTGCGAGGTAATCAACACTGACTTTTCGTTTGGAGACAAATCCATGAACACCAAGAAACTGATGAACCTGGCCCTTGAAGGTGTCGATAGCCTGGGCTTTCGCCTGGACAGCCTGGGCATCACCAGCAAACTGAATCGCCACAACATCGCGGCCTTTCTGATGGCTGAGCAGAAGCATCTGGAAGGGGAATGGGACAGCATTCAGGCCAAAGTGGACCGCCGCCGCTCCCAGTTCGAGCATATCAGCGGCCTGGTCGAAGCCCGCGCTGGTGCACTGATCAGTCCGGTGGTTAACCGTTTTCGCGCCAGTCAGTAAGACTCAGGCGCTACTGGTTTCGGTAGAGGACGACCTATCGTTCTGGGTTTCCTCTGCCTGCTCGGCCGGTGCTGCCTTGATCCGCTTGCGGATCCCGGTATAGGCGGGCATCCGCACGGTGACCGTCAAGCCAGGCGGCTCCTCTCCCTCATGGGTATCACTGAGCAAAATCTGGCCCTGGTGGATTTCCGCCACCGCACTGACCAGGCTCAATCCCAGGCCGTTGCCCGGCAGTGACCGACTCTTGCCCACCCGATAGAAGCGCTGGAACACCTGGCCTTTTTCGTCGTCCGGTATACCGATACCGGAATCCTGCACCTCAAACACCGCGCCCGCGCCATCGCGGCGAACCACAACCTGAATGGAACCGTGCTCCGGTGTGTATTTGATCGCATTGTCGATCAGGTTACTGATCATCTGGAACAGCAGGTCCCGATCTCCCTCGATCATCACGCCCTGCTCCAGCGACTGGGCGAAGGATTGCTCCTTGTCTTCCGCCAGGGCTTCGTATAATTCACAGGCATCACTGACCAGCTCGTCCAGGGACACCACTTTCATATCCGCCGAATTCCCCCGGGTTTCCAGCCGGGCAATGCGCAACAATGCATTGAAGGTTGCCAGCAGCTGGTCCGCCTCAGCCACTGCCCTGCCTACCTGTTCCCGGGCCTCATCGTTGTCCACGGCAATCAGGGTGTTCTCAAGCTGGTTGCGCAGGCGGGTCAGCGGGGTGCGAAGGTCGTGGGCAATGCTGTCTGACACATGGCGAATACCTTCCATCAGGTAAACAATGCGGTCGAGCATCTGGTTCAGGTTTTCGGCGAGCTGATCAAAGTCGTCTTCGGTACCCCGGGTGGGTATGCGCAGTGACAGATGGCCATTCATGATTCGCCGGGAAGTGTTATTGATGACTTCGATTCGGCGCGTGGTGCCACGGCTCATCAAAAAGCCACCCAGTAACGCCAGTGCCAGGGTGATGCCCATACCCCAGTTGATGGCGGTTTCGATCACCCGCTTGAGGTTAGTGAGCTCTTCAACATCCCGCCCCACCAGTAATTTCAACCCGCCCTGGACCTCAAAAATCCGGGCACGGGCAAGCCGCTCCGGCCCCTGCCAGCCCACGGAGGAATCCAGGGTAAAGTTGATCCAGCCGGTGTCAGACGAGCGACTGCCCCCTGGCCAGGTTTCAATGTTACCTGCCAGTTTGAGGAAGTCGTCTGTGGTGAGAAGGTAGATGGATTTGGCGTTGGGGTCGCGGGCGACGCGCTCACGGATGATGGTGATCAGTCCGTTCACGCCACGCCCACGGTACTGCTCCGCCAGACCGGCAATTTCCGCTTCGATGGTTTCATCGGTCTGGGCGGTCATGAAGCCGGCCGTGCGCCAGTAGATGAATGCCAGCAACAGGAATACCGATGTGGCAAACACCACCATGTACAGCAGGGCCAGCTGAAAAGAGGATGTCCTGAGCTGACTAAGCAGTTTCACGCAGCATGTATCCCGCACCCCGAACCGTCTGCAGCAGGGGCGTGTCGAATTCCTTATCGATCTTGGCCCGCAGGCGGCTGATGTGCACGTCAATCACGTTGGTCTGGGGGTCAAAGTGATAGTCCCAGACTTTTTCCAGCAGCATGGTCCGGGTGACCACCTGGCCGGCGTTACGCATGAGATATTCCAGCAGACGGAATTCCCGCGGCTGAACATCAATGTTCTGACCGGCACGCTTGACGGTCCTGGCCAGCAGGTCCATCTCCAGATCGGCAACCTTCAGCACGGTTTCCGTTTCCGCCGCCTGGCGATTGCGTCGAATCAGAGATTCGATACGGGCCAGCAGTTCGGTAAACGAAAAGGGTTTGGTGAGGTAGTCGTCACCGCCGCCACGCAGCCCTTCTACCCGGTCATCCACATCGCCCAGGGCGCTGAGGATAAGTACCGGGGTCTGATTTCCCGTTGCCCGCACCGTCTTGATGATGGACAGGCCATCCATGCCAGGCAGCATGCGGTCCACAATCATGATGTCGTACTCTTCACTGGCCGCCATCATCATGCCTTCCTTGCCGTCGGCCGCATGATCCACCACGAAGTCGGATTCTCTCAGTCCCTTCAGCAGATAATTTGCCACATCCCGATCGTCTTCGATTACCAGCGCTTTCACCGGTGCTCCTCCTGATAGCGGATTACATTAACTCTTAGGGTACGAAGAACTCCGGAAACCAGCCAGTTACCATCTTGTAAGAGGGTGTCGCCTATGACGACGGTCAATTTGCCGACCTGAACCAGCTCAGAGTGTCCTCCGTTTCCAACGATGGCCGGTATTCCGCACTCACCCAGCCCTGATAGCCCATTCGATCCAGCGCTGCGAAAACATTCGAAAAGTTAATCTCTCCGGTACCGGGCTCATGCCGGCCCGGATTATCGGCAAACTGGATGTGGCCAATCCACGGCAGCAGGCACTCCATGGTACGAATCACATCGCCTTCCATAATCTGCATATGATAGACGTCATACTGCAACCGCACATTGTCCGCATCGAGTTCTTCAATCAATGCCATCACCTTGCCTGTGGTGTCCAGCATGAACCCCGGCATATCCACCCGGCTGTTAATCGCCTCCAGGCACAGGGTCAGGCCCGCCTCGGCAAAGCGATCAGCGGCATACCGCACGTTCGCCACCAGCGTCTCCCAGGCGGTCTGCTCATCAAGATCTGCCGGTTTCAACCCTGCCAGGCAGTTCAGCTGCCGGTTGCCCAGCACCCGCGCATAGGCAATGCCCTGATCCACCCCGGCACGAAACTCCTCAACCCGGTCCGGCAAACAGGCAATGCCCCGCTCCCCGGCCTGCCAGCCACCCGGCGGCAGGTTGAACAACACCTGCGTCAGGCCCTGCTCCCGTAACTGCTCCGCCAGCTGCTCTGCCGGCCAGTCATAGGGAAACAGGTACTCCACCGCGGTGAACCCTGCGGCCCGGGCCCGGGCAAAGCGCTCCAGAAACGGAACCTCGGTAAACAACATCGACAGATTGGCAGCAAACCGTGGCATCGCCCGCTCCTTAGTTCTTTGAATTTGAAGAGTCTTCCTTCGGGCCACGGCCCAGCGACCCCAACAGAGTGCCGTTCAGGTGCTCCAGCTCCAGCAACAGGCCACTGTGGTCCACATCACTGTGGCCATTCGCCACCAGTGACAAATACTCGTTATGGGTCTGCTGCGCCAACGGCAGCGTCAGCCCCTCGGCCCGGGCCTCGTCCAGAATCATCCGCATATCCTTCAACTGAATCCGCGCCGGCGCCCCGGGCGCAAAATCCCGGTCAATCATCCGCTGGCCATGCAGCTCCAGAATCCGACTACCGGCAAACCCACCCATCAGCGCCTCCCGCACCGCCGCTGGGTCTGCGCCACCCTTGGCCGCCAGCAACAACGCCTCGGAAACCGCACCAATGGTAATGCCCACAATCGCCTGATTCGCCAACTTCGCCAACTGCCCGGCCCCCACCGGCCCAATGTGGGTACACTTGCCCAACACCTCAAACACCGGCCGGGCCCGCTCAACATCCGCCTCAGACCCGCCCGCCATAATACTCAAGCGAGCCTCAGCCGCGCCCAGAGTACCCCCCGACACCGGCGCATCCACAAACCCCGCCCCCTGCTCCGCCGCCAACCCGGCCAACCGCCGCGCCAGCGACGGCTGCACCGAACTCATATCAATCACCAACGCCCCCGATCTCAGCGCCGTCAGAGCGCCCTGAGCCACCAGCACGTCCTCAACCACCGAGCCATTTTCCAGCATGGTGATCACCACGTCAGCACCGGCAACTGCCTCAGCCGGAGTCCCGGCAATCGTTGCCTCGCCGGCAAAAGACTCACACTTGCTCGCGGTGCGGTTCCACAGGGTCATGGGGTAACCGGCCGTCAGCAGGTTACGGGTCATCGGTGCGCCCATTAGGCCGATGCCGAGGAAGGCGATGTGAGGAAGTCTGCTCGTCATTTTTCTGATCCCGCTCCAAAAGTAGGAGAAGCGGCTGGGTGGACCTTTCCAAAACTGTGCGGAGCCATGGATGGCGGAGCCCAAGCGTCACATGGATGTGCCGAAGGAGCGTGTTTTGGAAAGGTCCACCCAGTTGCTTCTGCCCGGAAGTCTGGATTCTATAAGGTATACAAACAAAAACGCCACCAACCGCGAACGGTGGTGGCGTTTCAAGCCAAGCCAGATGGTAGTAATCAAGCCGCCTCGATCATCTGCGCCTTGATCTTCTTCATGGCATTCTTCTCCAACTGCCGAATCCGCTCAGCCGACACACCATACTTGTCTGCCAACTCATGCAGCGTCGACTTACCATCCGTCAGCCAGCGCTCGCGCAGAATATCCTGGCTGCGCTCATCCAGCGCCGACAACGCCTGCATCAACCGGCCATTGGAGTCTTCAGACCAATCGGCGTTCTCCAGCTGCACCGCAGGATCACTGCGACGATCTTCCAGGTAGTAAGCAGGCGCCTGGTAGCTGCTGTCATCGTCGTCATCCATCGGCCCTTCGAACGAAGTGTCGTGGGACGCCAGCCGGCCTTCCATCTCGCGCACCACCCGGGGCTCTACCCCCAGATCCTTGGCGACCGCGTTCAACTCATCGTGGTTCAGCCAAGCCAGCTTCTTCTTCTGACTGCGAAGGTTGAAAAACAGCTTACGCTGGGCCTTGGTCGTAGCGACCTTCACAATACGCCAGTTGCGCAGAATGAACTCATGGATCTCGGCTTTTATCCAGTGCACCGCAAACGACACCAGACGCACGCCATACTCAGGATTGAAGCGCTTGACGGCCTTCATCAGGCCCACATTACCTTCCTGGATCAAATCCGCCTGAGCCAGGCCATAGCCGGAATAGCTCCGGGCAATGTGAATCACAAAGCGCAGGTGAGACAACACCAACTGACGGGCGGCTTCCACATCGCCATCGTAATGGAGTCGTTCCGCCAGCTTACGCTCCTCATCCACTGAGAGAACCGGAATGCGACTCGCCGCCTGAATATAAGACTCGAGATTGGCACCCGGAACCAGTCTGTCAGCCAGCTGTAAACTCGTACCCATGCATTAACCTCCGAACCTGACAGCCGTAAAATATAACAACTTTTAATTAGACCGCCAAGAACTTGATTAGTTCCCGAACTTTCCAGTAAAACGTTACAAAACAACAACCTGAAAAATCCGCCGTGGCTTTTCTGACTCCCAAACTACGCCAGAACAAGCTCTTTTTTCAATACGGTTTTCCCGTTACCCGGATCACCCGCCAGCAATATCGCCCGGTTCAATGTCATCCAGATGACGCTTCACCGCAAGCCAGGCGCCTAGCCAGCCTAGCAGCATTGCGATGATAATCAATGCCAATGCACCGTCAAAGCCCGGCCCCTGCAGCGAGAATTCGCTGCGGTAAAGGCCTGCCAGGCGCTCAATGGGCCCGTTCAGCCACCACAAAGAGAGCTGGATCAACAACCAGGCAACCACCCCACCTCCGAGGCCAAACCAGGCCCCGGTGTACAGGAACGGCCGGCGGACAAAGGCATCGGTTCCACCCACCAGCTTGGCTACCAGAATTTCATCCCGCCGGTTTTCAATCGCCAGGCGCACGGTATTGCCAATCACCAGAATGACCGCCGAGCCAAGCAACAGTGCCAGGGCCCATACCGCCCGGGCCAGAATGTCGGTCATGGCATTGAGCCGCTGCAACCAGCCAAGATCCACCTGCACCTGCTCAATGCCATCCATTCCATCAACAAACCGCACCAAAGCCTGCACGCCATCAGCGGAGCGGGCACTATCCTGGGGGGTGATCAACAAGGTATGGGGCAGCGGATTGTCATCCAGAAAATCCAGGGCATCGTCCAGACCGGACGATGCGCGAAACTCCTCCAGGGCCTGATCCCGGTCCACCAGCTGAACCGACAGCACCCGGCCATCGTCCCGAGCCTCTTCCGCCAGCTCCCCGGCTCGCTCCAGTGAGACATCCATAGCCAGGTAGGCGGTAATCCTGGCGCTGCTCTCCCAGCCGGCACTGACACCCTGCAAGCTGCCCAGCAGCAGCAACAGTGCGACGGGCAGGGCAAGGGCCACGCCCATCACGGTCCAGGTCATCATACTGGCCACCGGTGTTTGCCAAAGACGCCGGGCGGAATCCCGCGCCACCTTCCGGTGATGCTCCAGATAGCTGCGGGCCTGGGCGTTCACCGGAGACTTCCCCCGATTGGCAGCCCCGCGCCGGTTATCCTGCTTGTGCCGGGGTTCAGTAGCCACTGGCACCTCCCGCTGCCGGGGCATGCCCACCGGCAATCAGCTGGCCATGATCCAGGGTCAGCTTTCGCCGTCCCATCTCATTGATCAGGGCAATGTCGTGGGTGGCGATCAGCACGGTCACGCCCACCTGGCTGAACTCGGTGAAGAGGTGCATGATGTCTGCGGATAGCTCCGGGTCCAGGTTACCGGTGGGCTCATCCGCCAGCAACACGGGCGGTTTGTTCACCACTGCCCTGGCAATGCCGACACGCTGTTGTTCACCGCCGGATAACTGCAGCGGGTTCATTTTCTCCTTGTTCAGCAGCCCCACCTTATCCAACGCCGCCCGCACCCGACGGCCGATATCATTGGGCGAGGCGCCCATCACTTCCAGTGGCATCGCGACGTTATCGAACACCGTGCGATCAAACAGCAATTGGTGATTCTGGAACACCACGCCGATATGCCGGCGGATGTAGGGGATCTGGCGCCGTGGCAAACTATTCAGGCGCTGGCCACCGACGATCAGCTCACCGGCCGTCGGCCGCTCCATGACCATGATCAGCTTCAGCAGGGTACTTTTGCCCGCGCCGGAGTGCCCGGTCAGAAACGCCAGCTCCCCCCGGTCCAGGTGAAAATTCACCTGGCGCAAAGCGGTGTGGTCGCTGTCATAGCGTTTGGTAACTTGGCGAAACTCGATCATTTCGGGCGCGGGCTCCGTAGCCGGTGCTTCAGTCGTCGAACAGGGCGTCGACAAAGGTTTCCGCATCAAAACTGCGCAGGTCTTCGGCCTGCTCGCCCACTCCGATAAAGCGGATAGGCAGCTGCAGCTGGCGGGCAATGGCAAATACAATACCGCCTTTTGCGGTGCCGTCCAGTTTCGTCAAGGTAATACCGCTGACGCCCACCGCCTGCTGGAAGACCTGGGCCTGGCTCAGGGCATTCTGGCCGGTACCGGCGTCCAGCACCAGCATCACTTCGTGGGGCGCCGATTCATCGAGCTTTTTCATCACCCGGACAACCTTGGTCAATTCGTTCATCAGGTTGTCTTTGTTCTGCAGGCGGCCGGCAGTGTCGGCAATCACCACATCGGTACCCCGGGCCTGGGCGGACTGGATGGCGTCAAAAATCACCGAAGCACTGTCGGCACCGGTATGCTGGGCCACCACCGGCACGTTATTGCGCTCTCCCCACACCTGCAACTGCTCCACCGCCGCCGCACGGAAGGTATCACCGGCCGCGAGCATGACGGATTTGCCTTCCGCCTGGAACTTCCGGGTGAGTTTGCCAATGGTGGTGGTCTTGCCAACGCCGTTCACCCCTACCATCAGGATGACGTACGGCTTGTTGTCGGTGGCGATATCTAACGGTTTGGTGACGTCCTTCAGCAGGCCATGCAATTCGTCTCGTAATGCCTTGCGCAAAGCCGCACCGTCCTTGAGTTGGTTGCGCTCAAGTTTGTCGGTGAGCGACTCAATGATCTCGGAAGTGGCGGTAACACCCACATCGGCCATCAACAGGGTGGTTTCGATTTCTTCCAGCAAGTCCTCATCGATCTTCTTGCCCACCGAGAACAAGTCGGCCAGGCCGCCGGTCAGGCTGGCACGGGTTTTACCAAGGCCCTTCCTGATTCGCTCAAAAACACTGACCTGGGCTTCCGACTCTGGAGCCGGTTCTGGCTCCGGGGCTAAGTCGGCCGCCGGTACTTCCTTGGCGGGCTCTGCCTCCGCAGCGGGTGCCTCGGGTTGCGCCTCGGCCACCGGCGCTTCTTGCGCGGCTTCCGGCTCTTCCCGGGCTGGCTCCGGTGCCACTGGAGCCGGGCCCCGAGCTACCTCAGGTTTGCGCTGAACCACCGCTTTCGGCCGAGGGGCACGCTTACGGTTACCGGCGATATCCAGTACAAAGAACAGAACCAGAAGGGCCAACAGGCCGATTGAAATCCACTCTGCCGTCATAGTCTTACCATCAGTCTGAAAGGGGCGGGCGAAAATAAAGCGCACATTCTAACAGACCTGCTGGCCTAAGTGAGGGGCTGGCCCATTATCCCCTGTCGGCTGCTTTCCGGTAACATAATCGCCCACGATTCAACCTGTTCAGAACTCCGGAGCACAGCCATGGCCAGACGCAAACCGGCAAACCGCAAACCCGGCCCGACGCCTGTGGGGCGTGCGCCTTCCGGCGGTACCGGGGAGCTGCGCATTATCGGCGGCGACTGGCGCAGCCGAAAGCTGAGATTTCCGGATGCCGGCGGTGTTCGCCCCAGCCCTGCACGTACCCGCGAAACCCTGTTTAACTGGCTCAACTTCCAGATTGCCGGCAGCGATTGTCTGGACCTGTTTGCCGGCTCCGGGGCCCTGGGCCTGGAGGCGCTTTCCCGCGGTGCTGCCAGCACCACGCTGGTCGACCATACCCCGGCACTGGCCAGCGCCCTGCGAGACAATCTCCGGTTATTGAAATCTGACAAGGGAGTGGTGGTGTGTCAGGACGCAGAAAGTTTTCTGGCCAATCGGCAGCGCCCACCCTTCGACATCGTGTTCATGGACCCTCCGTTCCGACAGGACTGGCTGGAACGATTATTTCCGCTTCTGGAATCCGGCCAATGGATCAAACCGGGTGGCTGGGTGTACGTGGAACATGAGAGCGAACGGGCAACACCGCCGGTGCCCACCGGCTGGTTGCTGCATCGGCAGAAGACCGCGGGCCAGGTAACCTACAGCCTGTACCGGGTTAACCCGGAAACGGATTAGTGCTGTCGCGACAAAACAAAAAAGCCAGATGAGCGAACCCATCTGGCTTTTTTGGTACCTAAACGGCGGGGGCGCGTCAGGCAACCGGGCGCAGGGAGTAGGCCCGCAGGTGCGCCGCGAACTCCTCCAGGTAGCGAATGCCGCTGGCTTCCGCCTCTTTGCACCACTCCATCAGCGCCTGCAGTTTTTCCTGGGGCTTCAGCCCACGCTGACGCCACAGCTGTTGCAGCTCGTGGCTCTTCTCGTAGATTTGGCGCAGGATTTCGTGGCGCTCCAAAACCGTTTCCAGCTGTTCTTTGTCCTTGGGCTTGATCAGCGTAGCTTCCCGGGATAACAGCTGCTTCAGCTTTCGGTAGCGGGGACGAATTTCGTCGTCCATCAGAGAACGCTGTTGGCGCAAGACCGGTTCCATGACCCGTTTGCGGTACTGACGCATGATGTCGAAGCGGCTGTTGGTAATGGCCTGAACGGTTTCCACATCCACCTCCTGCTTGCCCGGAACGTAATGAGCAATCGGCCGGTAGCCCTTCGGCTTGGCAAGACCAAACAACTGGAACAGGCGAATATAGCCCCAGCCGATGTCCACCTCGTACCAGCGGCGGGACAGCTTGGCCGAGTTTGGATAGGTGTGGTGGTTGTTGTGGAGTTCTTCACCGCCGATCAGGATGCCCCAGGGCGAGATATTGCGGGCATTATCGGCACATTCGAAATTGCGGTAACCCAGATAGTGGCCAACGCCATTGACCACCCCTGCGGCCCATACCGGAATCCACATCATCTGTACCGCCCAGATCCAGATCCCGTGGACCCCAAACAGTGCCAGATTGAGTACCGCCATCAGCATGATGCCCAGCATCTTGTATCGGCTATAGACGTTGCGCTCGACCCAGTCCTCCGGGGTGCGCTGACCATAGCGCTCGAGGGTTTCCGGGGTGGCCGCCTCGGCGTAAAGCTCTGCGCCTTCCAGCAGAACCTTGCGGATACCCAGGACCACCGGGCTATGGGGGTCTTCCTCGGTTTCACACTTGGCGTGGTGTTTGCGGTGGATCGCGGTCCACTCTTTGGTGTTCTGCGCAGTGGTCATCCACAGCCAGAAGCGAAAAAAGTGCTTGAGCACCGGATGCAGATCCAGGGCGTTATGGGCCGAGTGACGGTGCAGATAGAGCGTAACACTGACAATGGTGATATGGGTGAGTACCAGGGTGACCGCTATCAACTGCCATACCGAGAGGTCAAGGAGACCGTTAAACCACATAAATTATCCTCAAGAATTCATCAACTTCGAAAGGCGATACTGCGGAGGGAGATTCGCAAACACTCGAAGGGAATGTACTTGACCAACTTTAGCGTACAGCTGTACGCGTCAACAACACCGTTTGGTGGCTTTTTTGTTACTGTTTACACTTATGGCCCCAGAATACGTTTGCCAGCGGAGGCTTCGTGCCCGAATTACCCGAAGTAGAAACCACTCGTCAGGGCATTGCGCCCCACTGTGAAGGCCAGAAGATAAACGGGGTAGTGATTCGTAATGCCCGGCTGCGCTGGCCGATTCCCGGGGATTTACCGGAGCGCCTGCAGGGTCAGGTTATCCGGTCCGTAGACCGCCGGGCGAAATATCTCTTTCTGCACCTGGATGGCGGCACTGTTATTGTGCACCTGGGCATGTCCGGCAGCCTGCGGGTGATCACCGACGGCAGCCCGGCCGCCGCCCATGACCACGTTGATGTCTGTCTCGCCAACGGCCGCACCCTGCGCTTCAACGATCCCCGGCGCTTTGGCTGCTGGCTGTGGGCCGACGACTGCACCCTGCACCCGCTAATACGGGATCTTGGCCCGGAACCGCTGTCGCCGGAATTTGGTGGTGCCTGGCTGTTCCGGCTGTCCCGGGGCAAACAGAGCCCGATCAAATCCTTCATCATGGACAATCATGTGGTGGTCGGGGTTGGCAACATCTACGCCAACGAAGCCCTGTTCAAAGCCGGCATACACCCGAAACGGAAGGCGGGCCGAATCAGCCTGGACCGCTATCACCGGCTGGCTGAAGCCATAAAGGAAACCCTGAGCGCAGCCATCCTGATGGGCGGCACCACCTTGCGGGATTTCGTTAACAGCGACGGAAAGCCGGGGTATTTTGCCCAGTCATTACTGGTATACGGGCGTGGTGGTGCCCCCTGCCCGGAATGTAACACCGTGCTGAAGGAAATCCGGATGAACAATCGCTCCACCGTGTACTGCCCTCGTTGCCAGCGTTGAAACTGCAAACCAACATCACACAACTCACACAATACAAACAAAAACCGTTTGAAATTCAGGCAATATGATTCATAGTTAACAGAGAATTAACAGGAGAGAATCGTCATGACCCGCAAGATTTCCCGCACTCTGGTTGCAACGGTGGCAGCCTGTCTGCTGGCTTTTTCATCATTGGGCCACGCCAGAGCAGTCGATGAGAGCCCCTCGGCGCTGGCCATGACGGCCGATGCGGTTCTGCTGCGACCTGCCCTGCTGGCCACCACCATTGTTGGCAGTGCCGTCTATCTGGTATCTCTGCCATTCTCTGCCCTCGGCGGCAACGCCGGTGAGGCTGGCGAGGTGCTGGTTGTTGGCCCGGCCAAGGCGACCTTCGTTCGCTGCCTGGGCTGCTCACGCACCGGCCGCAAGTCCGAAACGGTTGAACAAGCTGCTGACTGAGCCTACTCCGGCGATCAGTAGAATCCCGGCTTGCCAGCCGCCGGAATCTGAGGCAGCCTGAAGGAAACCCTTCAGGCTGTTTTTGTTTATGGTGGATTGGTCAACCCTCGATACCGTGTTCCTGGATATGGATGGAACACTGCTGGATCTTCACTTCGACTCGCACTTCTGGCTTGAGCACTTGCCCAGACGTTACGCCGAGCAGTACGACCTGCACCCCCAACAGGCGAAAGATACCCTGCTGGCCATGATCATGGCGGAACGGGGCTCACTGAACTGGTACTGCACCGACTACTGGAGCGAACGACTCTCGGTGAATATCAACCAACTGAAGGCGGAAGTCAGTGATCGCATCGGCTACCGCCCGCACGTGCCCGACTTTCTGTCTTCGTTGCGCCAAGCCGGCCTGCGCTCGGTGATTGTGACCAACTGCCACCCGGACCCCCTGGCACTGAAACTGGAACGCACCGGACTGGACAAACACGTGGATGCCATCGTTTCCAGCCATGAATTCGGCAAACCCAAGGAAGATCGTGATTTCTGGCGAGACCTCGGCAGAAAAATCCCGTACCGGCAAGACAAAACCCTGATGGTGGACGACAGTTTTCCCGTGCTGGAGAGTGCCCGCCAGGCAGGCATCGGCCAATGCCTGGCCATTCTTGAGCCCGACAGCACCCAGGCACCCAATGCCCAACACCCTGAGATCCCCGGCATTCGCCATTTTGATGAAGTGCTGCCATCACTGCGTTCGCAACAGCCCCTGCCATCCCGATGACGAGCCGGTTATAATCTGGTTAACACAATGCCCGACGGCAGGTGCCAACCCGGTGAGGAGATATGACGGCAACCAGCGCTGACGAACAAAAGGTGCGGCTCGACAAATGGCTCTGGGCCGCGCGCTTCTACAAGACCCGTTCCCTGGCGAAAGAAGCCATCGAAGGCGGCAAGGTGCATTACAATAGCCAGCGAACAAAGCCCGGCAAGATTGTCGAAGCTGGCGCCAGGGTTACCTTGCGCCTGGGCTGGCAGGAAAAAATCGTGATCGTGGATGAGATAAGCGACCGGCGCAGGGGCGCTCCAGAGGCCCAGAAGCTTTACCACGAAACCAGTGACAGCGTGAAAAAACGCGAAGAACTGGCTTGGCAGCGCAAGACCATGCAGGCCGCCCAATTGCCACCCGCCCGCCGGCCGAGCAAGAAAGACCGCCGGGACATTCAGCGGTTCCGGGACCAGAACGGCCTGTAAAACCGGATCACACCAAAGCTCGTAAAGAGTACGCCCGCCTCAATTACCCTCCGCGCGGGCAGCACCATCAACCCCACAGACAGCGTCAGGAGACACCATGGCATCCCGAGATCAATTCCAGCGTTTTATTTTCGAACACAGCCAGGTTCGGGGTGCCTGGGTTCAACTGGGTAACAGTTTCAGCGACATCAGCACCCAGGCCCCTTACCCCGAATCCGTTCGCCGTTTACTGGGCGAATCGCTGGTGGCCAGCGTGTTGATGAGCAGCAGCCTGAAGTTCAAGGGTACCCTGTCCTTGCAGGCGGCCGGCGAAGGCTCGTTGCGCACACTGATGGCCGAATGCAGCCACGACCGTCATATCCGGGGCCTGGCCCGCCATGACGATCAGGCCGTTACCGGCGATACCCTGAACGAACTTCTGGGCACCGGCCGCATGGCCATCACCATCACCCCGGACCAGGGCCAACGCTATCAGGGCGTGGTGCCCAGGGAAGCCGATACCCTGGCCGGCTGCCTGGAAGAGTATTTCGAGCGGTCCGAGCAGATTGCCACCAGCCTGTTCCTGTTCGCCAACGAAGACACCGCCGCCGGCCTGATGCTGCAGCGGTTGCCGGGGCATACCGAAGAAGACGATGATTTGTGGAACCGGGTCAATCACCTGGCGCGCACTGTCGAGGCCGAAGAGTTGCTGACGCTCGACAGCGAAACCCTGCTGCACCGGCTGTTCCACGAGGAAACCGTGCGGCTGTTCGACCCCGAACCGGTGGCCTTTCGCTGCAGCTGCTCCCGGGAGCGCACCCTCGCCGCCCTCGAGGCCATCGGCAAAGACGAGTGTTACAGCATCCTCGACGAGCAGGGCAGCATCAACATGGACTGCCAGTTCTGTCACGCAAACTATCGCTTCAATAGAAATGACATTGATCACCTTTTCACCGGTCATACGTTACACTAAGCAGTCACTCAACTTGCCCGGAAGCCGCATCTGGCGCGGCTTTCAGGGCAGTCGTTTTTTACCGGCGTCTCTGGCATAATAGCGCGCCTGAATTGACCCGATTGCTCAGATTTCCGTCAATTTTTTTCGGGGGGACGGCCTGAGCAATCACGAAGACATCCCGAGGGCGAGGTCGAAGTGAGCAACACTTATAATGATCTGAGTACAGCAAGACTGGTTGAAGTGGCACTGGCCAGAAATGAGGGACAACTGGCAGCCAACGGTTCCCTGGTGGTCACCACCGGCGAACGTACCGGCCGGTCTCCCATGGACCGTTTTATCGTCGAGGAGCCCAGCACCGCTGACGACATCCATTGGGGCCCGATCAACCGCCCGTTCGACGCCGACAAGTTCGACGCCCTCTGGGATCGTGTTGAAGCCTACATTGCTGAAAAAGACAGTTTTGTCTCCCACGTTCACGTCGGCTCTGACCCCGAACACTATCTGCCGGTCAAAATGACCACGGAAACCGCCTGGCAGAACCTGTTTGGCCGCAACCTGTTTATCCGCCCGGATGACTACAACCCGGCCGACAAACAGGAATGGCAGATCCTCAACGCCGCCAACTTCGAGTGTGTGCCCGAGCGTGACGGCACCAACTCCAACGGCTGCGTGATCATCAACTTTGCCAAGCGCAAAGTATTGCTGGCAGGCATGCACTATGCCGGCGAAATGAAAAAAGCCATGTTTTCTGTACAGAACTTCCTGCTGCCGGAAAAAGACGTACTGCCGATGCACTGCTCCGCCAACGTCAGCGAGAATGGCGAAACCTGTCTGTTCTTCGGCCTGTCCGGCACCGGCAAGACCACCCTGTCTGCCGATCCGCACCGCTTCCTGATCGGTGACGACGAGCACGGCTGGGGCCCCGGCACCGTATTCAACATTGAAGGTGGCTGCTACGCCAAGTGCATCGACCTGAGCCAGAAGAACGAGCCGATCATCTGGGACGCCATCCGTTTTGGTGCCATCGTTGAAAACGTGATGATCGATCCGGAAACCCGTGAGCCGGATTACACCGACGTATCCCTCACCGAAAACTCCCGCTGCGCCTACCCGCTGGAGCACGTGGAGAAGCGGGTTCTGGAGAACCGCGCCGGCGAGCCGTCGCACATTATCTTCCTGACCTGCGACATGACTGGCGTTCTGCCCCCGGTATCCATCCTGAGCCGTGAAGCAGCCGCTTACCACTTCCTGAGTGGTTACACCGCGCTGGTTGGCTCAACCGAGATGGGCTCGTCGTCCAAGCTGAAGTCCACCTTCTCAACCTGCTTTGGTGCCCCCTTCTTCCCGCGTCCGGCCGGCGTATACGCCGAACTGCTGATGAAGCGGATCGACGAGTTCGGCAGCAAGGTATTCCTGGTCAATACTGGTTGGACCGGCGGCCCCTACGGCGAAGGCAAGCGTTTCAGCATTCCGACCACGCGCGCCATCATTGCCGCCATCCAGAATGGCGACCTGGACGACGTGGAAACCGAGCATCTGGACACCCTGAACCTGGACGTGCCCAAGCACATCCCTGGTGTCGACACCGAGCTGCTGAACCCACGCAACACCTGGACCAGCCCGGAATACTATGACGGCAAGGCCCAGGAGCTGATTGCCCAGTTCGTGGAAAACTTCAAGAAGTTCGATGTGGCAGATGCCATCGTCGAGGCCGGCCCGAAACTGAGCTGAGCCTGACCCGACAAAAAAAGCGCCCTGCGAGAGCACGGCGCTTTTTTTGTTGTCTGATACTGGCAGGGGCCGAAGCCCCTCGGGATCAGGTGGCGTAGAACAACAGCGGCACGAAGGCCACCAGCAGCAGGGAAATACCCATGGCAATCAACGGCATGATGATACGCTCATGGCGCTGGTAGAAGGTGCCACCCTCACGCTGGGCAGCCAGCACCTCGGCCTCACCCACCACCTGACGGGTCAGCAGGTGATTGAGCGCCACCGGCGGGCTCAGGTAACCCAGTTCGAAGGCCACCAGCGTCACCATCCAGAAGTGTATCGGGTGAATACCACTGGAATAGGCAATGGTGGCTACGGTAGCAGTGACCAGAATCACGGCACCGAAAGCATCCATGATCATGCCCAGGATCACCAGAATCACCACCATCAGCAACATCGCGGACCAGGCGCTATCGAAGGCCTGCGGGAAGGCTTCCATGATGTGGGAACGCTCGATGACACCACCAATGCTGACCGACAGGCCAAGGAGTAACAGCAGTGCTCCGATTTCGGCGGTGGTGTCGTTGGTTGCGCCACGGATGCTGCGCTCCAGTCCCGGGTGGCGAGCCTGCCCCGGTTCCGGGCTGGTCCGCTTCTTCAGACTGACATGCTCATAGACCAGAATCGCCAACATGATCACCGGCAGCAACCGGGGCGCGGAGAACTCATCCATCTTCACGTCCAGGGCGAAGCGGTATAGCAGAACGACACCGGCGATCACCAGGGCGTAGGGCAACAGCGGCCGGAGCGCCCGGAATGAGGCCGGGAAAGCCTGAGCGGTCGGCGCCAGGTCGAATTTGCTCTGCCGGTTGACCGACATCGCCACCAGACCAAACATGGTCGCGGTCAGGACAAATACCCAGATACCCCAACCGAACAGTTCGTCGGTCGTCACTTCCCGGTTCAGGTAGGCGATCACCACCACCAGCAGACATGGCCTCAGAACCACGCCCAACGAACCGGACATGGCCGTCGCCGCCAGGGCCAGGTGTCGCCTGGCGCCCGCGGCCCTCAGTTCGCTGTAAATCACAGCACCGGCGGCGATAACAAAGATCCCTGAAGCACCGGTATAGGCCGTCGGCACAGCAGCCACCAATACGGCAACAACCGCCAGCATTTCCGGGGGCATTCGCCAGGGCCGGAACACATTGAACACGAGGGTCGCCAGACGAGTCTGCTTGAGCATCATGCCAACCCAAACGTACAGGCCGACGTTCAGAAACATGTCCGACAGCTCCATCATCTTACCCAGGTAGATACCAATACCCGAGGAGTGGCCGATCATCGCAAAGTAAGTGCCGGAGATCAGGCACATGACGGTATACAATGGCACCGCAAGGAAGGCCTGCCCGAGCCGACCACCCTCCTGTAGATTGGAGGGCACCCGGAACAGCCGATACAGGCTGGCCAGGGTGAGACAGGCAAAACCAACAATCCACAAGTTGTGGAGCATCAGCTCCTCGCCGGAAACCGCGGTACTGCTGCCCAGGCTGGATTGCCGGAAGATGGCACTGGAGCCCAGCAGCATGGCGTTGGCAATGGTCTGCAGGGTATGGGAAACGATGTAATCCAGCCGGGTTTCCATCGCCCGCATGGCGATGTGGTGTCGGGTCAGGGTTGCGGTAACCGCACACAGCATCACCAGAATCACCAGGATATAACGCTGGCCCGCCAAGCCGAAGGCGATCAGATCGGCCACGAACAATTCCACCGCACGATAGGCTTTCACCCCGGGCGTCAATTGATCCTGCAACTCCAGATAGCTGGCATGGGCCGTCTGGCACTCACCAACCGATCGCTCGATGGCCAGCCGGACATCCGCCGGATTTTTCTCATGGGCACCAAGTAAAGCCGCCATGGGATCGTCGTCCGGAGGTGCCGCAGCCATTTCCTCAGCCACGGCTGCCTCGATATCCCGGTCGGGATTACACTCCGGTTGCACCGGATCCATGCGGAGTTTGTAGTAACCACTCCAGAGCTGCTCACCGCCGCGCAGCATCTGGTTATGGATATCACTACTGGTCGAGAACAACACCACAGCCAGCAGCAACAGACACGCCGGCAAGGAAGAGAACCATTCCAGCCCGGAACGTTGCAGACCACCCTTAGTCATAAAACCTACCCTGGAATTTGAAGGAGTTACAGCAGATCATCCAGATCCATGGTTTCGACCGGCGCCCGCTGATCATCCCAGAAGCTGCCGAATTGACCGATGGGGGTTCGGTGGCCGGTGTTCTCAACCCACAAACGATCAGAAATGGCCACCAGCATGTTGCTGGCCATGGCATCAACAAACCGCCATTGTTCGCTGGACGCGTCATTCTTCAACGATTCGCCGTGGTCCCGGATCACCGATTTGATCAAAGCTTCGTCGTTCTTGTTTACTGCGGCGATCGCGTGGAAAACGTGGCCGAGCCTGACGCCCGCCTCTTCGCCCTGCTTGCTGGCGATAGCCAGTCGTTCAAAGGCGTCTTCACCTTCCGGCTGGGTGCCCGGAATCATGGCCCAGACCGTTGCCCGCAGCCCCATCGGTGCGCCCCACCATTTCTTGTTGTCCAGGCATTGGGTCGCCCGGCCAACCACGGAACCGGTGTTGAACGGCACACCAATTGAGGACGATGCCTGTATCTGGGCATTCAATGCCTGCAACCCGGACAACAAGCCGGCCAGGTAAATGAATTCATCCAGATCGTCTTTAAATTTGGGGCATTCCCCGCCATCCGGATCACCGTAATGGGCGTGGTGATGCTGCCAGCCCTTCAGGTAACGCTTCGCCGCCTGGGTATGGGCCCGTTTCTGCCGGATCATTGCATCCTGGGCCTCACCGGCGTTCATGGAATACATTGCCCGCGCCGCAGCCAGTTCATGCTCCCGGGCCTGCTCCTCCGCACAACCGCCCGCCGAGAGGTACAACATAACCGCCAGCTGGTCCGGTTCGCGGGTCACGCGGCCAAACGACATCAGCAGTGGGGCTGTCGCCTCACTCATGGAGCAACCCATGGCCAGGTCATCCGATTCCAGCAGGTAAGGCACCGTGTGATTGCGCGAGAACCCTTGCATCACATCACCGGTGGTTTTGTAGATCATGTGGTTGACGGCACCACAACCGGTGAGCACCAGGCTGGCACCAACAGCGGCCACCAGCCCACGAATTCCGGAACCGGCTTTGCGGAAATCATTCATAGCATCAACACCCTTTTATTCTTGTGTTATTCAGAAAACATCAGCGCCTGGCGCCGCCAGAATCGTTTTGTTACATCCTGTAACCGGCCATGCATTATGACCAAACCGGGCTCCGGTTTATGAGACCAACCCCGCAAATGACGCCTGCGGCCACAGTTCGTAACCGAACAGGGTTTGCACATTTCGGCCAAAGCCACTATAGATTGCTTCAACCGCAGGGTCTGCCTTGCGGTCAAACACAATAATCAGAACGAAATCAAACAGGAGTATCCGATGCGCAAACCAGAGCTTGCCGCCGCCATTGCCGATAAAACCGGCCTGACCCGGGAAAAAGCCAGCGAAGTTATCAACGCCTTTACCGATCAGCTGTCTGCGGCAGCGGCCCGGGGTGAAGACACAACGCTCATTGGCTTCGGCACCTTCAGCATTCGCTCCCGCGAGGCTCGCACCGGCCGCAACCCGCAAACCGGCGCCACCATCCAGATCCCCGCCAGCAAGACCGTCGGGTTCAAGGCCGGCAAGGCCCTGAAAGACGCGATCCGTTAACCGGATCCGGCCCGCCAACCGGCGGGCCAGCTCCTGCCTGACAGGCCCAGCAACGCCCTTCAGACTTAAGACGCACACTCCGAACGCGAACCGTCCACCCGGCAACGAATGGCACGCATCAGTTTGATCGCACGCTCGTCATACACGCCATCCTCCAGCAGAGACAGCCTCACCTGGCGCAGCATCCGGTCGTACTCCGCCACATCTTCCTGGGGCGGGTGCATCCATACCTCTTCGGGAATGCCAGCTTCTGCCTCGGCGATGATCTCGTAGGCCTGATCAATCCGCTTGATCGATTCATCGCGCACCATCTGGCCCGCATCATCCGGGAACCGGTCTCGATGGATGATGACCTGGAAGTTCATGTACCCCAGAGCATATTTGAACACGCCACCCTTGGTGTTAACGCCCTTGTACAATTCCAGTGGCTGATAGGCCACCGCCGGGGCGTAGGCCAGATCCACGCTGCCATTGTTGAACTTGCCGGCAAAGTTGGCGGAATTGGAGCCCACCACTGACGCGCCTACATGGCGAACCATGCGCACCGACGCACTGTCATAATCCAGGGTGGCGATGCGCTTGCCCTGGAGCTTTTCAACCGAGTCGACGTTGCGATCACGGGTGTGGAGGTAGATGGCACCACCGGGGAATACACCGGCCACCTCGTAGGGTCCTTCAACCAGGAACTGGCGCGCCTGGGGTTGGCTCAGGGTGTTGTACAGCAGGCGCATTTCCTGCTCGCCAGGGACGGCACCCATGGCCTCCAGGCTGCCGGTAAATTTATTGAACTCTCGGGCGCGAGTGCCCGTGAGCAGCACCGCGTCGCACTGGCCTGCCTTGAAGTCTTCGGCGGCAACCTTTTCATCGGTGTAAGCCCGCAGGTTCAGCCTGATGCCTCGCTGCATGGCGACCGGCTGGAACTCTTTGGTAATGGCAAACAGCGGGCCGTTGGCGCCCACGGGATCGAACACGCAAAAGCTGCGCTCGAGAATCTCGGTTTCGGCTTTCGCCAGAGCAGGGGTTACCAGGGTGGCGCACAAAGCAGCCGCCATGGCAATACGGCGGGATAGACTGACTGATTTCACGGGATGACTCCTGAATTATTATTGTCGGACACCGGCACAGCAGGCCGCCGGCATTTTCCGTCGTCCTTTTGATGACCATAAGTGGCCGAGCCATAGAATACGTTGGCTCAGGTGCCTCTCTTCAAGGGTTTTTCAGCAAAAACAGGGTAATCTGTGATGGCGTCGACAGAGGTTGGCTAACCTCTGCCGCATTTTCCGCAGTGTCACTACTGCCAGGCGGTCCGTCCGCCAACCAGCGTCAGCTTCATTAACCCCGGCAGCTCACATCCGAATCGGGGGGCATGGTGTCCGGCTGACACCAGGGTAGATGGGGACGGCACCCAATGGCCTTTGGGGTCGAAAATGCACAGGTCTGCAGCCAAACCCTCAGCCAGCTCCCATTCCCGGCCCAAAACCCGGGATGGACCAAGGGTCAGCGCAGACAGCAGATCCGTCATCTCAAGTTCACCAGCCGCCACCAACCCCAACCCCAGGGACAATACGCTCTCGATACCGGACAGACCAGGTTCGGTCGCCGGCAGTGGCGCCTGCTTGGCGGCGCTGTCGTGGGGCTGATGCTGGCTGACGATGGCATCAATCACACCCTCGCGAACGCCTGCCAGCAGCGCCCGGCGATCAGTCTCGGAACGCAGCGGCGGGCGCACGTGAAAACGGCTATCAAAGCCCGCCAGTGCGTCTTCGGTATAAACCAGCTGATGCATGGCGACATCGGCAGTCACCTGGATTCCCCTTTTCCGGGCCTCCGCCAGCATCTCGACGCTGCGGCCACAGGACAACTGGCTCAGGTGCAGTCGTACCCCGGTCTCCTCCGCCAGCAACAGCATTTCCATAACCGCAGCCGTCTCCGCTACTTCCGGGATGCCCAGCAGGCCCAGGCGAGTCGCTACCTGACCATCGTGAGCGTAGCCGTCCGCGGCCAGAGCCTGGTTCTCCGGACTGAACATCACTGTCAGGTCAAAGGTCTGGGCATAGGCCATGCACCGGCGCAGAATCCGGGCGTTGCGCACCCCACGGGAACCGTTCCCCACTGCCACGCAACCGGCGTTCTTCAGGCCCGCCATATCACTGAGCAAGTCACCTTCCAGGCCACGGGTAATCGCTCCAACGGGCAACACATTCACCACACCACGGGTTGCAGCACCTTCACGAATCAGATGGGTCACGGCGCTGGAATCATTGACCGGAGAGGTTTCCGGGCTGGCGCAAACCGTGGTGAAACCACCGTGGGCGGCTGCCCGGGTTTCCGAGGCAATATTGCCCTTCTGACCATTACCGGGTTCCCGAAGGTTGCAACACAAATCCACAAACCCCGGGGAAATCACACAGCCACTGGCGTCAACACTCCGGGCTGCATCGGCCTGCTGCGCCTCAGAGCCGACGGCGGCAATTTTTCCGTCGCGAACCAACAGCCCGGGGTTGTCGGTCAATTGCCCATGAGCATTGAACAGGGTGCCACCGGTAATCACCAGGCTGGTGCTGTTATCTTGCTGGCTGCCACTCATGCCCGGTGTCCCTCGCTGTCTGTCTGTTTTTGCTGTCGCTCTGCCATTTGCCCACCCATCGCCATGGACATGACCGCCATCCGGATGGCGATGCCGTTGGTCACCTGGTTCAGAATCACCGATTGGGGACCATCCGCCACCGCCGACTCGATCTCGACACCGCGGTTGATGGGACCCGGGTGCATCACAATGCAGTCCGGCCTGGCCAGCGCCAGCTTCTCCTGATTCAAGCCATACAGGCGGTAGAACTCCCGCTCGCTGGGCAGCAGTGCCCCTTCCATACGTTCCTTTTGCAGCCTCAGCATGATCACCACGTCCAGGTCTTTCATGCCACGGGCCATGTCATATTCCACGGTGCAGCCGAGATCTTCCACATCCCTGGGCAACAGGGTACCGGGGGCAATCACCCGCACCTCTTCTGCGCCCAGTTCGTTCAGGGCTCGAATCTGGGAGCGGGCCACCCGGGAGTGTAATACGTCGCCAACAATCGCCACTTTCAGGCCTTCAAAACGCCCCTTGTGCTGACGAATGGTGAGCATGTCGAGCATCGCCTGGGTTGGGTGGGCATGCCTGCCATCGCCCGCATTGATGATGGCCACGCCCGGGGTCACGCTTTCGGCAATAAAGTGCGGCGCCCCGCTCTGGGAATGCCGCACCACGAACATGTCGCTGGCCATGGCCTCCAGATTGAGCAGGGTGTCAGACAGGGATTCCCCCTTGGAGGTGGCCGAGGTGTTGATGTCCAGGTTCAGCACATCAGCAGACAGCCGCTTGGCGGCAAGCTCGAAGGTGCTGCGGGTGCGGGTACTGGATTCGAAGAACAGGTTAACGACCGTGCGGCCCCGCAACAGCGGTACCTTCTTGATACTGCGTTCGCCCACCTCGATGAAGGAATCGGCGGTATCCAATATGTCGGTCAGCAGCTCCCGGCCCAGGCCGTCCAGGGTGAGGAAATGCCGCAACTGACCATCCCGGGTCAGCTGCAAGTGGTTCGGGGAGGGATCGTTTGCGGTCATGGCTCGCCTGTCGTCAATTGGGGTGTTACTGCCCGGAGTCCTGAAGTTCGATACGCAACGGGTCGGGGCCGCGCAACTTGATGCGCTGATGCGCTTCCAGCGCCAGGGAGTGGCCGACCACATCGGGCTGAATCGGCAGTTCCCGGGCACCCAGGTCAATCAAGGTGGCCAGTATGATACTGGCAGGACGGCCGTAATCGAAGATCTCATTCATCGCGGCACGAATGGTCCGCCCGCTCATGATCACATCATCGATCAGGATGATGTCACGGCCTTCGGTGTCAAAAGGCAGGCTGGAGGGCTTCACTTTCGGGTTCAGGCCAATGCGACTGAAGTCGTCCCGATAAAAGGAAATATCCAGTTCACCAAACGGCTGTTCTATACCCAGGCGTTTGCCAATGACATCGGCCAGCCAGACGCCACCGGTGCGAATGCCAATCAGCACAGGGTTGTCGATACCACGTTGCTCCAGAATCCGGCGTAACCCGGTTTCCAGTTCATCCAGCAACTGGTTGATATCCATCAATGCGGTCATCAGAGCCTCATCAGTCAGATCAGCCGGCCTGTTCCCGGCACCAGGTTTCCAATATCAGTACTGCGGCACGGTCATCCACCCCGTGGCGACCAAAATCACGGCTGCCACCGGCAGCCATCACATCGCCCTTGGCTTCAAAGCTGGTCAGTCGCTCATCCACCATCTCTACCGGCACATGAAAACGACCGTGCAGGCGCTTGCCAAATTTGCGGGCCCGGGCACACATGTCATTCTCGGTATCATCCATATTCAGTGGTAACCCGACCAGTACGACATCCGGCTGCCATTCCGCCAGAAGTTTCTCGACCTGCTGCCAGTCCGGGATACCGTCCCTCGCCGGGATCATGGCCAGGGGCTGGCCGGTGCCGAGCAGTTCCTGACCGGAAGCGACACCGATGCGACGGGTTCCGAAATCAAAGGCCAGCAGCCTGCGGTTACCTTGTTCAGGCATGGCCCACCGAATCGCTGAGCTGGTTCAGATCAACCCCAATCAACCTGAGTACCGCTTCATAACGCTGGCTGACCGGCGTCCGGAACAGGATATCGGTGCTGGCCGGGCAGGTCAGCCAGGCGTTGCTGCCGAGTTCTTCTTCCAACTGCCCTTCACCCCAGCCCGAATAACCCAGAGCCACCAGAAACTCGTCCGGTCCCTCATCGCGACCAATACTTTCCAGAATATCCCGGGAGGTGGTGAGCAGAACGTCATCGGTCACCAGTGCGGTACTTTGCCATTGCCGGCCAGGTGAGTGGAGCACAAAACCCCGTTCCGGCTGCACCGGGCCACCGGTGAACACCGGCAGATCCAGCTCACCGCCATGCATGTCCAGCTGCTCGAGGATTTCTCCCAGATGGATATCCAGCGGCTGATTGATCATCAGCCCCAGGGCCCCTTCTTCGGAATGCTCACAGAGGTAAATAACGCCGCCATGGAAACGGGGGTCGGCGAGCCACGGTGACGCCACCAGAAAGTGGTGCCTGAGATTACCGTCGGTTTGCTTGGACGCTGTCATCCGGATGTAAGCCCCCGCTGCTGGAACGACCAGGTACGTATGATCTCCAGTTCGTCCACTTCCTGCTGCATCTCTTCCGGGAAGGGTGCAAAGGGCGCGGCCATGCGCACAATGCGAATGGCGGCATCATCAAGTACCGTGCTGCCGGACGACTGGAGTATCGCCACTTCCTTGATTGTGCCATCTTTGCGCAGAGAAACCAGCATACGCAGATTTCCGTAGATTCCGGCCTGCCTCGCTTCAGTCGGATAATTGATGTTGCCCACCCGGGTAACCTTGTTTACCCAGTTCTGAACGTACCAGGCATTGCTTGACCTGAGGGTGGAGGCCGCCGTCACCCGCATGACCCTGGGCTTGCGGGCATAGGCTTGCTGCTGGGCATCAAACCGGGCTTCCAGGCTGGCAATTTCCAGGCTCCGCTCCATCAGGCTTTTGCGCTCACTGCGCGGCAGCGGTTCCGGCTCGGGTTCCGACCGGTCCTCGGGCTGCTCTACCCGCCGACTGGCCGTGGCTTCAGTCTGGACCACCGCGCGCTCTTCCCTGGGTTGAGGTTGCGTGGTGGTCTGGGGCTCCGGCTGCACCTGGGCCATTTCGGGCTGGCTGATTTCCGCCGGTTCCGGCGTGGTCATCTCCATCGCCTCTTCTTCTGTCCCGCTGCCCTGCTGGCTGGTCTGGGCCAGAAAATCCGCCTGCTCGGGCGCCTGTTCATCATCAAATTGAGAGAGCGTAATCTCCATGGTCTGGGCAGACGAACGGGGAGACTCCGGAGCAAAGGTAATGCCCAGAACCACAATGGCATGCACCGCCAACGCCATGAACAGCGTGAAGGACAACCGGTCGAAATCGCTTACCTGAACTGCCATTACCTTTCCCGAAAGTTTATCTGCAACTGCCTGGAGGAAGCCTGACTCAGCTCTGGCCCAGGCGCCGATCAATGGCATCCATCAGCATGCCGGCAATGTCGATGCCAAAGGCCGCATCCAGTTCGCGGATACAGGTTGGACTGGTGACATTGATCTCGGTGAGGTAATCGCCGATCACATCCAGCCCGACAAACATCAGCCCCTTCTCCTTGATCACCGGGGCTACCCGGGCACAGATTTCCCGATCCCGCGCGGTCAGCTCACGCCCCTCACCGCGTCCGCCGGCCGCCAGGTTGCCGCGATTTTCACCCTGGGATGGAATTCGCGCAAGGGCGTAAGGCACCGGCTCGCCCTCAATCAGCAGAATCCGCTTGTCGCCGTCGGTGATTTCCGGAATGAATTTCTGCGCCATCGCCTGGTGGGCGCCATGGTTGGTCAGGGTTTCAATGATCACCCCAAGGTTCGCATCGTTTTCCCTGACCCGGAAAATCGACCGGCCGCCCATGCCATCTACCGGTTTCATAATGATGTCACCATGCTCGGCATAGAACTCCCGGAAACGCTGGGAGGAACGGGTGACGATCAACGGCGGAGTAAGATCCTCGAACTGGGTAGCAAACAGCTTCTCGTTACAATCCCGCAGCGTGGCCGCCGGATTGACCACCAGCGCACCCTGCTGTTCAGCAGCCCCCAATATATAGGTGGCCATCAGAAACTCACGATCCACCGGCGGATCCTTGCGCATCAGAATCACATCCAGATCGCCCAGGGCCCGGTCCTGGCTGGAGCCAAAGCTGAACCAGTTTTCCGGGTCCAGATGCACGGTGAGATTGCGGGTGTGGGCACGGGCCTGGCCACCCGCCAGGTACAGATCGTGCTGCTCCATGTACTCGATCTGCCAACCCCGTTTCTGGGCCGCCAGCAACATCGCCAGCGAACTGTCTTTCTTGAAGCTGATGTCTTCTATGGGATCCATTACGATCCCGAGCCGGACTGTCATCAGAGTCTCCTGGAATTTCGATGTGAAAACACGAACCGGTCAGCAGAGCGAACCAGCCATAAAGTGCTATGCTAAAAATGGTATTGTACCCGAGCCTTGATTGCACCCGGTGAAAATCACAGTTAAATCCGTGACGGCACAGGCAGAAGTACATTTGGTCACAAACTAATACTTTTTATCCGGTCATCAATACTCTATAAATGAGCGGGGTTTATAGAACAACCTTAAGGTTTGTGTTAAAACCCCCGTTTGAAAATAACGACAGTCGCTAGAGCGCAAGGCAGTTGGACAATGGATGACAACTTCGAGAATCTGAAGATCATGGTGATTGACGACAGCAAGACCATTCGTCGCACCGCAGAAACCCTTCTCAAAAAGGTCGGTTGTGAGGTCATCACCGCCACTGACGGCTTTGACGCTCTGGCCAAGATTGCCGATTCCCAGCCGGACATCATTTTTGTTGATATCATGATGCCCCGACTGGATGGCTACCAGACCTGCGCACTTATCAAGAACAATTCCTCTTTCAAAAAGACGCCGGTTATCATGCTCTCGAGCAAGGACGGCCTTTTCGACAAGGCAAAAGGCCGAATCGTTGGCTCGGACCAGTATCTGACCAAACCGTTCAGCAAGGATGAACTGCTTAATACTATTCGCCAGTACGTCCCACAGGCGCAACAGTAAACCTGCTGACACCAGTAATTATCGAGGAAAACATGGCCCGCATCCTGATTGTTGACGACTCGCCAACAGAAGTTAAGAAGATTTCCACCATCCTGGAAAAACACAAGCACGAAGTGCTGACCGCCGACAACGGTGCAGACGGCGTGGCCAAAGCCCGCGCGGAAACTCCGGATCTGGTGCTGATGGACGTGGTCATGCCTGGCCTGAACGGCTTTCAGGCCACTCGCCAGCTCACTCGCGCGCCAGAAACGGCGTCCATTCCGGTTGTGATTGTCACCACCAAGGATCAGGAAACCGACCGCGTGTGGGGAACCCGCCAGGGTGCCAAGGGTTACCTGGTCAAGCCGGTTAACGAAGACGACCTGATCAAAACAATCAACAGCCTGATTGCCTGATCCCTAACCGTGGAGTAAGCATGTCCGCCCAGGCCGCCCCTTTTGCCGTTCTGACGGATATCGCCCAGCGCAGCCGGTCATTAGCCGCCGGCCTTCCGGAACAACAGGAAGCCGTTGAACTGTGGAACGGCATCGGTTTTATTCTGGCGGGTGAGCGTTATGTCGCACCCATGGGTGAAGTCACCGAAATCCTGCACGTCCCCCGGTTTACCCACATTCCGGGGGTTCGCTCGTTTTTGATGGGTGCCGCCAATGTCCGCGGCCGCCTTCTGCCCCTGGTTGACCTCGCCGGCTTCTTCGACGTTCCCCGATCCTCCCGCAGTATGCGCGAGCGTCGTGTATTGGTGATCGAAGAAGGCGATGTGTTCAGCGGCCTGGTGGTCGATTCCGTGCTGGGCATGCAGTACTTTGCAAAAGACAGTTTCAGGGCCACTCCCGAGGGGGTGGCCGACAGCATTCGTCCGTTCGTGACCGGTGGTTATGAGCGTAACGAGGAGGTCTGGAAAGTGTTCTCTGCCGCCGACCTGGTGGAAGATGAGCGTTTTCTCGATGTCGCACAGTGGTAGGGGTGAGAGTACTGGCAGGAACATCACCCTGACCGTCTGAAACCCGTTACAACAACTTGCCATTTCCAGAAAGAAAGAGGCCGGGAGCCAGAAAATGAAAAACAGAGCCGGAAGACTCAGCATGGGACAGGGAGGCAACAGACTGGTTGCTGGCCTGATCGCTGCGCTGATTGCACTCACCGTCCTGCTCGTTGTGGTCCTGTTCATTATCAATACGGACAGCCAGAACGATCAGGAATACATCGCCAACACCGCCGAAATGCGGGTGCTCTCCCAGGAGATCGCGAAGAACGCTACTGAAGCCGCCGGCGGTACCGCCGAAGCCTTCAACCAGCTTCGTCGCTCCAGGGATGACTTCCAGCAGCTCTGGTCATTCGTCTCAGAAGGTAATCCGGCCACCGGCCTGCCTGCCAGTGAAATGGCGCAAGGCAGCGGTGTTCAGCAGAACTGGAACACAGTTCGGGATAACGCCGACAGCATCCTGTCTACCCGGGATGCCGTACTTGGCCTGCATGAAGTAGCCCGTACCCTGAACGAAACCATTCCCCAGTTGCAGGTGGAGTACGATGACATCGTACAGATCCTGCTCGACAACAACGCACCGGCGGAGCAGATCGCCCTGGCACAGCGCCAGTCGCTGCTGGCGGAACGTATCGTGCGTTCGGTCAACAACGTACTGTCCGGTGACGAAGATGCCGTTATCGCTGCTGACCGCTTCGGCCGTGACGCCAGCCTGTTCGGCCGGGTACTGGACGGCCAGCTCAATGGCAACCCGGCCATGGGCATCTCCCGAGTCGCCGATGAAGACGCCATCTATGGTCTGGAGGCCGTAGACGAGCTGTTCGAATTCGTTTCCCAGAACGTAGATGCGATCCTTGAAGCCTCTCCCGACCTCTTCAAGGTTCGTACCGCTGCCAGCGACATCTTCCAGAACTCAGAGATCCTGCTTTCCGAGCTCTCCGTTCTTGCCGACGGTTTTGCCCGTCAGTCCAGCTCCCGATTCATCAGCCCGACTCTGGCCTTCTTCCTGCTGGCTGCCATGGTAGCCATCGTAGTGGTCATCGGTGTGGCCCTGTATCGCGATGCCCAGGCCCGCCTGTCTGCGACCCAGGAACAGAACGAACAGAACCAGAACGCGATCCTGCGACTGCTGGACGAACTGGCCGACCTGGCTGACGGTGACTTGACCACCGAAGCCACAGTAACCGAGGACTTCACCGGTGCCATCGCTGACTCTATCAACTACGCGATCGACCAGATGCGCGGACTGGTACAGGCGATTCGTGGCACGGCGGTACGGGTAGCCTCAGCCGCCCAGGAAACCCAGGCCACGGCCATGCACCTGGCCGATGCATCCGAGCACCAGGCCCAGGAAATTGCCGGCGCCTCCGCTGCGGTTAACGAGATGGCGGTGTCCATCGACCAGGTATCTTCCAACGCTGCGGAATCCTCAGCGGTTGCGGAGCGGTCGGTTGCGATCGCCAAGAAAGGCGCGGAAGTGGTACAGAACACCATCCGCGGCATGGACAACATCCGTGAGCAGATCCAGGAAACCTCCAAGCGGATCAAGCGACTGGGTGAATCCTCCCAGGAAATCGGTGACATCGTATCGCTGATCAACGACATCGCCGACCAGACCAACATCCTGTCTCTGAACGCTGCGATCCAGGCCTCCATGGCCGGTGACGCGGGCCGGGGCTTCGCGGTGGTTGCGGACGAAGTTCAGCGACTGGCGGAACGCTCCTCTGCAGCTACCAAGCAGATCGAAGCGCTGGTTAAGACGATCCAGTCGGATACCAACGAAGCCGTTATCTCCATGGAACACACCACCGCCGAGGTGGTCCGTGGTGCTCGCCTGGCACAGGATGCGGGTATCGCCCTCGAGGAAATCGAGAACGTATCCATGTCTCTGGCGGAACTGATCCAGAATATCTCCAACGCGGCACGTCAGCAGTCGTCCTCTGCGGCGCACATTTCCAACACGATGAACGTCATCCAGGAAATCACCTCGCAGACCTCGTCCGGTACCAACGCCACCGCGAAGTCTATCGGTAACCTGGCTGAGATGGCCTCTGAACTGCGGTCCTCCGTTGCCGGCTTCACCCTGCCAGACGAAGAGCTTGCGGATCAGGAGCAAGAGGAAGACAACGACGTTCCGGTGGTCAGCTGATCACCGGCCCGGGGCGAATGACGGTTTATGGCTCAGATGCATAACCAGCTGTCACCCGCCGAAGGTATTTGGGCACTGCGCCGACTCCCGGATATGGACGAGGCGCAGTTTAGCCAGTGGCAAACCCTGCTGGAGCATCGCACCGGCATCACCCTGACGGCCGAACGCCGTTCGTTCCTGGAAACCAATCTGGGCATACGAATGCGGGAAATCGGCTGCAGCAGCTACCAGGCCTACTACGAGAAAATCGTCAACGGCCCGGATGCTGTCAGGGAATGGGCAACACTGGTTGATCGTCTGACGGTTCAGGAAACCCGGTTTTTCCGGGACCCTGACGCCTTCCGGCTGGTAGCAGACTACGTTCTGACCCGCCCCAGGGAACAGTTCAGAAAACGTGCCCTGGAAGCCTGGAGTGTTGGCTGCTCAACCGGCGAAGAGCCCTACACCCTGGCGATGATCCTGAACGAATGCATGGGGCAACTGGCACTGCAGCCCCTGTTTGGCGTCACCGGCTCCGACATCAGCCTGCCCGCCATCGAAAAGGCACGGCAGGGCCAGTTCAATGCCCGCAAGTTGCTGGGCATGGAAGAAGACATGAAGGCCCGGTATTTCCGTCCATCAGAACGGAATACCGTTGAGATTGTGAACAGCATCCGTGACCGCGTCTGTTTTACCAGGCTCAATGTCCTGGACCTGGACAAGGCACCGATGCACGGCATGAACATTATCTTCTGCCAGAACCTGCTGATCTACTTCCGCCGCTGGCGCCGGCGGGAAATTGTCAAACGGCTCGCAGAGCGTCTGGCACCGGGGGGATTACTGGTCCTTGGCCAGGGTGAACTGACCGACTGGCAGCCACCGGGCCTGCAGAGGGTTCCCTCGGAACATGTGCTGGCGTGGATCAAACGTCAGTCCGACGAAGAATAACCGGAGTGGTTATGGGCAATCACCATGACAGTATCGCCCTCGACTGGGTTCGGGGCGAAATACAGGACACGCTGACCCAAGGCCAGCATGCACTTGAAGCGTACGTCGATAATCGTGACGATACCGCGCGCCTGCGCTTCTGCCTGAACTACCTCCATCAGGTACACGGTACCCTGCAGATGGTGGAGCTCTACGGTGCGGCATTGCTCACCGAAGAGATGGAAAAGCTGACCCAGGCCGTCCTGAACGAAACCGTCACCAATGTTGACGAAGCCGTTGATGTACTGATGCAGGCCATCCTGCAGTTGCCCCAGTACCTCGAACACCTCGGCAGCAGCCGTGATGATTTTCCGATGGTGTTGCTGCCGCTACTGAACGATCTCCGGGCCGCCCGTGGCGAAGCCCTTCTGTCGGACACCTCACTGTTCAAGCCAGACCTCAGCCCCTCCCGAATCCGGGTAGGCAGCAAGGTCTCCGAGCGGCTGCACGACCCCAAGGTTCTCGGCCATCTGCGCAAGCTGCGGCAGATGTACCAGTTTGCCCTTGCCGGCGTGGTTCGGGAGGCCGACCTGGCCGCCCATTTTGATTACATGCAGAAGGTCATCCAGCGGCTGATTCGCCTGTGCCAGAAAACACCGCGCGGTGAACTCTGGAAAGCCGCCAGCGCCTTTGTGGAAACCCTTCGGGCCAACGTGAACCCGGTCAATACCGCGGTCAAATCCTTGTTGCGGGAACTCGACGCCGAGATTCGCCGGCTGACCGACGAGCACGCCGACATCTTGCAACAGCCGGTACCGGAAGCCCTGTTCAAGCACCTGCTGTATTACGTTGCCCGGGCTCGCGACCTGGACAGCCCGCAGGTCAACGCACTCCGGGACGCCTATCAGCTGAACAGCGCGTTGCCGTCCGAAGACGACGTTGACGCAGCCCGTACCCGCGTGTCCGGGCCAGGCCGTGATGCCATTCATTCCGTTGTCAGCGCCCTGAACGAAGAACTGGCCCGCCTGAAAGACCAGCTCGATCTGTTCGTGCGCGCCGAACTGCGCCAGAACACCGAGCTTGACGAGCTGCTGCCAGGCCTGCGCCAGGTTGCCAATACCCTCGCCGTTCTGGGCCTTGGCATTCCCCGCAAGGTGGTGACCGAACAGGTTGAACTGGTCGAAAAGCTCTGTGGCCAGGCAGAGCCCGCCGACGATGGCACCCTGATGGACATTGCCGGAGCCCTGCTTTACGTCGAAGCCAGCCTTGCTGGTCTGGACAGCGACCGGCGAACTGACGTCGAGGCCAGCAGTCAGGATGGCGAACGCCCCAACATGGGCAGTCTCGAGTTGGGCGACGCCAGTGAAGCCCTGCTCCGGGAGTCTCGCAACACCCTCGAGCAGGTCAAGTCGGCCATCGTCAACTTCATCGCCTCGCAATGGGATACCCGGGAAATCGACCATGTTCCCGGCCTGTTGCACAGCATTCGCGGCGGGCTGAGCCTGGTACCGCTGGATCGCGTGGCAGACATGCTGGCCTCGGCTGAGCGCTACGTTTCCGATGTCTTGCTGAGCAACAAACAGGTGCCTGACTGGAAACAGCTGGACACCCTGGCCGATGCCGTCACCAGTATCGAATACTACCTGGAGCGCCTGGCGGAAGGCATCAGCGACAACGATTCCATTCTGAGGGTGGCCGAAGACAGCCTGGCCGGACTTGGCTTCCCGGTTGGCCAGGAGCCAACCTGGAACCTCGACCAGCAAGAGAGCGAGCCTCTCGCCGTGCCGGAGGTGGATGTTCAGGAACCGGCCGAAGCACCGGAGGCCGCCAAGGCTTCGGATGATGAACTGGTCGATGACGAAATTCTGGGTATCTTCGTGGAGGAAGCCGAAGAGGTTCTCCAGACCATCCATGAATTCTATCCACGACTGCGCCAGAGCCACGACGATCGCGAGGCGTTAACCGAAGTGCGCCGGGCGTTCCACACCCTCAAAGGCAGTGGCCGCCTGGTAGGCGCTTCCAGCCTTGGCGAACTGGCCTGGTCGGTAGAGAACCTGCTCAACAGGGTGATTGATCAGACCATCAAACCAAGCGACGAACTGTTTGCACTGGTGGATGAAGTCAACAGCCGGATTCCGTCACTGATTAACGAGTTCCGGGATGGCCATAGCAGCGGTGATGTCGCGGAGCTGATCGAACGGGCCGAAGCCCTGGCCACCACACGCCGGGCCGAGGCAGAGGAAGCCCCTGAACCAGCTGAATCACCAGAAACTGCCGAAGCCAGTGCCGGCCCTGAAACGGCACAACCGGATGAGCCGCTGACGGAAGAGTTTGCAGAGCCCGCCGCCACCGAGGCCGATGACAGTGATGACCTGATCGACGATGAGATTCTGGAAATCTTCATCGAAGAAGCCGGAGAAGTGCTCGACACCATCCGCGAATACCTGCCGATGCTGCTGCGCCAGCACGACGACCGTACCGCCCTGGCGGAAGTGCGCCGCGCCTACCACACCCTGAAGGGCAGTGGCCGGATGGTTGGCGCCGAGGTGATCGGTGAACTGGCCTGGTCTGTGGAAAACATGCTCAACCGGGTTATCGACGGCAGCATTTTCATGAACGACGACGTGGCCCAACTGGTACAGGACGTGACCGATGCCGTCCCGGCGCTGGTTACTGACTTCGAGCAACGTCGCCCCGCCAGCGTCGATACCTCGGTCATGCAGGCCCGGGCAACCGCCCTGGCCAACGGCGAGATTCCGGACGCCACCTCCATGCCCCCGGCGGAAGCCGAGATAGGTGATGAAGGCCAGACAGCCCAGGATACCGGTCTGGAACACGCCGAGCCAGAATTCGATGCGGTCGCCGGTGAACCAGATCAGGACGTCGATCCCGTTCTTCTTGAGATTTTCGAGAACGAGACCGAAACCCATCTGCAAACCCTCAAGGATTATCTGGTCGCAGCCGGTGACAAGACTTCGGCTGCCTACACCGATGACCTTTCCCGGGCCCTCCACACCCTCAAGGGCAGCGCCCATACCGCCGGTATCGGCCCGATTGCCGAGGTTATTACGCCGCTGGAACGCTTTGTTAAAGAGTCCAGGGCCCAGAACAAACGTGCGGACCGGGACGTTCTGGAGCTGATCGAACAGGCCAGCCGCTACCTGACCGAGGGCCTGGCCCAACTCAGAAGCAACCCGCAAGGGTCGCTCGAGGGTACCGATGAATATCTGGCAAGACTGCAACAGATCAGCCAGCAAACCCTGCTTTCACATGCCATGTCTGACCACGAGCAGCAGTCTGAGCAGGCGCCGACGCAACTGGTTCAGCTGTTCCTCGGTGAAGGTCTGGACATTGTTCTGGACGCAGAATCGATCCTCGACGACTGGGCACAGCACCCGGAGCGCACAGACTCACTGGCCACCTTGCGTGAGGAACTGGAACAACTGACCCGGGGAGCCTCGGATGCCGGTCTGACAGACGTAGCCAACCTGGCCGCTGCCCTGACCCGCACCTACACCGCGGTCGCAGAAAACCAGCTGACACCGGGCGATGACTTCTTCGCCACCGTTCGCCCAGCCCAGGAACAACTGATCAACCTGATGGATCAAGTGGCTGCCGGTCTCGCCACCGAACCCAGCGACGGTTTGATCGAAGAGCTCGACGAACTGGCCAGCGCATCATCGCAAGCCAGTCAGGAACCAAGCGAATTCGATCAGCAGTTCACCGAGGATCTGGAAGAAATCGACCTCAGCCTCGAACTGGAAGAGCTGGACCAGGGCGCGCCCGAATCCACCGGGAGCGAGCAGCCACCGATGCCGGAACTGTCCTCGGATGACAGCGATATTGACGAGGAACTGGCGGAAATCTTCCTCGAGGAAGCCCGCGATCTGATCAACAGCACCGCCGATGCCTTGCAGAGCTGGAGCGAAGATACCGGCAACCTGGACATCCTGCGACTGCTGCAGCGTGACCTGCATACCCTTAAGGGCGGAGCACGGCTTGCCGACATCCCCTCGGTAGGCGACCTGTCCCATGAACTTGAAAACCTGTTCGAGGGGCTGACCGAGCAGAAGTTTGCCGTCACCGACACACTGTCTGATCTGCTGTTCCGTTGCCATGACCGTCTGGCAGGCATGGTAGAAGCCCTGGAAACCCAGGAGCCACCACGGCCGGCACCGGATCTGATTTCCGAGATCCACGCCTACATCGATACCGCGCGGGGCTCACGGCCGGTCACCGACGTCAGCCTCTCTGACACCGCAGAGGTGTCCGAAGACCAGGAGTTGCCGCTGCCGGAGGCTGACGAGGCACCCGAAGAGACCACTGCGGAAGACGAATTACAGGCCACAGACCTTTCACACCTTGATCCTGAGTTGGTAGGCATTTTCCTCGAGGAAGCCTATGACCTGATCAACTCCACCGGCAGCTCGTTACATGCCTGGAGCGAAGATCCATCGGATCGTGAGGTTGCCGCTGTCCTGCAACGGGAAGTACACACCCTCAAGGGTGGCGCCCGCATGGCCGGTGTCGATGCCATCGGTGACCTGACTCACGTGCTGGAAGATCTTTTCGAGAAAGTGGCGGAAGGCCAGCTCGACGCCAGCGGCGAAATGACTGACCTGCTGTTTGCCTGCCACGATCGTCTGGCTCAGATGGTTGAGCAGGTCGCCACCCAGAAGCCCTGCCCGCCGGCCGATGAATTGGTTCAGCAGGTGGAAGCGATTCTGCGGGGCGAGACCCCGGCGCCAGTACAAACCTTACCTGCCGAAGAGGTGGAGGAGACGGAAGAGCCAGGCGCCGAGGACTGGAGTCCTGAAGCCATCGCCGAGCCCGGCACTGATAACCATGAAGATCCTACAGGTGCGCTGGCAGCGGCCTCCGACGACGACCTGATTGGCATTTTCCTGGACGAAGGCCTGGAGATCCACGAAGCCATCACCGAATGCCTCGACCAGTGGCGTGAAGAACCGGACGAACTGGCCGGCATCACCCGATTGCAGCAGGAACTGCATACCCTCAAGGGTGGCGCCCGCCTGTCTGATGTCGACCCGATTGCCGACCTTGCCGAGGCCTGGTCGGACGCGCTGGATACGCTGGTCTCCGGCGGTAACGATCAACCAGGTCTGCTGACGCTTAGCGACCGGGCCCTGGCCAGCCTCAAGTCCATGCTGGATACCATTGAAGCAGGCCAGAAACCGAAGTCTGCCAGCGACCTGATTGCCGACTTCCAGGCCGCCGGCCAGGTTTCCGACGACCTGGCGGAGGCCCCGGAGGCATCCACAGAGGCCGACTCGGAAGTGGTCGATCCGGAAGTGTTGGAGATCTTCCTGGAGGAAGCCGGCGAGATCATGGACCAGCTTGAGCAGCTGCTGGATGACTGGCGCAAAGAGCCGGCCAACCATCATTTCAACCAGGAAGCGCAGCGCGCCCTGCACACCCTCAAGGGTGGTGCCAGGTTGTCGCAGCTCAGCGAATTGGGAGACAAGGCCCACGCCTTTGAAACCCGTCTGATTGACCTGGGTGGAAATGCTCCGGACGACAGCCAGTGGCAGGCGATTACCGAAGACCACGATGCTATTATTGGTTTGGTGTCGGCTATCCGCACTCGCTTTGAGTCGGGTGCACCGGTTATTACACCGTCACAGACACAGCCTGATTCAACGCAGCCAGAGCCGGCATCTGAGCCGCCAGCCGAGGTACCGGCCCCGCAACCAGAAACGCCGGCCAAACCGACCCCGGAGCAGCCCAAGCCAGCAAAAGCAGCGGCCAAGATCCGTAACAAGGCGGCCGAAGCCCAGCGAGCGGCCCAGGAAACCATCCGGGTGTCTGCGCCATTGCTGGACGAACTGGTTAACCTGGCCGGCGAGACCAGTATTACCCGGGGCCGCCTGGAGCAGCAGACCAGCGATTTCAGCCACACCCTGGATGAAATGGCCGCCACCATCGAACGTTTGCGTGAACAGCTGCGCCGGATGGATATCGAAACCGAGGCCCAGATTCTGTTCCGGGCCGAACAGGAACACGGCCCAGACTACGGCGACGACTTCGATCCGCTGGAGATGGACCGTTACTCCTCCATCCAACAGCTGTCCCGGGCACTGTCCGAGTCATCCTCTGACCTTGCCGACCTGAGGGAAACCCTGGCCGACCGGGTACGGGATACCGAAACCCTGCTGGTGCAGCAGTCCCGGATCAACACGGAACTCCAGGAAGGTCTGATGAAGACCCGGATGATTCCGTTCGCCTCGATGGTGCCACGCCTGCGTCGTATCGTGCGCCAGATCAGCGGCGAGCTGGGCAAAAAAGTGGACTTTGACGTTCGCAACGCCGAAGGCGAAATGGACCGCAATATCCTGGAGCGCATGATTGCGCCCCTGGAGCATATGCTGCGTAACGCCCTGGACCACGGCATCGAAACTCCGGAAGAGCGCAAGAAAGCCGGCAAGCCTGCCACCGGTGAAGTAACATTGTCACTGACCCGGGAAGGCGGCGATGTGGTTCTTAGGATGATCGATGACGGCAAGGGCATCCCGGCCGATGTGATCCGCGATAAAGCCGTTCGGCAGGGATTGATGCGGGCCGATGAAGACCTGTCAGAGCGGGAAATCCTGCAGTTTATCCTGCAGCCCGGCTTCTCCACCGCCCAACAAGTTACCCAGATCTCTGGCCGTGGTGTGGGTATGGATGTGGTCGGCAGCGAGATCAAGCAACTGGGCGGCAGCCTGGATATTGACTCGGCCCTGGGCCGCGGCACCACCTTTACCGTGCGCCTGCCGTTTACCGTGTCGGTGAACCGCGCCCTGATGGTCGCCACGGGTGAGGACTTCTATGCCATCCCGCTCAACACCATTGAAGGTATCGTGCGGGTCAGCACCTACGAGCTGGAAGAGTATTACAAGCCGGATGCCCCCATGTACGAATACGCCGGCCAGCAATACCGCCTGCAGTATCTGGGCAGCCTGCTGAACAGTGACCATCATCCGAAACTGCAGGGCCAGGCCTTGCCGTTACCGGTGATTCTGGTGCGCGGTGCCGAACAGCCCATGGCCTTGCAGGTAGACCACCTGATGGGCAGCCGGGAAATCGTTGTTAAATCCCTGGGGCCGCAGTTCAGTACCGTTCGCGGTGTGTCCGGCGCCACCATTCTGGGTGATGGTAACGTGGTGGTGATTCTTGACCTGCCAGCGATGATCCGTTCCGACATTCTGTCCGAACGGCAACGCCTGGCGAACCTCGAAAAAGCCCGGGAAACCAGCCGCTACGAAGAGAAAATCACCACGGTTATGGTGGTGGACGACTCGGTGACCGTGCGCAAGGTTACCTCTCGATTGCTGGAACGAAACGGCATGGAAGTCATCACCGCGAAGGACGGTCTGGATGCAGTGGCCCAGCTTCAGGATCATCGCCCGGACATCATTCTACTGGACATCGAAATGCCGCGGATGGACGGTTTCGAAGTGGCCAGTTTCGTGCGCCACGACGACAACCTGAAGGAAACGCCGATCTGCATGATCACCTCCCGGACCGGCGAGAAACACCGCGAGCGGGCATTGTCGATCGGGGTCAACGAGTATCTGGGCAAACCGTTCCAGGAAGCCGAGCTGCTTGACACCATCAAGCGGCTGACCGGGAATCAGTGATGGCCGGCCAATCTGGCCGGCCCGGGGTCGGGATTGTTTCCGATGTGGTCCTGCAACGCCACCGGTTGCAGGCCGCCACCGGTAAATTCGGCCTGGAAGTGTCATTTTCCGGCGATCCGTCCCGACTGATGGACTATCCGGAATTCCCGGATGCGTGCCTGTGGCTGGTCACTCTGGAAGACGAGGCAGACCATCCAACGCTGTTTGATCATTTGCTGGAAAATACCGACGCTCCGGTACTCTTCGGGGTTGATCAGGCGCCCAAACCCGGCAGTACCGACTATTTCCGTTGGGAACGACGGCTTGTGGACAAGCTGGAGCAGCAACTTGGCCACCTGGAGGCACTGGACACCGCCAGCGATCTGGAAGAATTGGTGGAGACCACACCGGCGCCTCATTCGGCACCGGAACTGCCTCGTTGGATTGCCCCGGCGGCGCCAGGCTCATTGGCAGAGGATGTCTGGGTGCTGGGCGCTTCCCTGGGCGGACCCGCTGCCGTCAAAACGTTTCTGGACAATCTGCCACCGGGATTGCCGGTGGGCTTTGTGTACGCGCAGCATATTGATGGCAACTTCACCGAGGTACTGACCCGGGTTCTTGGGCGACATGCCCACTACCAGCTCAAACGGGCGGAACAAGGCTACCGGGTACGAAACGGTGATGTGGTGCTGTTGCCGGTTGAGCGGGAATGGGCGTTCGACACCCAGGGCCAACTGACAGAACGCAACACTCCCTGGCCTGGTCCCTATGGCCCGTCCATCGACCAGGTCTTGCTTAACGTCGCCGATTACTACGGCAAGCGTTGCCACGCCATCCTGTTTTCCGGCATGGGCAACGATGGCGCCATTGCAGCGCCCATGCTTAAAGCCTACGGCAGTCGCATCTGGGTGCAGGAAAGCAAGAGTTGTGGCAACAGTTCGATGCCGGATTCGGTCGCCGCTACCGGCTGCAGCAGCTTCTGCGGCACACCGGAGCAACTGGCGAAGGAACTGGTGAAAACCATTGAGAACAACTGCCTGCTCAAAGGCCGGCAGAAACGGGATTCCGCCTGAGGTAACACGTCATGAAAGAGAACAGCCAGTCCCTCTCCTGTGTCATGATTCCGGTCAGTGACCGGCAACTATTGCTACCCAACGTGTCGATCGCGGAAGTGGTGGACTTTTACAGCACCGACGCCGGCGCCAGTACCCCGGAATGGCTGGTAGGCTTTCTGGACTGGCGTGGCCTTACCCTGCCGGTCATATCCTATGACGCGGCCAACGGCGGGATCCTGACCGTACCCGGAGACAACCGGGGCAGAATCATTGTGCTCAACACCATCGGTGATGGCCATCAGCAGGCCCCGTTCATGGCGTTGGTCACCCAGGGCATTCCCAGCCAGGCCCGACTGGTGGAAGAGCAAGTCCGGAAACTGGACGGCGAAGCCGGACCGGCCGACCTCATGCAGGTGGAAGTCGACGGCGAAGCCGCCTGGATTCCCAACCTCGAGTACCTGGAGTCACTGGCGCTAACCGCCAGACACTGATGACCACCTGGTCACAGCCGTAGCAGTACAGCCTGCAAGTGTTATAATGTTGCAAACTTTGCAGGATCCAGACTATGCCCGAACGCGCGCTTCCTTATCGCCCGCACAACCACGAGGCCTGTGTCAGCCAGGCCCTGGCGGATGCCCGGGCCATTTGCCGACAGCAGAATGCCCGCCTTACTCCCATTCGTGAGCGGGTTCTGGAACTGATCTGGCAATCTCACAAGCCCCTCGGGGCCTATGACATTCTTGCCATGCTGGGTACTGAGGGCCACAACGCAGCCCCGCCCACCGTGTATCGGGCTCTGGATTTTCTGTTGCAGTATGGCCTGGTGCACCGAATTGCCTCCCTCAACGCCTTTACCGGCTGCACCCATGCTGGCGAACACCACCGGGGTACCTTCCTGATCTGCCGGCAATGCAGCAATGTGCTTGAACTCGATGTCCCGGAGGTCATGGGGGCGGTAGAGGCGGCAGCGGCTGCCGTCGCCTTCCGGCCCGAAGAAGTCACTCTGGAAATCGCTGGTCTGTGCCCCCGGTGCCAAGGGGGTTCTGGCCATGCCTGATGCCCTGGTACAGCTGAATCAGCTGACCGTGCAGTTCGATGACCGCCCGGTGGTGGACCGGGTTGAAATGACGGTTCGCAGGGGCGACATCATCACCATTATTGGCCCCAATGGCGCCGGAAAGACCACCCTGATCAAAGCCGTTCTGGGCATCCAGAAACCCAGTTCCGGCAAGGTCTCACTCGCTAAGGAGCTGGTCATTGGCTATGTACCCCAGCATCTGTCACTGGAGGCGACCCTGCCCCTGAGCGTACGCCGGTTCATGCTGTTGAGCGGCCGTTCCGGGGCCGAATGCGAGGCCGCCCTGGAGCGCACCGGTGTGCGGCACCTGCTGGATGCCTCGGTGCATCACCTGTCAGGCGGCGAAAAGCAGCGTTTGTTGCTGGCTCGGGCACTGGCACGGCGACCGGACCTTCTGGTGCTGGACGAACCCGCCCAGGGCGTCGATATCAACGGCCAGGCGGCCCTGTATGACCTGATCCGCCAACTGCGGGATGAGCTCAATTGCGGCGTGATCATGATTTCCCATGACTTGCACCTGGTCATGGCGGCCACCGACAAGGTTATCTGCCTGAACCAGCACGTGTGTTGCAGCGGTTACCCGGCCGACATTTCTCACGATCCGGCGTTTATCGAGACCTTTGGCCACCAGGTGGCAGAATCTCTCGCGGTCTATCACCACCATCACAACCACCGCCATAACCTGCACGGTGACATTGTGACCAGCACAGACGTTCAGGGAGCCTGTGACCATGAGCATCATTGATTCTGTGCTCGGGGATTTTTTCTGGCGGGCACTGCTGGGTGGACTGGGTGTTGCACTGGTGGCCGGCCCCCTGGGCTGCTTCGTAGTCTGGCGGCGAATGGCGTATTTTGGCGACACCCTTGCCCATTCCGCGTTACTCGGCATCGCCCTGAGTTTCCTGATCAGTATCCCACTGAACCTTGGGGTGATCATTACCTGCGTCACCATTGCTGTCGCTCTGGTCTTGCTCTCGCGCACTCGGGCCTTGGCCACCGACACCTTGCTGGGCATTCTCGCCCACAGTGCACTGGCCATCGGCCTGGTTACCCTGAGTTTCATGCCAGATGTGCGGGTTGACCTGACTGGCCTGCTGTTCGGTGACCTGCTGGCCATGAGCCGCCAGGACCTGCTGTGGATCTACGGCGGCGCGGCTTTCGTGTTGACCCTGCTGGCAATACTCTGGCGCGGGCTGTTGATGAGCACCATCCACGAGGAGTTGGCCCGGGTGGAGGGAATACCCGTGGAGCGTTTGCGGTTGGCGCTGATGCTGATGTTCTCCCTGGTGATTGCGGTGGCGATGAAGATTGTCGGGGTGCTGCTGATTACTGCCCTGTTAATCATTCCTGCGGCCACCGCCAGACGCCTGGCCAGAAATCCCGAACACATGATGGCGCTGGCGGTGGTATTCGGCTTTATCGCTGTGACCGGCGGCCTGACGCTGTCCTGGCACCTGGACTCTCCAGCCGGGCCATCGGTGGTGGTGACAGCCTTCCTGGCTTTTTTGCTGGTGTACGGTACCGCCCGGAGTGCCAGCCGATAAACGATTCTGTCTTTCGAAAGCACCGGAGCTGGTCTAGAGTAATCTGGGCACACTTTCGGTAACAGCTCCAGAGGCTTTCAGCATGGACAGCGACCTCTCTGACATCCCTGATCCGGGCCCACGCCGGCCAGTCCTCTGGCCCGGGCTCTGGGGCCCGGCGGTCATTCTGGTCTGCGGCGTTATTCTGAGCCTCCTGACGGCCCGCCTTGCCTCAGACATGGCTCATCAGCTTGCCCACCAGCATTATCAGGCCCTGCACCAATCCCTGGTCAGCCAGGTGGTCGTCCATCTTGCCCGGCAATCGCAGGCAGACGACCAGCTTCAAGAGCTCCGGGATACCCTGGCAACCGGACTTCATGACGGCATCAGTCTCAGGATCGATACCCTGGAGCGCCACACCAAGAAACCACTGATACAGCTGGGCAGCGCCCGACATCCGGCGGGTAATGACGCCCTGAGAACCGAATTGCAGACCAATGGCCGGCACTGGATGGTGACCACCTGGCCGGATTCCCGGTTGCTGGCGTCGCCGGCACGGCGTATGGGGTGGCTCGTTGGCGCCAGTGGCGGGATGATTACCGCCGTAGCAACGCTGCTCGCCCTGGCCCTCTGCCGGCAGGCTGCCCGGAAAGACGACAACGGTCATCGGTTGGCCGGGCTGAACAGGATCGCTGATCAACGGATCACCAACTTGCAGGTCGAGAAAAACGTGCTGCGCCAGGCACTGAATGACAGCGAATCCCGCAGTCGGGACCTGGTCGCGCTGTCGGGAGCCATTGTCAGCGAACTGGATGAACAGGGGCAGATAGGATTCGTATCGGCACAGGTAGCGGATGTGCTGGGACTGGCGCCGTCAGATCTTATCAACCGGCCGTTCAGCGAACTTTTAGCCGAGCCCGACCGTGAACGGTTCTACCAGTGCCTGGCCGCAGCCCGGCAAGAAACCACCCTGGCCAGGGTAGATGTGAATTTGTTGCACCGCAGCGCCGAGCGGACGGTCCCGGCGGTGGTGCGGGTGATGGTACTGAAGGACCCGATCCACGGAGTGACAGGCTTCAGACTGAGCGCACTCAATATTGCCAATGGCTACAATGGCTGAACCTGATCCAGCAGGCGCCCGCTCTCCACAAGTTCGAGAAACTCGTCCCCCAGCCGGTCACTCTCAGCAATGGATGCGCGCCAGGATCGTTCACGGCCTGAATCGTCGCCAAGGTACTTTTCGAAGTCTTTACGGTCTGGCAGTTTGCGGTCCGGCAGGCTGTCCAGATACGCCCGGGACGGAGAGACCAGCAGCACATCCTGCAATCGGGTGGCATCGCCCCGGCGCCACGGCAAGGTCTTGTCAAACCAACCCGGCACTACCTTGTCGGTAAAGTGCGGGTACAGGATGATGCCCGGTTGCTCGTAGGGCAGATCCAGGTGGTAGTCCAGCAACCCGCCATCCCGGTAGACGCCATCCGGGGCTCCGGGAATATTCCGAACACCGGACATAACCAGCGGAATCGAAGCTGAGGCCAGTAGCGCAGGCAGCAGATTGTCCGCGGACAGCGCCACTTCATGGCTGGGAAAATCCACCAGCTTGGACACCGGCGTCCTGATGCGGGCATCGTGCACGATACCTCGCTCCATGAATCGGCCAAGGTGGCGACGACTGACCATATTGGCGCTGATTGCACTCATCAGGCCCAGACCCAGGCGGCCCCTGGCGTCGTGTTCCAGCAAGCCCAGGCTGCGCACAACCACCACATTAAGCCGGTACCAGGGGTGGTTGAGGATGAACTCCTCCCGACCGCCCAGCAACTCTTCCAGAAAAAGAACGCTTTTTCGAGATACCTCGGCGGCACTGACACCTTTGGCAAAACGCTGGCTGGTATAGAGTTCCGCCAGCCTGGCCAGTTGGCCTTTCGGATCGTCGGATGAAGCAATCGCCGCGAACCGCCAGCTGCCGATGGACGAGCCAATCAGCACCCGCTCTTGCGGTGCCCGGGGTAACCAGTCACCGAAGATGGCCTTGTCCAGACCGCTGATTCCCAGGGCTTTCGGGCCACCGGCGGCACCGGGTATCACGTGGACATCAGCCGGTGTTAACGGCTTGTCCCTCAGGCGCTGAAGGGCCCGTCGCCCAGCCCGGATGGTCAGCGCCGGTGTTCGGATCTGGATTGCGGTCATCTCGTGTTCCTGCTTACGGTTCTGGTCGAAGTCCCGGGAGTTTATCGAAACCTGCAGTGGCCAGCCAATAACTCCGTGCTAGACTTGAGCCATCAGTGTTTCAGGGAAGTATGCCAGCCATGAGCTGCAGGAGTAGGCTGTGAACCTTTTTGCCTCGCCGGATACCATGGCGACCAATCCAACCCTTGCAGTATTGGGCTTCAAACGTCAGCTGGTGTATCACCTGCACATCTGGGCCTTTATCGCCGTGGCACCGCTGGTGATGGTGCAATGGCAACACGGTAACTTTCTGCTGTCTGCCCTGCTGATTCTGTTCTGTGTCAACGCAGCGCTGGTGATTCTGTTCCTGCGCTTGCGCAGCGTCTATTTTCTGAAAGGGCGACTGTTTCCGATTCTGGCCGTGGTCTGCGCGGCCTACTCGACGTCCATTAACGGTCACGCCGGTCTTTACTGGGCCTATCCGGCAGCTATCGCACTGTTTTTCCTGTTACCGCTGAAAGAAGCCATTGTCTGCAATATCATTTTTGTCAGCGTCATGGCCGTGGTGTCATTCCTTCAGTTTCCCGAAGCCGATTTCTGGCGGATCACCTTCTCCCTGGGGCTGAGTTGCCTGTTTGCCATGATCTTCGCCTGGCTGGTGGGCAGGCTCCAGCAGGAGCTGACCCGACTGGCCACGACTGACCCGCTCACCGGCTGCCTGAACCGCTCTCAGCTGGCCGACATTCTGAACAGCCAGATTCAGCTGCGGGAGCGCTATGAGAGGGTGTCCAGCCTGGTGCTGATTGATCTGGATTATTTCAAGACCATCAATGACCGCTGGGGGCACCTGGCCGGCGACCGGGTGCTTAAGGAAATGACCATCCGGCTGCGCAAGCGACTGCGGGAAAGTGATCAGCTGTTCCGCATTGGCGGCGAAGAGTTCATGGTCGTGTTGCCGGAAACCCGCCAGAAAGATGCCGACACCCTGGCCCATCAGTTACTGACCAGCATCAGTGCCAGGCCGTTCCTGGATGACATAAAGCTGACCGCCAGTGCCAGCGTAGCGGAAGTGTGCCGTGGCGAGACCTGGTCGGTTTGGCTGAACCGTGCGGATCAGGCGCTGTATGACGCCAAGGCAAAGGGCCGCAATCAGGTGGTCAATGCGGCCCGGCCATCCAATGAACCAGCGCACACCGCGGGGCCATCAACCCCGGCCAGTGATACCAGCGCGGCGATTTGAACAAGATCAGGACTCAAGCCCGGCGCGGAAATCCCGGTAAGCACTGAATACATCCCAGGGCGATTCGAAGTGCGGGTAGTGGCCGATATTCCGGAGACTGATGACGTCCGGATTCCGGATCAACTCCCGGTAGCGCCGCACCGTGGCCGCGCCCGAAACCGGATCTGCAGCGCCGGAGATCAGGCGCATCGGCTGTTGAGCATTCTGCAGAGCCCCCACCCAGCGATTTCGATGGCAACGACGTTCCTCCATAAACTGAATCAGTTCATGCAGGATCCCACGGCCATTGTTGTAAGTGAGAAGATGCCAGAAATCCTCCAGATCCTGCTGGGCCGGAGGATTCCGGTCACCAAACAACCGGCGGAAATTCCGTTCGAAGCTACCCCGGGTAAGCCCCCGGCTGATCAGTCCACCAAGGGGACTCTTCAGAACTTTCTGGATAAACAGCGGGCTGTGCACCTCGGGAAACAGACCACCGTTCAGCAAACACACGCTGGTGATGTCGAAAGACAAAGCCCCTTCCTGGTCCCTGGCCAACAGCTCCTGGGCAACCGAAGAGCCGTAGTCGTGGGCGAACAGGTGCAACGAATCCAACCCCAGACCTTCTATCCAGCCCTGGATCAGATCCGCCTGGTCCTCAATACTGTAAACATAGTTGCGGGGCTTGTCGGAAAACCCGAAGCCGAGCATATCGACAGCCAGTAGTTGGTGGCCGGACGCCAGCATCGGCCATAACCGGCTCCAGTCCCAGCTGGCGGTCGGAAAACCGTGCAGAAGCACCAGCGGCGAGCCCTTGCCGGCCATGCGACTGAAGATGGCGTGGCCATCGTAGCTGAACCATTTACCGGCCTGCTGCCAGGCCTCGAGGGTATAGGTATCCTGGCGGCTGTCTGCCCTGATTTGTGAACCGGGTATTACCTGCTCCATTTGTTCGTCCCAACATACCTGCGGAACCTCCACTTTAGTCCAAAGCCGTACAGGCTGCCATATCACTAAACGCTGCCCGTGAACTGGTCCATAATGGGCAAACCGGCGTAAACCGTGGAGATGGCCTGAAAATTCCCTTAAGCTTGCGCCCTTTATCAGACACAAACCGGAAACGATTATGACCTTACCTCTGGACGACCTTGCTGGTCACTACCGCGCCATCATTGAAGGCCTCGGCGAAAATGCCGACCGCGAAGGTCTTCAGGACACTCCGATGCGGGCCGCCAAGGCCATGCAGTTCCTGACCCGGGGTTACCAGCAGGATCTTGCCGACCTGGTCAATAATGCGGTGTTTGAATCCGCCATGGACGAAATGGTGGTGGTCCAGGACATCGAGCTGTACAGCATGTGTGAACACCACATGCTGCCGTTCATCGGAAAATGCCACATCGCCTATCTGCCCCAGGGCAGGGTACTGGGCCTGTCCAAGTTTGCTCGCATTGTGGACATGTATGCCCGCCGCCTGCAGATTCAGGAGAACCTGACCCGCCAGATCGCGGAAGCGGTGGAAAGCGTTACCAATGCCAAAGGTGTCGCCGTGGTTATCGAGGCCCAGCACATGTGCATGATGATGCGGGGCGTGGAGAAACAGAACTCCCGCATGAAAACCTCGATGATGCTGGGACAGTTCCGGAAATCACAGGCCACACGTACCGAATTTCTTACCCTGATTGGCAACAATCGCTGAACCAGACGCCGAAAACGGAGGCATCATGACAACCATGACTGGTGATCACCTGGCCCGTGTCAGGATCAAGAACCTTCTGCTGCGTGCCTTCATTGGCATCAAGGAAGAAGAGATCAACAATCAGCAGGATGTGGTGATCAACGTCACCCTTCGCTACGATGCCTCCGCCGCCATTGACCAGAACGAAATCTCCGCTGCCCTGAATTACCGCACCATCACCAAGCAAATCATCGGGCATGTGGACGGCAACAGTTTTGCTCTACTGGAACGGCTGACCCACGAAGTTCTCGAAATTGTGATGGAGCATCAGGCCGTGCAGTGGGCACAGGTAGAAATCGACAAGCCGCACGCGTTACGCTATGCGGAATCGGTCTCTGTCTGTCTTGAGGCCCATCGTTAATTCTTCGAGGTCAGCCCCGATGCCCAGCAATGCCCCTGACCAGATCCGGGAAATTCTCGAATCTGTGCGTACCATTGCGTTGGTTGGTGCCAGCGAGAAAACCAACCGCCCCTCCCACGAAGTGATGGAATACCTGCAGCGCCAGGGCTACCGTGTGATCCCGGTAAATCCGCGCCTGGCCGGCCAGCAAGTGCTCGGTGAGACAGTGTACGCTGACCTGGCATCACTCCCGGAACCAGTAGACATGGCTGAGCTGTTCCTGGCCCCGCAACGTACCGATGCAGTGATTGACCAGGCTATTGAACAGAAGATTCCTGTACTCTGGCTGCAGATCGGCGTGATTAATGAGTCCGGTGCCGCCCGCGCCGAAGCCGCCGGGCTGAAGGTGGTCATGGACCGCTGCCCGAAACAGGAGATCCCGAAGCTTGGTATCAGGCCCATCGTCGAACAGGCCTGACTCCGTGTATCTGCAATCATCACTGCTCCAACCCGCTTCCGGAGTACCAGACTCAATGGGGCATGGCCAAACAGGATAACTATGGCTCATAATCAAGCGCGATTGGCCGTTAAACCTGTTCAGCCTGTCTTTTAACGATCTGGAGTACACTGTGGCAAAACCCGAAACCGGTACCAGCCTTGTTGTCCGATGGCTTATGAGCCCGGTGTTTGTACTGGTCATTTTTCTGGTTTTTCTTGCCATTGCCGCAGGCCTCCGGGAAGGGCTTATCCAGCAGGATAACCGTCAGATCGAAGCCAACCTCCGTAATGAAGCCAGGGCGCTGACGGATAACCTGGAGCGGGAATTCCTGGTGCACGTTCAGGCCATCGGGCGCATGGCCTATCGACTGTATACCCAGCCCGACACCCCGGAATCTCGCTGGCGCGTGGACGCACGTAACTACCTGGAAGATTTTGGTGTTTACCAGGCCATCGAGTGGATTGATTCCAACTACATCATCCGATGGCTGGAACCGCTGGCTGGCAATCAGGACGTGGTGGGTTATAACGTGGCGTTCAACGACCAGCGCCGCGAAGCACTGGATAAAGCAGCAGCCACCGGTGACTATGACCTGTCCGGTATCATCGATCTTCGCCAAGGCGGCAAGGGCATGGTGATTTATTACCCCGTGGGCGCTGGAGACACCAATAACGGCTACATGGCGGGTGTGTTCAGGATGGAAGTTCTGGCCGAGCAGTTGCTGACCAGCCGGGTACTGGAACACTTCCAGATAGAAATCCGGGACTCCGGAGAGCCTGCCTACGTTCTCAATTCAGATACCGAGATTGCCCGGAGCTTCAGTTTCACCGTGCCCGTGCAGTTCCCCACTCTGGATTGGACCCTGACGCTGCGCCCCAATCAATCCTGGGTAGACAGCCAACGCAGCTCCTGGCCGATGCTTACCTTCGCAAGCCTGGTGTTTATGGGCCTGCTTACCAGCCTGACCACGTTGCTTGTCCAGTTGATCCTCAAGCGTAACCAGGCGCTTTTGAAAACCCGTAGGGAGCTGGAGCGGGAGATTGATCAGCGTATCGCCATGCAGGTGGACCTGGAGCGACTGGAATCCACCGACACCCTCACTGGCCTGGCCAATCGCCGGTTCTTTATGGAAGACCTGGCCCATACCCTGAACATTGCGGACCGGCAAATGCGCCAGGTGGGGCTGGTCATGATTGACCTGGACCGGTTCCAGATGCTCAACGATTCCCTCGGCCATCAGTTTGGCGACGAACTGCTGATAAAAGTCTCTGAGCGGCTGAACAGCCTGAGCAATGAGCGGATTCTGGTGGCCTACTCAGGCGGCGACGAGTTCATGATCTGCCAGCAACACGTCGACGACATTGACGATGTGATCCACCTGCTTGGCCAGATCAAGCAGTGCTTTGCAGAACCATTCGAGGTTCAGGGCGATGCCCACAGCATTACCGCCACCATGGGTGTCGCCGTGTATCCCCAGAGCGGACTGGACGCCGACACCCTGCTCCGGAACGCCGATATTGCCCTTTACCGTGCCAAGGAGCAGGGCCGCAATACTTACCAGTTCTACACCGAAGGCATGCAGGATCGTGAGGTGATGCGCCTGGAGCTGGACAAGGATCTGAGCCAGGCCCTGGCCAACGACGAGTTTGTGCTGTTTTATCAACCCCAGCTGAACCTGCAAACCGGTGAGATCAACAGTGTGGAGGCCTTGATCCGCTGGCAGCATCCCCGCCGCGGGCTTTTGGCACCCATCGAGTTCATCCCCCTGGCGGAAGAGAGCGGTCGGATTACCGAGATCGGCCGATGGGTGGTGCTTGCCGCCTGTCGCCAGCTCGCCAATTGGCGTGGCACAGCTTGCGAGCAACTGAGGATCGCGGTAAATCTTTCAGGCCGGGAGCTGGATGATGAATCATTGGTGGAACATGTACGGGATGCCCTGTTATCGGAAGAAGTGGACCCGAGCATGCTGGAAGTGGAGCTGACGGAAGAGATCTTCATCCAGAACATTGAACACAACCTGAATCAGTTGTCGCGTCTGCATCAGCTGGGGGTTCACCTGGCCATTGATGATTTCGGCGTGGGCTATTCGTCCCTCGGCTATTTGCGGGATTTCCCGGTAGATCTGCTGAAAATTGACCGGTCGTTTATCACCGATGTGACCGAGCGCCATGACGACGCAGTCATCACCCGGGCCGTGATCAATCTTGCCCACAACCTCGGCATTCAGGTGGTGGCCGAGGGCGTGGAAACCGAGGAGCAACTGAACTTCCTCAAGACGCACCGGTGCAACCTGGCCCAGGGCTATCTGATCAGCCGGCCGATTCCGGCTGAGGACCTGGAAACGGCCCTTGCGGAGGGCATTCTGTTTACCAGCCAGACTGTTAAATAGGGTTTGTAATTGCGGCTTCTGATCCCCAAACTTCTCTTTAACTTTTTCTTTGAGTGATGTTTATGTCTGCCAGATATCTGACTCCGGAGCAGGATGCCAGGCTGCGCCGCTGGGAGCGTTGGAACAAGAATTATTTTATCTTTGCGTTTGTCGCACTGATTGTGGTGTTGGTGTTCAGCAGTCAACTGGGCATTTCCAGCGGCGATGATTGGGGTTCGCTCGGGTTTTTGCTGGTGTTGCTGGTGGCTCCGATTGTTGTGTTGCAGTTGCGGCTTCAATGCCCGGTCTGTGGCGTGAAGATTGGCTGGCAGGCGAAGCTGATGGCGCCTGATCAGTGCAAGTCTTGTGGTGTGTTTCTTCGCTCTAAAAACTCTTCTTCCTGATATCCTGCCTGAAAACCTTTGACCTGTGAGTTGGTCCAAGGTTTTAGTCTACCCTCAATGTAGCGAGTGAGCCGCGCTGGCACGGGGGTAGCCCTTCCGAAAACCGCTGCAAGTACATCCCTGTACGCTTGCTCTCCGCCATCCATGGCTACGAGCATTTTCGGAAGGGCTACCCCCGCACCAGCACTCCGCCAACTTTAGTCGTGGATTCCTTTTGCATCCGCGAATTTGGGTGAGTGATCTGCCATGAAAGTGAAAGAACTGGCCAACGCCGCCAACGTAAACCCCGATACCGTCCGGTTCTACACCCGGGAGGGTCTGTTACAACCCACCCGCAACCCGGACAACAACTACCAGCAGTACGATGCCGAAGATCTGCGCCGGCTTCGGTTTGCCCGTAAAGCCAGGCAGTTGGGGTTTTCGTTGCCGGAGATTCGGCAGATTCTGGCCCGGGCGGATGATCAGCATTCGCCCTGCCCGATGGTTCGGGACGTGTTTCAGCAGCGGTTGGTGGTGGTTGAGCGGGAGATTGCTGAATTGCAGCAGTTGCGCAAGCGGATGATTTCGGCGTTGGCTGCCTGGCAGGAGATGCCGGACGGGACGCCGGATGGGCATACCATTTGTCGGTTAATTGAGCACTGGGACGATCCCTCGGCCGAGTCTTGTTGCGAGGAGCCAAAGCATGAGTGATGCACCTGAACTGAAACCGGCGCTGTCGATTTCCGGTGCCACCTGTCAGGGCTGTGCCAGGAAGATTCGCACGGCCCTGGAGCCGATGACCGGCAGTACCGAGCTGGTTGAGGTCGATTTAGACGCGCAGACGGTGGCCTTGCCTGACGGGGTGGATCTGGTCGAGGCGGCGCGGGTTGTAACGGAAACGGGGTATCCGGCAGAGCCTCTGACGAATTCAGAGCCTGCGTCTTGTTGCGCTTCAAAAACAGCCTCTTCGCACAACCGCACTTCCGGCGCTGGCCAAGCGCCCGCCGAGTCGGCAACTGAACCTGGTCAGGCAGCCGAAGCAGCGAAGGATGATCAGACTGCGCTGTCGGTTTCAGGGGCAACCTGCGCATCCTGTGTTGCCAGTATCGAGAAGGCGTTGCTGTCGGTGCCCGGGGTGACCCATGCTCATATGAACCTGGCGGATAACACGGCTACGGCCAGCGGCAAGGCCGAGCCGGATGCGCTCATCAAGGCGGTGGAAAGTGCCGGCTATGGCGCCAGTGTGATAGAAGATGCCGACGCCGCTGATGATCGCCGACAGGCGGAGGATAAAAAGCAGTACAAGGTGCTGCTGGTGAAGATGGCCATCAGTCTGGGCCTCGGCTTGGTGTTGATGGTCTGGGGTATGGGTTTCGACACCATGATGGTGACGGAGGCCAATCAGCTTACCTGGATCAATTTCGGCGTTCTGACCCTGGGTGTGATGGTCGCCACCGGCGGGCATTTCTTTACCGGGGCCTGGAAAGCGTTCAAGCACCACAATGCCAATATGGATACCCTGATTGCCCTGGGCACGGGTACGGCCTGGCTGTATTCCATGGTGGTGTCGAGCGTGCCGGAGCTGCTGCCGGAGATGGCGCGGCATGTGTATTTTGAAGCTTCCGCCATGATCATCGGCCTGATCAACCTGGGCCAGGCATTGGAGCTGCGGGCCAAGGGCAAAACCTCTGAGGCGGTGCGGCGGTTACTGGACCTGCGGGCCAAGACCGCCCGGGTGATTCGCAACGGCGAAGAACAGGACCTTCCCGTTGAGCAGGTTCGCAAGGGCGACCACATACGGGTTCGGCCCGGAGAGAAGTTGCCGGTAGACGGGGTGATCGTGGAAGGCAACACCCGCATCGACGAAAGCATGCTGACTGGCGAACCCATGCCGGTGAGCAAGGCGAAGGATGATGAGGTGTCGGCCGGCACTCTGAACACCCACGGTTCGATCATTTACGAAGCCACCCGTGTCGGCAGCGAGACGGCGCTGGCGCAGATCATCAAGCTGGTGAAAAAAGCCCAGGGCTCGAAACCGGCCATTGGCCGGTTGGCCGACAAGATTTCCTCGGTGTTCGTGCCCACGGTCATGCTGGTTGCCATCGCCGCGGCACTGGTCTGGTACAACGTGGGGCCAGAGCCGGCGGTGGTTCACATGATGATAGCGGCCACCACCGTGCTGATCATTGCCTGCCCCTGTGCTCTGGGCCTGGCTACGCCGATGTCGGTGATGGTGGGCGTCGGCAAGGCTGCCGAGTATGGCGCGCTGATTCGCCAAGGGGATGCGTTGCAGACCGCCGGCAAGATCGATCTGGTGATTCTGGACAAGACCGGCACCATCACCGAGGGCCACCCGGCCGTCACACGGATGACCGCCGTTGATGATAACGATAACACCCTGTTGGCGCTGGCAGCCGGGCTGGAGCGCCACTCCGAACACCCTTTGGCAGAGGCGATACTGAACCGGGCCAGCGAAGATGGCGTAGAGCCTGAAACCGTGACAGATTTTGAAGCGCTCAACGGTAAGGGCGTGCAAGGCCAGTTCGATGGCCAGACGGTGCGCCTCGGCAACCGGCGCTGGCTGGAGACAGAGGGCATCGACGTGACCAATCTGGATTCGGCTGCCAACACCATTACCGAAGAAGCCGGCACGCCGTTGTTTCTGGCACTGGGCGCTAAGGTGCTTGGCGTAATCGGGGTAGCCGATGCCATCAAGCCGGATTCCGAAGCCGCCATCCGACGCCTGCATGACGCGGGCATCAAGGTGATGATGGTGACTGGGGACGTTGATGCCACCGCCAAGGCCATCGCCGCCAAAACCGGTATTGATGACTACCGGGCCGAAGTACTGCCCGAGAACAAGGCCGAAGTGGTCAGCGAGATGCGCGGTAAAGGCTACACCGTGGCCATGGTCGGCGATGGCATCAACGACGCCCCGGCACTGGCGGCCGCAGATGTCGGTTTTGCCATTGGCACCGGCACCGATGTCGCCATTGAAAGCGCAGCCATAACCCTGATGCGCGGCTCCCTGCACGGCGTGCCGGATGCCATCGAAATTTCCCGGGCGACAGTCACCAACATCAAACAGAACCTGTTCGGGGCGTTTGTATACAACACAATGGGTATTCCCGTGGCGGCCGGCCTGCTCTACCCTGTCTGGGGCATTCTGATGAGTCCGATCCTGGCCGGGGCTGCCATGTCGTTGTCGTCGGTGACGGTGGTATCCAACGCCAATCGACTGCGCCTGTTCAAAACCAGCCAGGTCCCGGCTCAGCAAGAGGAGTGGAACTGATGGAGACAATTCTGGTCAACGCAGCAGGGCTGGCCCTGATGGCTGCCGTGGTCTGGTGGTTCTGGTTATCCGACAGCAACTCCGGCCCGAACAAATGATTCTGTTTACACATGCATGACTGAGGTAACCGCCATGAAAAAACACACCTTAGCCCTTGGCCTGGTGGCCGCCCTGGGGTTCAGTACCACAGCCGTCGCCGGCGGAGCCGCCCAGAGCATTCACGTCTACAAATCGCCCACCTGCGGCTGCTGTGGCGACTGGATCGACCACCTGGAAGAAAACGGGTTCGACGTCACCGCCACCGATACCGATGACATGGGCAAGATCAAGGCGGACGCCGGGTTGATTCCGGGCCTGGGTAGCTGCCACACCGCCTTTGTCGGCGACTATGTGGTGGAGGGCCACGTGCCGGCGGAGGATATCAAACGCCTGCTGAGCGAGGCGCCGAAAGCCACCGGTATCAGTGTTCCGGGTATGCCGATGGGCTCGCCCGGCATGGAGATGGGCGACCGTAAGGATCACTACAAGGTCATCCTGTTCAACAAGGAAGGCCAAACCCGGGTGTTTGCCGAGCACAACTGACCGTTTTGCGTTCAGGTCAGGATATCCGCGTGCAGCCGGCCCGGCTGCGCGCCCATGAAGCTTGCGGGTCTGTCTGTTTTTTCTACACTGTCGTTCCTGGCTGTTCTATTATGGGCGTCGGTGTTGGAAACAAAACAACTACTCGCAGGGATTCAGCTTGAGCCTTAAAACCCGCCTACTCGGCCTCGCATCGTTACTGATCATTCTCGCGGCGTCTGCCTCCTGGCTGGCCTACCGGGAGTTGTCAGAAGACATCATCGAACGCTGGGGCAAGCAGGTTACTGAAATTCAGGTGCGTTACGACAGCGCCCGACTGTTGCAGTCCCTGGAACGGGAAATCGGCCTGGCCAGGCAAATGGCGCAATCCTCTACCCTGCTGCAATGGGCCGCCAGCCCGGACAATTCCGAGCTAACCTCCGCTGCCATCCGCCAGATGGAAACCTTCCGCAATAACTTTCGGGACAACAGTTACTTTGTTGCCCTGCGGGAGAATGGTCACTATTACTACAACAATGCTGACAATCAGTATGCCGGTGACCAGTTCCGTTACGTACTGGACCCGGAGAAGCCGGATGATGCCTGGTTCTTCCAGCTGATCGAAGAAGGCCGGGATTTTCACCTGAACGTGAACCCGGACCAGGAACTCGGGGTTACCAAATTGTGGATTGACGTGCTGATGCGTGATGAGAGCAACGAGATTCTCGGCATGGTCGGTACTGGTCTCAATCTCGATACCTTCCTGCAAGACATTGTCGACATTGGCCAGGAAGGCATCACCACGTTGTTTGTGGACTACAACGGCGCCATTCAACTGTACCGCGACCACAATTACATCGACTTCGCCAGCATTATCAAACCCGAAGGCCAGAAGAACACCGTGGACCTGCTGTTTGAGGATCGCCAGGACAAACAGCAGATCCTGGGCATGTTGCAGATGCTCAAACAACGCAACGGTGAGGACGGCGCGGTGGAAAGCGGGTTTGTCACCATTGATGGCCGCAAGCACCTGGCCGGGGTGGCCTTCCTGCCGGCCATAGGCTGGTTCGAAATCACCTTGCTGGATCTGAATGCCCTGGTGCCAACCAGCTACCTGTGGCCTCTGGTGGCCGTCTTCCTGGTGGCGCTGCTGGTCTCGCTGATCGCTTTCCACCTGATCATTCAGTCACGCATTCTCAAACCGGTATTGAGCCTGGAGTCTGCGGTAATGCGCCTGCGGGAGGGGCGGTTTGACCTGCCCTACCTGCCCAAACCGGATAACGAAATCGGCCGGCTGGTGGACCACTTTGAAAAGATGACCCGCACGATGCGGGATACCACCGCCGAGTTGGAGCACAAAGTCGCGAAACGCACGGAAGAACTGCATCGGCTGGCACGGGTGGATGCCCTCACGGGCCTGAAAAACCGCCGCGGCCTGGATGAAGTCATCGAACAGGAAATCCAGCGGGCCGAACGCGAGGGTAAGGGATTCGGGCTGATCTGGCTGGACATCGACCATTTCAAAACCATCAACGACACCCGTGGCCATCAGGCCGGCGACGACATTCTGTGCCGGGTGGCGCTCTGGCTGAAAGCTGCCGTTCGCCCCTACGACCACCCGGGCCGCTGGGGTGGCGACGAGTTTGTGGTACTGCTGTCCCCCTGCGACAAAGACACCCTGGAACAGATCGCCAACCGGGTACGAACCAGCGTGGAGCAGGAAAGCCAGCGTACAGGTACATCGGTCACCATCAGCGTAGGTGGCTATTTCAGCCAGCCTGGCGATGATATGGACACCTTGCTCCGTAACGCCGATCATGCCCTGTATCAGGCCAAACGCGGGGGGCGTAACCGGGTTTGTATCCACGCTGCCACCGGCGAAGAGACACACCCGGCCTGACAGATCTGACTCCCACCTGCATAACCGTTATACTCCGCTGCATCACCCATTTTATAGCCAGGTCTTTTCTACATGCTCAATGCCGACGCTCTCAATCAGTTGCGCCAGCTGAAAACCGATATCAAGCAGAACAAGGTGGTCTTCCCGGGCACGGTCAAGCCCACCAACGGGCGCTTTGGCTTTGTGGCTCTGGATGAAGGGCGGGATGTGTTCCTGCCACCGGAAGAAATGCAGAAGGTGCTGCCCGGAGATCGGGTGAACGTCACCGAGCAGGAAGTGGAAAAAGGCAAAACCCAGGGCGTGGTGGACGAGCTTCTGGAATCGCACCTGACCACCTTTGTTGGCCGCTACCTGATCAAGGGCAAGGGCCACTTTGTGGCACCGGAAACCCCGGGCATCAACCGCTGGATCTTCATTCCACCGAAAGAACGCATGGGTGCCGAGCCCGACGACTTTATTTACTGCCAAATCCATCGCCACCCGATCAAGGACGGTAAAGGTCAGGCAAAAGTCCTGCGAGTCATCGGCAAGGCCGGCCAACCGGGCATCGAACGGGCGTTCACCCTGGCCAATTTTGACCTGGCGGACGCCTGGCCGGAAGAGGTTCAGAAACAAGCCGATGCCCTGACTGAAGAATCCGTCGCGACCCATACCGAGGGCCGGGAAGACCGTACCGAGCAACCCTATGTGACCATCGACAGTCCGGGCACCCAGGACATGGACGATGCCCTGATGGCCACGCCCAATGCCACTGGCTGGACGCTGTCCATTGCCATTGCCGACCCAACGGCGATGATCGAACCGGGCAGTCCGGCCGAGGAAGAAGCCTTCAACCGGGCCACCGCCATCTATTTCCCGGGCGAGCCGCTGCCCATGCTGCCCGACAGCATCAGTACCCGGCTATGTTCGCTGATGCCGGATGTAGCCAGGCTGGCTTTGGTGTGTGACCTGCAGGTAAATAACGACGGCAGCCTGGGCGATTACAGCTTCCGTCAGGCCATGATCCGCTCCAAGGGCAAGCTGAGCTACGAACTGGTCTCCCACCTGATCGAAGGCCGGGAAGACGACGAGATCAAGGCTCTGCCAGACGAGGTCGCCAACAGCCTCGACCAGCTGCATCAGGCCGCCACTGCCCTGCGTAAATGGCGCGCCGAACACGCACTGCTGAGCCAGGACCGGCCGGAATTCCGCCTGCGCCTGGATGAAAACAAGCGTATTCGGGTGATTGAACCCTCGGTGCAAAACGAAGCCCACCGGCTGGTGGAGGAAAGCATGGTGGCCGCAAACCGCTGTGCCGCGGACTTCCTGACCCAGCAGGGCAAAGGCCTGTTTATCCAGCACCCGGGCCTGCGGGACGACCGCACCGACAACATCCGGAAATTGCTGGAAAGTCATGCGCCGCACCTGGCCGAGCACGACGCCAGTACCGCCGAAGGCTTCAAAGCGTTGATGAAACACAGCGATCAGCCACAGGCCGAGGTACCAGTGAAAGCCATCCTGTCCCGCCAACTGGCCCGGGCCGAGCTGGGCTTTGACGCCGCGCCCCACCAGGGTATGGGGCTGGCTGCCTACACCACGTTTACCTCACCGCTGCGCAAGTTTTCAGATTTCTATGTACACCGGCTGATTAAAGCGGCGCTCTGGGATACCCCCATCAAACCTCTCAACAGCCAGCAACTGGAGGCCCTGCAGGCCACCCAGTTCCGCGCCCGCCAGGCCGCCAACACCTTGGAAACCTGGCTCAAGGCCGACTTCGCCAAGACCCTGCCGGAAGACCCCATGGAGGGCACCATCAGCCGTACCATGCCCTCCGGTTTCTTCGTGCGGCTGGACAGCAACGGGCTGGAAGGCTTTGTCAGCTGCAAGGATCTGGAAGGCAAGTACGGTTTTGACCCGGTCACCCTGCGACTGGTGCATAACAAGAACGGCCGTATCTTTCAGCTGGAGCAGCGGGTTACCGTCAGCTTCGCTGGCGTGGACGACGAGCGCCGGCAGATCAATTTCAAGCTGATCAAGGCCGAAGAAATCGCTGGCGCCCAGGAAACCACAGGCGACTGATTCCATCCAATCAGAGACCGTACCGTGCGTTGCAGATTATCCAGACGCACGGCATTTTTTCTGGAAAAGCGCTGAACAGCAGGGAAAATCAGCGCTCGATTCAAAAATTTACGATATTTTACAAAGACACCCGTTCTTGATTTTCGTCATTAATTCAAAGCAATAATCCACCATAGCCCTCCGTTTTGCCTGCCATCTCCCTGTTGGCCTGAAAAGCTCTATTCCAATAGTTCGCATCATGAAGTATTTGTAACCACAAATATCGACTACGTCACATCCGGCGACAGTCAATAGATCAGGCGCGTCACCGAAAGAGGCGCGCCATTACAGTCAGGGACCTAAACAATGAAGAAATTCCTCGACCGGGGGCGGCTAACTACAGCAACGTTGGTACTGGCAACGTTCGCGTTACCTGGCTGCATGGTGTATCAGATTGACCAAAGCTCGCTTGATAGGGACGCCCGCGCTTACCAGCAGCCCGCGCCTTTCCAGACCGAATCGCCGATTCTTACCCCTTGGCTCACACCGGCATCGGACGATCTGCCAACCGTAGAGGTGGTGCAATCCCAGGCAACCCAGTACAACGACATGTCGGGGCTGAATTTCGTTGCGAGCATTTTGACGCTCACATTGATCCCCGCCGTTGGATCCTATGACTACACCGATACGCTGACCGTCGCCTGGGAAGGCGAGACACTGGCCAATAGTTCGGCGAACTATGCGGTCAAGGAATATATGAGTTTGTACTTCCCAACCCCCATGCTGTTTATGGGGTCACTGTATGACATGGGCGGCCTTGATCTGGAAGACACGCAGAACACCATTGGTGTCATACATGCACGCAATATAGCCGATGCCATTGCTCGTCAGCAGCCGTTGTACGAGCGAGTACCCCAGAACGATCCAGAGGCCCTGGCTAACTTCGTGAAGTCTGGTAGCGCTCCGTTATTCCACCCCCGCGCAACCGCTCGAATTGCTGCCCTGGCTCCGGCAAACAACCCCATGGAGTATCACCAGCAATACGCAAACCTGTCAGGGTACGTCAATCTGCTTCCCCTGGAGTGGCAGGCCTGGCTGATCGGCCCGGATGGTCTGAAAGGCTGGCAGATTAAAGCCGCTTTGGACAACGGTGAGGACGAATCTGAGATGTTACGCAAAGTGGTCAGCAGTTACCCGGAAGAGCTGGCCGAATGGAATCGCACCGCCCGTCAAACCGAAGCCCGATACCGTGAATGGTTCAGCCACACCAACCCAGCACTGGTCTCGAACCTGCTGGAAGCGCAGTCACAGCAAAGAGCACAGTGGCCCTATTACGCCAATATGACCGAAGAACATCATCAAATACTGATCGAAAACGGTGTTCCAGACAGTATTGTGGCTTACATGACCAACGCAGAACGATCCTCCGAACTCGTCGCCGCAGCAAAAACCGGCCCATTGCAGGATTCCCAGGGCCGCATGCTTACCGAAGAACAGCTACTGGAACGTCTGGTGCGCAACGACAACAACGGACGATTTATGAGTCCCTACACGAGTGACGGAGTGCTGGCCGAATGGGTCAATCTGGCTAACAATGCAAACATGGGCGCAACTGCCGGCTCTGCTGTTGGCGCCGTAGCCGGGGCCTACGCCGCCAACAAGGCGCTGGACTTTGTTCCTTTCGGGCTGGGCGGATTGGTTGGCGGAGCCGTCGGTGCCGAAGTGGGTAAGGAAGTTGGGCGGGAGAGCGCCATCTCCGCCTCCGGCGGCTGGGAAGCCATCAAGTCGGCCTCAGACCGGAGCTTCGATTCCCTCCCCAATATGGCCCGCTACCTGAAACAGAAATACGGCACCACCGCAAACTTTACAGATGCGATGCGCGCCGCCACGCAGATTTACCCGGAGTTCAGTTCCGTACTGGCTTCCACCAATTAACCGGAGACGTTTTATGATGAAGGGAACCACCAAGGCACTGTTCACCGGCATGGCAGCAGCCTCTCTGTTGCTGGTTGGCTGCGCGGGCCAGATTGATAACACCCGTGGTAAGGCCACGGTTTACGAAGATGCCTCGACCACCGGGCGAGTGGGCGGTGTCGGCATCGAGAGCCAGGACATCGTGGCCATTACCGATCAGATGATGCGGGACATGCTGGCCAACCGCATGCTCGCCGGGCGCGACATTCCGCCCCGGATCATCATCGACAACGCATACATGCGTAACGAGAGCTCCTCGGTGGTCAACACCAATATGCTTACCGATCGGCTGCGCATTGAGCTGAACCGGGCCTCCAATGGCCGGATGATTTTCGTTGGCCGGGAATACGCCGGCATGGTGCAGCAGGAACGTGACCTGAAACGTGATGGTGCGGTGGATGGTGGCACCATTCGCTCCACCGTAGCCCAGGCCGGTGCGGATTATCGCCTGGCGGGCCGCATCACCTCCCTGGATGCCTCCGATCGCAGCGACGGCACCCAGTCTCGCTATAGCCAGATCAGTTTCGAGATGGTGGATATGGAGCTGGGCACCATTGTCTGGAGTGGCCTGTACGAAATGCGCAAGGCGGGCCGAGACGATGTGGTTTATCGCTGAGTTCAAACCGGCCGTTCTGGCCACGGCGGTGCTGTCGGTCGGACTGGCCGGCTGCGCCACCGGGCCGAAGACCTTCGACCGCGCCGGCCTGACCAGCGAGCAGGCGGCCGTTGTCGCCAGCAAGCCGACCGTCATTCGGCAGGATTACCAGAACCTGTATGAGGAGGGGCGCCGCAACGAGGTCCTGAACCTGATGGAGATCGGCCTGAAGGCGTACCGGGCAGGTGACCTGGACGAAGCCCGGCGCAGCCTGGACCGTGCCCGCGTGATCATCGAGAGCGTGTACGCCGACGATGAATCTGCCCGTAAAGCCCGCAGTATCTGGTACGAAGAGGCGGAAAAAGACTTCAAGGGCGAACCCTACGAACGGGCCATGGTGTATCTGTACCTGGGGCTGATTTTCCTGGAACAGGGGGATTACGGCAATGCCCGGGCCAGTTTCATCGGTGGCCTGCTGCAGGATGCCTTTGCCGAGGAAGAGCAGTTCAGCTCTGACTTTGCAGCGCTGATTTACCTGGCCGGCTGGGCGGCCCTGCAGATGGACAGCCAGCAGCTGGCGCAACAGCACTTCACCGAACTGCAGGCCTTCCGCCCGGATGCGCCTGTCCCCAATGGCGAGCACAATGCACTGCTGATTGTCGAAACCGGCACCTCGCCCCGCAAGCTGGGTGATGGCGTCGGCCACTATCAATTGGTGTACCGCCGCGGTCGAAACTTCAGTGATGTAGGCGCACAGTGGCAGCACGGCGATCAGTGGGAAACGGTGTACCCAATGGAAGACATTTACTTCCAGGCATCCACCCGGGGCGGCCGCGCCATTGACCGTATTGTGGAAGGCCAGGTGCAGTACAAGGAAACCACCCGCGATATCGGCACCAACCTGAGCGATATCAGCCAGAACAGCCTGTTGGCCGGCGCCAGTGCCTCCGCCGGGGGCGTACTGGGGGCAGGCTTTGCCGCCATCAGCCTGGTCAGCGTAGCCGCACAGGGTATGTCTGCTTCCGCCAACGTGCGGGCCGATATCCGTTACTGGCAGTCGCTGCCCGACACCCTGCACATCATCCCGGTGTCGGCCGAGCCCGGCCAGCAAGTGACCGTGCGCTTCCTGGATGCCAATGGCAACGCCATTCCAGGCATGACCGATACCACCGAATTCAGATTCGACGGACGGGGGCGAGGACTGGCCCTTGCGACGTCCCAACGGCCATAACCCGGCCGCCAAAAGGAGAGAGACCATGTTTCGAAACTTGATTGCTGTAGCCGCCGCCGGCTTGATCGTTGCAGGCTGCAATACCTTACCTGCGGATTCGACCGATATCGCGGAACGCACGGCACCGCTGGAATACAACACCGTGGTGTTCACCGATTACAACCTCAGCCGCACCTGGGACGACGGCATTCGGGACGCCGGGCGCGTTTACCGTTTGTCGGTTGAAAACCACGGCCAACGCCCTACCGAAACAGGGACCACCGAGGTATTCGCGGTGCTGCGTAACCACACCGATTTCGACTACCAGATCGAGGTTCGCACCCAGTTTTTTGACGACTATGGCGTACCGGTAGATGCCCGCCCAACGTGGCAACGCTCGACCATTCCGGCCAACAGCGTCAGTGCCTACAAAACCTTGTCCACCACGACCCAGCCACTGAAATATCGCATTGAAGTCCGGGAGATCAACTGATGAACCGCTCACTGGTTGCGGGCTTGTTGCTTGGGGCGATGCCTATGGTGGCGCTGGCGGCTAACGATCACCCGGCTGCGCCCATGAAGGCGCCGCATCAGAAACCCCTGACCGAGCAGGATCTGCGGGCCGAGGCCAACGCCTCCCAACGCACCGAATCGGCCGAGGCGATTATTGAGCGCTTCCGGGCAGGTCTGGGCAATTCCAATCCGAGGATCGCTGTTTTCTGGAACCGGGCCTTTAACGATCAGGTCAGCGACTGGGCCAGCCAGCGGCGGGTGGTGGTCTCAGAGCAAGGCAGTCTGCATGGCAGCATTCCGGACGGCAACGTGAGCCTGGACGGCAAAGCCCGTGGTGCAGCCCAGGTGGAAACCCGGGGGGCACGGCGTTCTGCCCCGATGGCACCGGCCTTTGATCTGCAGGCCGGATTGGTCTCCCAGCTGACCCGAGCCGGCGCCACCATTGTCGACCGCGATGCCATCATGCGCATTAGCGACAATGCCCTGGAGAACGGCGATTTCTCACGTCTGTCCCCAGACCAGGCACGACTGGAAATGCGGGCGCTCAGCCAACATGCGGACTATCTGATGGAGCTCAGCCAGGTTGCCGGCAATGAATTCACGATTCGCGTTCTCAACGTCACCAACGGCGCTATCCAGGCCATGGTCAGCTCTAATGGCGTGCCCCCAGCTACCGACGCCGATCGTCGGTGGATTGCTACAGACCGGGGTTTTGAGAAGCGGGAGCGACAGGTTTCCCTTAGGGATGTGGGCCAGGAACTGGCGCTGCAAACCCTGGCAGAACTTTAAAACCGGGGGCGTTGGCACCACGTATATCTAAGGGGGATCGAATAAGGGAGGTGCACCATGACCATCAGCCCCCAGGAATTTCTGAAGAAATACGGCTTCGACAAAGACGAGGAAGAGCGTGATCACAGTCTTCGTGAAAATGCGATGGATCACGCCAAACACCTGAAGCGCCCCCATGCCGGGACGCCTCACGATTGGGAAGAATGGGAGCGCTACAAGCGCGAACATCCGGATGAGGTGGAAGACGAAGACGAGTCCTGACCCGTTTCGTTCACGCGCTCTCAGCCAGCGCCTGACTCAGGCGCTGGTCCTTGCTTTGCCACAACTCTCCCAGCCATTCCTTCACATTCCGACGATGTTCGGCATCGCTGGAATAGTCTCGACCTTTCAAGTGCTCCGGAATTAACTGGGTGCTGATATCCAGCTGGACCTCCGGCACCCGGCCACACATGAAATCCCAGAAGGTAGGCGCGCCGTTGGGGTAGGCAATGGTTACGTCTACCAGGGTGTCGATGGAATCGCCCATGGCATCCAGCACAAAGGCGACGCCGCCGGCTTTCGGCAGCAACAGGTTCTGGTAGGGGGATTTCTGCTTGTCGTGTTTGGCTTTGGTAAAGCGGGTGCCTTCGACAAAGTTCATGACGCTTACCGGGGTGTAGCGGAATTTTTCACAGGCCTTGCGGGTGGCTTTCAGGTCTTCACCGCGTTTTTCCGGGTGCTTGATCAGGTACTCCCGGGTGTAGCGTTTCATGAACGGGAAATCCAGGCCCCACCAAGCCAGACCAATCACCGGTACCCAGATCAGTTGCTGCTTGAGGAAGAACTTGAGGAATGGCGCCCGACGGTTGAACACCCGCTGCATGGCAAAGATATCCACCCAACTCTGGTGGTTGCTGAGCACCAGGTACCAGCTTTCCCGTTTGAGATTGTCGGCACCCGTGACCTGCCAGCGGGTGCCGTGGGTCAGCTTCATCCAGCCCGTGTTGCAGGCCACCCAGGATTCCGAGATCCAGATGATCGCTTTGGTGCACAATACCCGGAACCCCTTGTGCGGAATGATCAGTTTCAGCACCGCCGGAATGTACAGCAGCAGGCACCAGAACAAGGTGTTGAGTCCCAGCAGAATGGAGTTGAGCACGCCAATGATCGGGGCAGGCAAGAAACTGAGCATGAGGATCCTGTTTTCATTGTAGTTACGGGAAGGCCGATATCATAACAATGAGATACAGGATTGGGCAGTGGCCTGAAGTGACCATTATGCCGGCCAGATGTGACGGTTTTGCCATGGCACCCGAGCAACTGCCCGCCTATCCTGTCCGGACCAGTGACTGAAGTATCAACGGAAACACACATGCTTAACCCCGTGAAAACAGCCCTCAACATCACCTCCGACCTCGCTCGCCAGGGCACCCTCTATGCCGGCAACGCCTTTGACCGGGTGTTTCGCGCCGCCAGCCTGGTGCAGGCGGGCCAGACCCCGTTTGAAACCCTCTATTCGGACGGATTGGTCAGCCTGCGTTACTACCCGCCACTGAAAGAGGATTTCATTGAGCTGGACGATCTGGTGATTCCGGTGGAACGCACAACCCATCGCACACCGATTGTGATCATCCCGCCCCTGGCAGTGAACATGCTGATCTACGATCTGTTCCCCCAGCGCAGTCTGGTGCGTTTTTTGAGGGCGAAGGGATTCGAGGTGTATCTGATTGACTGGGGCATTCCCAAGCGGGAGCACACCCACTACAACATGCATACCTATGTGGCGGAGTTGCTGCCGGCCTATCTGAACCGAGTGCGGGAGCACAGCGGCGAGCAGGAGCTGTCGCTGCACGGCTGGAGCATGGGCGGCATGTTCACGCTGTTCTACTCGGCCCTGAGCAAGGATCAGCACATTCGCAATGCCATTGTGCTGGGCTTGCCGATCGACAGCCATGCCTCCGGCGCCATCGGATGGATGTACCAGCGCATCGCGGATGTTGCCGGCGTCGTACGCAAACGCACGGGGTTTCAGTTGCACAGTATGAAGCCGCACTGGTTTCACACACCTGGCTGGGCCAACACCATCGGTTTCAAGCTGAGCAATCCGATTGGCAGTGTGATGGGTTACTGGGAGCTGATTGTGCGCCTGGGTGACCGGGAGTTTGTCACCAACCATGCCACCACGTCGGCGTTTCTGGACCGGATGGTGGCCTACCCCGGCGGGGTGATTCAGGATACGGTGGTGCGGGTGTGGATTGATAATCAGCTGGCTAAGGGGCAGATCCAGATCGGCGAGGATTTCGCGCGGCTGGAGAATGTGAATGCCAACTTACTGGCGATTGCCGGCCAGGAGGACACCTTGGCGACGCCGGGGGCGGCGAAGCGGGTGATGGATCATGTCAGTTCCACCGACAAGACGTTTCGGGTAGCGCCTGGGGGGCATATGGGAATTCTGGCCGGGAGTAAGGCGCCCAAGGCTTCCTGGCTGGAGCTGGCGGAGTGGCTGGATGCTCGGTCTGGCTGACCCGTTATCGGAGTCTGTCGGCAGGGGTTGGAGAGGGGTTCCAAAACGGAAAACGTGGTTTTCCTGATTGTTTTGGAACCCCTCTCCAACCCCTGCCTTCGCTGACTGTTTGATATGCCTATTGAAAGCTGCTTTCAGGTATTAAGAGCCTTGAGACTCTCGGGAAGTTGAGAAAGGCTTTGGATTACTGCTGACGGCTCTATGCCCCAGTCTTCGAAAACCCTGTTTTCATCCCGCTTTACCCAAATCGCTGACAACCCGGCCGCTCTGGCACCGATCACATCCCAAGCGTTGCTGGATACCAGGCACAGGGGGCTATCCCAGGCGCCGGTGGCGCGGCGGGCGTAGGTGTAGACGGCGGGATCGGGTTTGAAACTTTTGATGTCATCCACCGACACCAGGCCATCGAACTGGTCCAGCAGGTTGTTGTGGCCGAGCACCTTTTCCAGGGCGGGGTAGCTGCCGTTGGAGAAGGCAAACAGAGGGTATTGGCCTTTCAGGGCCTGCAGGGCTGGCAAGGCATCGTCAAACGCGGGGAGGGACAGGTAGGCGGCCATGAGTTGGTCTTCCCGCGCCTTGCTCAGCTCCAACTGGTGCACGGCCATGGCATAGCGCAGCGCCTGGCGGGTGCATACGCCGAAGTCTTCGTAGACTCGCATCAGGCCCTTTCGGAACGAAAACTCCAGCTGTTTTTCCCGCCAGAGCCCGGCAACCGCCGCTGCCTGCTCGCCTGCATCCTGCTCAAGCAGCCGGGACATGCCCATCGGATCTACTAAGGTTCCATAAACATCAAACGCCAAAGTGGTTTTCATGTTTGCTCCTGTTCCGGGGAAGTGCGCCTCAATATTGAACGATTACTCAACTTAGACCAACCGGACTTTAGTGGCAAAACCGATCAACCAGGCCCGGTTCCCTGATGACTTGGCTCTTGCGCTCGCCTAAACTGCCAACCATGAAGCCTGTTGATATGTTGAACCTGGACCTGAGATCACTCGCCACCTTCGTTGCTGTACTCGACGAGGGCGGGGTGTCGCGTGCGGCCGTTCGGTTGGGGGTGACGCAATCGGCGGTAAGCCATACTCTGGAGCGTTTGCGCCAGGCCTTCGGCGACCCACTGTTTGTGAAATCCGGCCGGGGCATTGTGCCAACCGACTATGCCCTGCGAACCGGGCCGCACATACGTCAGCTACTGGACGACCTGCGCACCCTGCCCTCGGGGCCGCCGTTTGAGCCGGCGACGGCGGAATTTACATTTACCATCGCGGCCAACGACTACCAGCGGGATCTTTTGTTACCAGGTTTGGTGAAGACGCTCCGGGAGCAGGCGCCGGGTATTCACTTGCAGGTCATTCCCTCCGGTATTCCCAATGCCGATCTGCTGCGCAAAGAGGCTTGTGATCTGGTGATCAGTCCGTTTGCGCCGGAAACCACAGATATCATGCAACGGGGTTTGATGGCGGACCGGATGGTGGTGTTCTACGACCAGAATCACCGTGACGCGCCGGCTGACCTGAAGGATTACATGAACGCCGACCACATCACCGTGCTATTCGCCACTGGCGAGAAGCCCGGGCTGGACAGCACCATGGAGGCACGGGGGCTGAAACGGCGCAGCGTGGTGACCGTCTCAAACTTTTCCGGACTGCCTGCCTTTTTAAGAGGTACCAACCTGCTGGCATCGGCCCCGGAACGGATGAGCACGCAGCTGATGCAAGACTTCGCCTACGTGCCTCTACCCTTTGAATACAACCCCTTCACTTTACTCATGCTCTGGCACCGCCGCCACCAGACAGACCCCGCCCACCGCTGGGTTCGCAACCAGGTGAACTCCGTGGCGGCCACCATGAACGGTCTTCACGATTAATCAATCGATTTTGCTCATGTATTGCATGAAAGGGGACGCCGTTATTTTTGCGAGCCGATCGTCCTAGACTTCCCGCCCTAATGTTGCCTGTCAGGTTGGGGGACGGCTTTCCAAAACCTTGCGGAGCCAGGGATGGCGGAGCAGAGCGTACAGGGATGTATTCACAGCGTGTTTTGGAAAGCCGTCCCCCAACCTGACACTTCACCGAAGTCAGGAATCGACGTGCTCGCACTCACCAGCATCTGGACAACCATTCTATTGGCCGCCGCCGTGGCACTTGGGCCGATGGCTATCGATATGTACCTGCCTGCGCTGCCGCAGATTGGTGCTGACTTTAATGCCGGTACCGATCAGGTTCAGTTCACGCTGAGTATTTACCTGATTGGTTTTGCCCTTGCCCAGCTTGTTTGTGGACCGTTGGCAGACCGGTTTGGACGAAAACCCGTCATGATCGGCGGCATGCTGCTTTTCGCCCTCGCCAGCATTGGCTGCGCGCTGGCCAGCAACATCGAATCATTGCAGTTGTTCCGATTCCTGCAAGCACTCGGCGGTTCCGCAGGACCAGTCCTCGGCAGAGCCGTGGTGCGGGACGTTTATACGCCCCGGGAAGCGGCAAAAATTCTCGCCCTGCTGGCCGGCATGATGGCTTTGGCACCGGCGGTGGCTCCGACGCTCGGCGGCTTCATCGTAGCCACCATGGACTGGCACTGGATCTTCATCGTCATGGCCGTGTATGCCTTGGTCATGGTCGCCGTCATCGCCTTTGGCATCCCCGAACCCCTGCGCCCGGAAAACCGCCAGCCGTTCCGATTCTGCCACCTCATGCGCAACTACCGCCGCATCAGCACCGACATGACGTTTATCGGTTACACCCTCACCAGCGCCGCCATCTACGGAGGCCTGTTCGCCTTCCTGTCCGGCTCCGCCTTCGTGCTGATCGACGTCCTGGGCGTCGCCCCCGAACACTTCGGCCTGTACACCGCCATCACCGCCGGTGGCTACCTACTCGGCAACATGGCCTCCATCCGCCTGGCAAAGCGTTACCTGCCAGACCAGATCCTGCTCTACGGCCTGGCCACCACCCTCACCGCCGGCGCCACCATGGCCTTACTCGCCTACCACAACGTCCACAGCCCCTGGGCCGTGGTGTTACCGCAAGCCCTGTTCATGGCCGGCACTGGCATGGTCCTGCCCCAAACTATGGCCGGCGCATTAGCCAACCACCCCACCATGGCCGGCTCCGCCTCCGCCCTCCTCGGCTTCGTCCAAATGGCCGCAGCGGCAGCAGCCGGCGCCCTCGTCGGCATCCTCCACGACGGCACCCCACTGGTCATGGCCACGATTATTGCGATATGCGCAGGGCTCGGCCTGATTGGTTACCTGTTTCTAGTACAGCGATACCCGGCACCGGGTTTTGAAGCTCAAAGTGCTGGTTCAAACTGATAAAGCCTTTGGTCAGAATAATCTCGAACGTTCAATAAATTGAAAACCCGCGAGAAAGCCCGGAGTTCGGGTAGGGGGCTTGTTTCCAAAACCTTGCGGAGCCATGGATGGCGGAGCAGAGCGTACACGGATGTATTCACAGCGTGTTTTGGAAACAAGCCCCCTACCCGGACCTGCACCGAGGTTAAAGCTATGCACGGATTACTGAAAGGGGATGAAAACTCATCCAAAGTAAGCTACACAGAGTAGATTGCAGAGATCCAAAACCACAAGACAAGGAGCACACCATGAGCAACGTCACCCTGGACGGCAACCCCATCGACGTCAGCGGCAAATTCCCCCAAGCCGGTGAAAACGCCGCCCCGTTCACCCTGACCAACAGCGGCCTAGAAGAAGTAAAACTCGACAGCTGGCCCGGCAAACGCAAGATTCTTAACATCATCCCCAGCATCGACACCGGCGTCTGCGCCGCCAGCACCCGCAAATTCAACGAAAAAGCCGGCAGCCTGGACAACACCGTCGTCCTCGTCGTCTCCGCCGACCTCCCCTTCGCCGCCGCCCGCTTCTGCGGAGCCGAAGGCCTGAACAACGTTGAAACCCTCTCCACCTTCCGCAACTACAGCTTCCAGCAAGACTACGGCGTCGCCATCCAGGACGGTCCCCTTGCCGGTCTGTGCGCCCGTGCGGTTGTGGTCCTCGACGAGAACAACAAAGTGCTGCACAGCGAACTGGTCAACGAAATCAAAAACGAGCCAGATTACGAAGCGGCGCTGAAGGTTCTGTAAGTAATCCCCAACCGGGTGGCCAGAGCATTTACGCAGCCTCGATATCGTTTTGGACTACCCGTTCCGAGTTTGGGCTGCGCCGGCAAGACTCCGGCGTTAGGGCACCCGGTTGGGGTGGGCTTTCCAAAACTGTGCGGAGCCATGGATGGCGGAGCCCAAGCGCCACATGGATGTGCCGAAGGAGCGTGTTTTGGAAAGCCCGCCCCAACCGGGTGCTTCCTCCGAAGCCAGACCTGTTAGAATCCACGCCCAGAATCCAAAACCCAAGGCACCGACCCCCAAGTGCAGAACCAACCCCAAAGCCCAAGCCTGGCCCGCCAGCTCTACCACATGACCTGGCCCATGCTGTTCGGCGTGCTCTCCCTGATGACCTTCCAGCTCACCGACAGCGCCTTCGTCGGCCAGCTTGGCCGCGACCCCCTCGCCGCCCTGGGCTTCACCGTGCCCATGCAACAACTGGTCAGCGGCATGTACGTGGGCCTCGGCATCGCAACCACCGCCATCATTTCCAGAACCCTGGGCCAGGGCGACAACCTCCGCGCCCAACGCCTTGGCGGCCTCGTCGTCAGCATCGGCGCCAGCCTGGCGCTGATCCTGTGCCTCTCAGTCTGGCTATTACAAACCGGGATACTCAACTTCCTCGGCGCCGAAGACCAACTCCGGCCAACCATCCGGGAATACTGGGTGCCCTGGCTTATGTCCGCCTGGCTTGGCGCCTTGCTCTACTTCGGCTACGCCGTCTGCCGGGCCAACGGCGACACCAAGTTACCCGGCTACATGATGATCGCCACCAGCCTGCTCAACATTGCCCTGGACCCGCTGTATATTTTTGTCTTCGGCTGGGGCCTGCCCGGGGCTGCCTGGGCCACCATCACCGCCTTCGGGATTGGCTCTTTGGTAGTTTTCCCGGCACTGGTCAAACGCCAATGGCTGCGCTTTGACCTGCTGCAACTGCAACTGGCCAAAGCCATCAAGCAGCTCGGCGGCATCATGGGACCGGCGATGGTCAGCCAACTGATGCCGCCCCTGTCCGCCATGCTGGCCACCTCGCTGGTGGCCGGGTTTGGCTCCGCCGCCGTCGCCGCCTGGGGGCTAGGCACCCGGCTAGAGTTTTTCTCCATCGTGGTGGTACTGGCACTGACCATGTCCATGCCGCCAATGATCGGCCGCATGCTCGGGGCCGGCGAGCTAGACAACATCCGCAAACTGGTGCGCATTGCCGTGCGCTTTGTGGTGGTCTGGCAACTGGTGCTGGGGCTGGTTTGGCTGGCGGCCTCCGGGCTGGTCTCCACCCTGTTCAGCCGTGATGGTGATGTCCAGGACATCCTGCTGAGCTATCTGCTGCGGGTGCCGCTGAGTTATAGCGGCCTGGGGGTCTGTATGCTGATGGTTTCGATCAACAATGCCCTGGGATTACCCATGCGGGCGCTACTGATCTCAACCCTGCGGCTATTCGCCTGCTACCTGCCCCTGCTTTGGCTGGGCGCTCAGGTGTCCGGTCTCACCGGGTTGATGACTGGGGCCCTGGTCGGCAACCTGGCAGCCGGACTGATGGCGTACAGTCTGTACCGCCAAGGAATGACCCGTTTGCGACAAAAGTACCCGGCCACTTGACGGTTAACAATGAATTTATGTGCTAGTCTTCGGTAATCTGTTTTAGCTATCACGCCCGAGCCTGATCGCTGCGGGCGGATGAACAATTAACCCAAATATTCCTTCCGGGCTACCGGCCTCGCTATGTTACCAGGACTCATCATTTTGCTGCCGGTGCTGGGAGCGTTTGCTTCCTGGTTACTGAGCCGCCGCTCTGCCGGCACCAGCATCCGTGCTCACGCACTTCTGGCTGCCGTTGCACCTTTTACCGGCGTCCTTTTGCTGGCAAGCCATTGGCCGCAGGCTTCAGACCAGAACGCGCTGGTCACCACCGTGCAGTGGATTCCACAACTGGGGCTCAACCTGTCGTTCCGGCTGGACGGCCTGAGCTGGCTGTTTGCCACCCTGATCACCGGCATTGGCTGCCTGATCATTCTTTACGCCCGTTACTACTTCGATGGCAAAGCCACTGCCCCGCGTTTCTTTATCCTGATCCAGCTGTTCATGACCGCCATGCTGGGCATCGTACTGTCTGAGAACCTGCTGTTCATGTTGGTGTTCTGGGAGCTGACCAGCCTGGTGTCGTTCCTGCTGATCGGCTTTAACTGGTCCAGCCGGGGCGCCCGCCGGGGTGCCAGGATGTCACTGGTGATTACCGGTGGCGGCGGCCTGGCCCTGCTGGCGGGTATTCTGCTGCTGGGCAATATGGCCGGCAGCTTCCAGTTATCTGACATTCTCGCCCAGGGCGAGATGCTCAAACAGCACAGCCTGTACCCGCTGATGCTGAGCCTGGTGCTGTTAGGCGCATTCACCAAATCTGCCCAGGCCCCCTTTCACCTGTGGCTGCCCCATGCCATGGCCGCACCCACGCCGGTATCGGCGTATCTGCATTCGGCCACCATGGTCAAAGCCGGCCTGTTCCTGATGGCCCGGCTGCATCCGGCGCTGGGCGATACCGAACTCTGGTTTGCGCTGGTAACCGTCACCGGCATGGTCACCCTGATGGTGGGCGCCTTTGTGGCCATGTTCATGCATGACATCAAGGGCTTGCTGGCCTATTCCACCATCTCTCACCTCGGGCTGATCACCCTGCTGATCGGCATGGGCAGTGAGATGGCCATGGCAGCGGCGCTGTTCCACCTGGTCTGCCATGCTCTGTTCAAGGCGCCCCTGTTTATGATGGCGGGCTACGTGGACCAGGCCACCGGCAGCCGGGATATGCAATTGATCAACGGCCTGTGGCGCTGGATGCCGGCACTGATGATTGTCACCATCGTGCCCGCTGCCGCGATGGCTGGTTTACCGCTGATGAGCGGCTATCTGAGCAAGAAAATGCTGTTTTCCGAAAGCCTGCTGGTGACGTCACCCCACTGGGCGGATGTGGTGATCCCGGCCTGGGTCACCGTAGCGGGTCTGTTTTCGGTGGCCTATTCGGTGCGCATCTTCCACAACGTTTTCTTTAATGGCCAGCCACGAGATCTGCCGGTGTGGCCGCCAAAGCGTAAGCCAGCCGCCGCATTGTTGCCGTTGGCCATTCTGGCGACGTTATCGTTGCTGGTTGGCTTGGTTCCCCAGTGGATCTACGACCACCTGGTGCATCTGGCGGTGCTGCAGACCACCGTGTCTCATTTACCAGCCTATGATTTCAGTGCCCTGTCCAACGCCCACACCCCTGCCATGATGAGTCTGGTGGCTATGCTCGGCGGGCTGGCGGTTTACAGTGCCCGCAAGCCGTTGTTCGCCATTCATGCCCGGTTACCGGAGGTGGACGCCAAGGACATTTTTGAAACCGCCATGCAGCGCACTATTCGCTTCTCGCAAACGCTGGTTTATCGTCTGGAAAACGGCTCCCTCCAGCGCTACCTGGCACTCATCCTGTTAACCACCGTCGCCCTGGTGGCCTGGAGCCTGAGCGGCCTGGAACGGTGGCGCGGGCCTGTGCCAATGACCGCCCTGGACCCACTGGTGGTGTTTGGCATCAGTATCCTTTGCCTGTCTGCCGTGGGCGTTGTGCTGTGTCATCGTCACCGCCTGCCGGCCCTCTTGCTGCTGTCGGTCACCGGCCTGTTTGTCACCCTCACCTTTGCCTGGTTCTCCGCACCGGACCTCGCCCTGACGCAACTGTCGGTTGAAGTGATGGCGGTGGTGATCATGATGCTGGCCCTGTCGTTCTTACCACAGAGCTCACCCAAGGAATCCCGCTTTCCCCGAATTGCCCGGGATCTGTTCGTGGCCCTGGCCGCCGGCGGCGGTGTGGCCGCGTTCACCTTTGCCGTGCTGACCCGCCCGGTAAACTCCATTTCCGACTTTTTCCTGGCCAACAGTGTGCCCGGAGGCGGCGGCACCAACGTGGTGAATGTGATCCTGGTGGATTTCCGGGGGTTCGATACCCTGGGTGAGATCACGGTACTGGGCATTGCCGCCGTGGCGGTGTTCGCCTTTACCCGCAACCTGAACCTGAAAAAACGGGTGGCGGAATCCGGCCACTCCCATTGGGTAGCCGAGCCCCATCCGGTCATCCTGCAGATGGTGGCGCACATGGCTTTGCCCATTGCCCTGCTCGTATCGGCATATATTTTCCTGCGCGGCCACAACATGCCAGGGGGCGGTTTCATTGCGGGATTGGTCACGGCCGTTGCGCTCACCCTGCAATACATGGCCGGTGGCCTGGTCTGGGCCCAGGCGCGCATGCGTACGCACTTCCGCTCGCTCATTGGTGCGGGGCTGCTGATCGCCCTGCTGACCGGTGTTGCCAGCTGGGTGCTCGGTTATCCGTTCCTGACCACCACCTTTGCCCACCTGCACTGGCCGCTGATTGGCGAGTTTGAACTGGCCAGCGCCCTGCTGTTTGATCTGGGTGTTTACACCACCGTGGTGGGTGCAACCCTGCTGATTCTCGCGAACCTGGGCAAACTGATGACCATTGCCGGCCCAGGCAAGGAGGTGGGCTGATGGAACTGATGATCGCAGCCGCCCTGGGGATCCTGACCACCTGTGGAGTATTCCTGGTTCTGCGTGCCCGCACCTTTTCCGTGGTGCTGGGCCTGACCTTGTTATCGCACGCAGTCAACCTGTTCCTGTTCAGCATGGGCCGGCTGACAACCGGCGCCCCGGCCATTGTCGGCCTGACGGAATCCAGTGCAGACCCGCTGCCCCAGGCACTGGTGCTGACCGCCATTGTGATCAGTTTCGCGATGACCGCCTTCGTGGTGGTGTTGTCCCTGAAAGCCGCCGTGGAACTGCGCAATGATCACGTAGACGGCGAAAACCCGAACGAGGACCGGCCATGACCCACCTGATGATTCTGCCGGTCGTCATCCCCATGCTGGCCGCCGCCTGGTTGCTGGTAAACCACCGGGCCAGTATCGGCCGCCAGCGGGTGTGGAGCATTCTGTCCACCAGTTTGCTGGTGGCGCTGGGCGTGTGGGCGGTTATTGCGGCTCAAACCGATTACCACACCTACTGGCTGGGCAACTGGCAGCCGCCCTTCGGCATTGTGCTGGTGCTGGACCGGCTGAGTGCCATGATGCTGCTATTGGCCGCCTTACTGGCCCTGTTCTGCGTTCTCTATGCCAGCCGGGGCAGCGACCGGGAGGGTTCCCATTTCCATGCCCTGTTCCAGTTCCAACTGATGGGCATTAACGGTGCCTTCCTGACCGGTGATCTGTTCAACCTGTTCGTATTTTTCGAGATCCTGCTGCTGGCTTCCTACGCCCTGTTGCTGCACGGCGGCGGCCGGGCCAGAAGCCGGGCGGGCTTGCACTATGTAATCATCAACCTGCTCGGCTCTGCCCTGTTCCTGCTGGCCCTTGGCATTCTTTACGGCCTGACCGGCACCCTGAACATGGCCGACCTGGCGGTGCGGATTGCCGCCGCCAGCCCCGATGACCAAACCCTGCTCAAAGGTGCCGCCCTGCTGCTGATGGTGGTGTTCGGTATCAAGGCCGCAATCCTGCCACTGCTGTTCTGGCTACCCAGGGCCTATTCGGCCTCCAGCGCTCCGGTGGCGGCGCTGTTTGCCATCATGACCAAGGTGGGCTTTTACGCCATGGTGCGGGTGCTTCTGGTTGTGTTCGGGCTCGACCCGACGCAGCCCCTCAATGCCGGGGTGTTCCTGTGGCTCTGGCCACTGGCGCTGGCCACCCTGGGCCTTGGTGCCATTGGCGTGTTGGGGGCCGCCAGCCTGCGTACCATGGCGGCGTACCTGGTGATTATGTCCAGCGGCTTGCTGATGGCCAGTTTTGCCATGGCCGAAGCCACCGTGCTGGCCGCCAGCCTGTTCTATCTGCTGCACAGCACCTGCCTGGCCGCGGTGTTTTTCCTGCTGGCTGACCTCATCGGCCGGCAGCGGGCCGACGGCTACGACTTGCTCTCGGTAACCGCGCCTCTGACCCATCGCTGGACCCTGGGCACGCTGTTTCTGGTGGCGGCGGTCAGTATGGCGGGGCTGCCGCCGTTCTCCGGGTTTATCAGCAAAGCCTGGCTGCTGCAAAACGCCACCGGGCATCCGCATTATCTCTGGCTTTGGGGTATCACACTGTTAGCCGGGTTATTCATGATTGCCGCACTCAGCCGTGCCGGCTCCGGCTGGTTCTGGAAACCGGAGCCGTTCACCGGCCGCCAGCGCCGCAAGCTGGACCCGGCGCGGGTGGCCACGGTGTCAGTGCTTATCGGCATCAGTGGCACCCTCGCCCTGTTTGCCGCGCCGGTGATGGAGTATATGACCGCGACCGCAGGCCAGCTCTATCATCCGTCCGCCTATGTTCAGGCGGTGCTCGGTGAGCCCGCCACGAAAACGGGAGGGCTCACCCCATGAACTGGTTACAGCGCTGGGTGCCACACCCTCTGTTCGCCGGCTTTCTGCTGCTGTTATGGCTGCTGATGAATGAGTTCAGCTTTGCCCACCTGTTGCTGGGTGCGGTGCTGGCGGTGGTGATTTCCCGGGTCACCCAGCCGTTCTGGCCGGAGCGTTCAAAGATCAAGCATCCGGGTAGGTTGCTGCGCTACCTTGGCCGGTTGTTGATGGACATCCTGAAATCCAACCTGATTGTCGCCCGGCGCATTCTGTTCTATTCCCGGCAGCTGGAGCCAGGGTTCTTCACTTACCCTCTGACCCTGACCGACGATTTTGCCGTGACCATATTGGCCAGCACCATTTCGCTCACCCCGGGCACGGTGAGCGCCCACTACGATCGCGAGGGCCGGTGCCTGTTGATTCACTGTCTGCATCTCGAGGATGAGGCTGCGCTGATTCAGGACATCCGTGAGCACTACGAGAAACCGTTACAGGAGATTTTCGATGATTGAATGGGCGGTTAACCTGGCGATCACTGTGTTTGCGATTGCCATCCTGCTGAACCTTTACCGGCTGGCCATCGGGCCCGACATCGTTGACCGGATCCTGGCGCTGGACACCCTGATGATCAACAGTATTGCGTTGATTGTGCTGTTTGATATCCGGCTGTCGCTGGGCATCCTGTTTGAAGCTGCCATGCTGATTGCCCTGATGGGGTTTGTCGGAACCGTGGCAATGACCAAGTATCTGTTGCGGGGGGATGTGATCGAATGACTGCGTCAACCATGCCGTTCGTTCTTGAATTGGTGATTTCGCTGTTCCTGGTGGCCGGCGCCTTGTTTGCGCTGATTGGCTCTGTTGGCCTGGCCCGGTTGCGGGATTTCTTTATGCGGCTGCATGGGCCCACCAAGGCCAGCACCCTTGGCCTGGGCTGTTTGCTGATCGGCTCGTTGCTGTTTTTCAGTTTCCAGCGCGGCGCGCTTTCTGTGCATGAGGCGATTGTGACCGTTTTCCTGTTTGTGACTGCGCCAGTCAGCGCCCATATGATGGCGAAGGCCGCCCTGTTCCGGGGTGTGGATAAGGGCGGCCCAAGCCGGAATTACCCGGACCGTTAGCCGGCAAACCTGGCCCGGAAGCTCTCGGGCATGGGGGTGACTTCCCGGGTTTTGTAGTTGAAGAACACAAAACCGTATTTAGCCATGGCCACCGATTGGCCGGTGTCGGCTTTGGTAACCCGGAACACGAAATCGCCGCCGTATTTGTTGAAATCCATCAGGCCCACTTCGAAGCGCAGCATGTCCGGGTAGAAGGATTCGCCCTGGTACATGGTGGCCAGGTCGGTGACGATAATGCCGGTGCCGTTCTGGTCGGCTTCTTCGATGCCGTGTTCGACCAGGAACTGGGCGCGGGCCTCGGAGAGCATGGAGATCAGGGCGTCGTTGCCGAGGTGGTTGGCGCCGTTGATGTCGGTGATTCTGACGGGCATTCGGGTTTCGAAGCTGAAGGCGTTGTCGGGAAAGTCTAGTTTGATTCTTGCCACGGGGGTGTCCTGATCTGGTTCAACATTGGATTGGGCTGAATCATACGCTTCCGGTTGTGACTTCTCATCTTATGGTGCTATCGGGTATCTTGCTTCTTGTTCCTGCGCTTTTTGTTTCGGAGTAAGCGGCGCTTGGGGCTGGGCTTTCCAGAACACGCTCCTTCGGCACATCCTTGTGACGCTTGGGCTCCGCCATCCATGGCTCCGCACAGTTCTGGAAAGCCCAGCCCCAAGCCCCGCCCAGACTTCCTGCATGCGCCCAATAAAACGTCATAATAAGAGTTACTTATGGATATTCGCCCGGCTGCCACTCTGGTTCTTACCCGCGATACCGAAAACGGCATTGAAGTGCTTCTGCTGCAACGCACCTGGGAGGCTATTTTCCTGCCCGGTTACTATGTGTTCCCCGGCGGGGCGGTGAATGAGCAGGAGTCGGAGGCGCAGCCGCATGTTGTGGGTGTTGAAGACGCGGATATCAGTCAGACCATGAGTCTGGATGAGGGTGGCGCGGATTTCATGTTGGCGGCGGTTCGGGAGTGTTTTGAGGAGGCGGGGGTTCTGCTGGCTCAGGATGCGAATGGCAAGCTGGTTGGCGCAGACCATCAGGTGCATGGTGAGCGGCAGGCGTTGTTTCGGGATGAGGTGTCGCTGGCGCAGTTGTGTGAGAAGCATGGGCTGGTGGTGCCGCTGGACCGGTTGGCGTATTTGAGCCATTGGGTGACGCCGCCGGGGCCGCCTCGGCGGTTTGATACGCGGTTTTTTGTGGCGGTGGCGCCGGAAGGGCAAGTGGCTGGGCACGATGGTCAGGAGACGATTGATCATGTGTGGATTTCACCGGCGCAGGCGTTGGAGGAGCATCGGGCGGGGCAGCGGTTGTTGGGGTTGCCGACGATCCGTACCTTGCGGGTGTTGTGTGATTTCAGTTCCACCGCCGAGTTGATGCGCTATGCCCACGCCAATCCGCCGGAGGCGTTCCCGACCGATCCCTGGCCGGCGCTTCGCAAGGGTAAGCCGGTGATGTTGGAACCCAACGCGCCGGCTTACGATGAGGCGGTCAAGCTGGACCCGGATGGGGAAGGCACCACCCGGGCGGAAATCGTGCCGGGGCAACCGGTTGAGGTGGCAGCCGGAGTGGTACGGTTGACGGCCCCGAACCCGGGGATGATGACCGGGCCGGGCACGAATACCTATATTCTGGGCTTTGAGCGGTTTACGGTGATTGATCCGGGGCCGGCCAATAGCGCCCATATTGACGCGATTCTGGAGGTAACCGGCGGGGTAGTGGACCAGGTGCTGGTGACCCATACCCACCTGGACCACTCACCGGCAGTGTCGGTGCTGAAGGAGCGAACGGGATGCCGGGTGTTTGGCTGGCCGGCCCCGGAAGGCGCCGGGCAGGACCAGTCCTTTAAGGCGGACGATGAGCCGGAGCATGGCGACCTGATTGTCAGCGAGGCGGGCATCCTGAAGGTAATTCATACCCCCGGGCATGCATCCAACCACCTGTGTTTCCTGCTGACGGACCAGGAGTTGCTGTTCTCCGGTGACCACATCATGCAGGGCTCAACGGTGGTGATCAATCCGCCGGACGGCGATATGAAGGCCTATGTGGAATCCCTGTACGAGCTATTGGAGGAGCCTGTGCGCTTTATCGCGCCCGCCCACGGCTTTCTGATGGGGCAACCGGAGGCGGTGATTGATTACCTGATCACCCATCGGTTATCGCGGGAGCACAAGATCTTCCGGTCACTTCAGGCCCTGGCGCCGGTGTCCCTGAAAGATCTGACGGCGAAAGCCTACGACGATGTGCCTGCGGCCATTCATGGACTGGCAGCACGATCAGCCCTGGCACACCTCCTCAAACTTGAGGCAGAACAACGGGCATACCAGTCAGACAACCTCTGGCATACTCACTAAGCCTGGTACCGGGCTACTTCTTGGCGATGATCCACACCGCGTGCACGATGCCAGGAATGTAGCCCAGGATGGTCAGCAGTATGTTGATCCAAAAATGCTTGCCCAGCCCCACCTGTAAAAAAACACCTAATGGCGGTAACAGAATCGCAACCAGAATTCGCAAAAGGTCCATTTAGTTCTCTCCTCGTGGCACGTATAACAGTCATATCTCTGAAAGATAGCAGTGTTATTACATTCAACCACATTGGGCCATTACAGATGGGCCCGTGATCATGAAAGTGGCATTAAACCTCTGTCACAGCGGTATTCATGAACCATACAGGGCCCTATCCTTGGGGCCACTGGACAGGTACTCGAGGACTTATGCTGTTTCAAAGGCCCAGACACTCCACAATCCGACATTTTCCGATCTGGCTTTTCGCTGCCGCCCTGCCAATGGTCACCTTGGCCGACACCAACGATTCGTCTGTGCTGGTGGCCCAACTCGCAGAGGATGAAAACGTTGAGGATGTGGTGCGCTCTGAACCCCGCCGCAGTCCAGGCGAAGATGGCGACGCCAGCGACGACGAACAGGAACCATCGGCGCCAGACACCAACCAGCAAACACAAACGGTCAACACCGTGGTGGTGCCCGTTACCCGCAAGATTGCCCCCAACATCGACCTGAAAGAGGTGGCCCCCCTGCCGGAACCCGAGCCGGAACCGGAAACCCTGCCGGGGGCGGAACTGTCTGCAGAGGAACTTCAGGTAGTTCAGGATACTGCACAAGGGGAAACGTCTGCCCCTGAGGACGAGGCCGACGCGCCGGTAGAACCCCTGCCGGCCGAAAGTTTCACCCTGCTAGGCAAGGAAGTGCTGCCCGGCACCTCGACGCGGCTGGCCTGGTCCCCCCAGATCCAGATTGCCGGCCTGTCACAAATTACTCCTGTTCTGGTGGTCAACGGCGTGAATGCTGGGCCAACCCTGTGCCTGACTGGCGCCGTACATGGCGATGAGCTTAACGGCATCGAGATTATTCGCCGCACCATGTACGACCTCAATCCGGAGAAACTCAGTGGCCGGGTGATCGGCGTGCCCATTGTCAATCTAACCGGCTTCCAGCAGGGCAGTCGGTACCTGCCGGACCGTCGGGATCTGAACCGCTTTTTCCCGGGCCGCAAGGACGGCAACCTTGCCGACCGGGTGGCCTACTCGTTGTTTGAGAATGTTATTCGGCACTGCGACATGCTGGTGGACATTCACACCGGTTCCCTCAAGCGCACCAACCTGCCCCAGCTGCGGGCCGACATGAACGATCCGGACGTGGCGGAATTCACCCGTGGGTTTGACCGCATGGCGGTGGTGCACAGCTCCGGCTCCCCGGGCATGCTGCGCACGGCAGCCGTCCAGGCAGGTATCCGTGCCGTGACCATGGAAGCCGGGGAGTCGTTGCGAATTCAGGAGCATCAGATCGAAGCGGGGGTAAATAGCCTCAACAGCCTGCTGGAGAAACACGGCATGATCTCCAGGATGTTTGTCTGGGGCGATCCGGAACCGGTCTATTATGATTCCACCTGGGTGCGCGCCGAGCACGGCGGCATTCTGTTCAGCGAGATTAACCTGGGTGCCAATGTCTCCGAAGGGGAGGTCTTGGGCTATGTGGCTGATCCGATTACCAATGAGCAACACCCGATACGCTCCACCTCCAACGGCCGGATCATCGGCATGGCGGTTGATCAGGTGGTGATGGCCGGCTTCGCCGCCTACCACATTGGTACGGAGGCAGAAGTTCCAGGAGAGTAGTATGCTAGGGGTTTTACCCGACAGCCTATGATCCACAGGAGTTCATGTGTCTTCGGCAAACTCTGGCATATTATCCCGAATTCCCGGCCTGGCCTATGTGGGCCTGGTGCTTACGCCGCTGTTCTGGGCCGGCAATGCCGTGGTCGCGCGAGGCACGGTTGAGCATGTACCGCCCCTGTCGATGTCTTTCTGGCGTTGGGTGATTGCCCTCGCCATATTGCTGCCCTTCGGTTTCCCTGGCATGTGGCATCATCGCCGGGTCATCCGTGCCCGCCTGGGTTCGATGCTGGCACTGGCCACCTTCAGCGTGGCCGCGTTCAATTCACTGCTCTACTACGCCGCCATCACCACCACCGCCACCAATATTGCCCTGATCAATGCCACCATTCCTATTTTCGTGGCCCTGCTGGCGTGGATGCTTCTGGGCGACCGCACACGGCCAGTTCAGGCATTGGGCATCGCCCTGGCCATCGGAGGCATCCTGACCGTGGTGGCCCGTGGCGAGCTCTCGGTTCTGACCGGCCTTCAGGCACAACCCGGTGACCTGATCATGGTGGCGGCCGTCTTCAGTTGGGGGTTGTTCTCGGTCTTGCTCAGACGGCAGGCGGTGCCGTTACCGGCCCTTACTTTCCTGACCACCCAGATTCTGCTGGGCACGCTGGTGATCCTGCCGTTTTACCTGGTCGACCTGTTTTTCTTCGCCGGGGGCTTCGAGCTGACCCGAAATACGGCCATGTCGCTACTGTATTTCGCCATATTCCCCGGTATCCTTGCCTACGCATTCTGGAATCACGGCGTGCATGCGATCGGCCCGGCCAGGGCCGCGATATTCATGTACCTGACCCCGGTCTTCGCATCCATACTGGCCGGCATTTTTCTGGGTGAGTCGCTTGGCGCGTTTCACATGATTGGCGGCCTGCTGATTCTCGCAGGCCTGGTGTTGGCCACGCGAACCGGTCGCCGACAGGCTGCGTATTCACTTCGGAGTCAGGAACAAAACGGGAGAGACACATGATGAAAGCCACCACCAGCATCAGGCGAGCCCGCACACTTTATGGTCTGTTGTTGATGATCCTGGCACTTGGCATGCCTGCATTGGCGTCTGCCGAGGCCTGTGATCCGGAAGACCATGAATGGGTGCCCAGCCGCTATTACCCGGCGGGGTCTGTGGTGTTTCACAACGACAACTGGTACGAGTCCCGTGAAATTCACGAGGGTATGGAGCCGGGTATCACATTCGATTGGAAACGCTTACATTCGGTGCCAGATTGTGGTGGTGAAAACAGGCCGCCCGACCCCATAGACCCGGCTGATGTGGAGGAAGGCGTTACCCAGACGGACAGTAACACAGAGTTCTGCGAACGCCCGGAACAATGGCTGTTTGCTGAGAGTTACTCCGTCGGCAGCCAGGTCAGCCATGGCGGCAAGATCTGGGAAGCCATCCGGGATACCAAGGGCGACATGCCGGGTATCCAGGAGCCACCGCACTGGAAGCTGGTGGAAGACCACTGCGCCATCCAGTCGCAACCGGCACTATAAGCCAGCCAGCGCTGCCTCGATCCGGGCAATGACCTGTTCCAGCACGGATCGCGGGCAGCCAATGTTCAGGCGCATAAAGCCACTGCCCGTGTGCCCGAAGGACAACCCCGGGTTCATGCCCACGCCGGCGTCCTCAACGAAAAATTGTTTGAGGCCGGCATCATCCAGCCCCAGGCTCCGACAGTCGAGCCACATCAGATAGGTGCCTTCCGGCGCTGCAACGTCAATGCCTGGCAATCGCCGGAACACCGCGTTGGCCACGAAATCCCGATTGGCCTGCAGATAGCCGAGCAGTTCGTCCAGCCAAGTGGCGCCGTGGCGATACCCCGCTTCAAAGCCGGCAATGCTGAACGGGTTGCACTGGGGCAGGTGCATGGACTCAAACACCGCTTTCATGGCCTTGCGCCGTTCCGGATCTGGGATCACCAGGGCGGACAAACCAAGACCGGGCATGTTGAAACTCTTGCTCGGAGCCACCGCCGTCACCAGCGCATCATCCTCTTGGGCCAAGCTGGCCAGGACGGTGTGCCGAGCAGCATCCGGATAGGTCAGGTCGCAGTGGATCTCGTCCGAGAGCACCACCAGGTTGTGGCGCCGGGCAACGGCCAGCAGCTCTTTCAGCTCCGCTTCCGTCCAGACGCGGCCGACCGGATTGTGGGGGGAGCACAACAACAGCACCCTGGCATCGGGCCGGGCAGCGCATTGCTCGAGATGCTCCAGATCCATCCGGTACTGCCCGGTCTGCGGATCCTGAACCAGCGGGTTTTCAATCACTTCACGACCGCTCTGGCGCACCGAGCTGAAGAAAGGTGGATACACCGGCGGCTGGATAATCACGCCCTCACCCGGTCCGGCATAGGCCATACAGGCGGCATTCAGGGATGGCACCACCCCCGGCGCCATCAATATCCACTCCCGGCGAATGTGCCAGCCATGGCGCTGCGCAAACCAGTCGATCATTGCCTGGTACAGGCTGTCAGGAAACAGGGTATAGCCGTATACCGGGTGCTGCGCCCGCTCTGTCAGAGCGCGGATGACCGCCTCGGGCGCGGCAAAGTCCATATCCGCCACCCAAACCGGAATGACATCGTCCCGGCCAAACACCGCCTGGCGGGCATCAAATTTGACCGAGCAGGTATTTTCACGTCGAACAGGGTGATCAAACGCACTGGCCACAAACGAACTCCCCAACTGGTTGAAAGGCTGCCGAAGGCTATTGTGGTAGCCCCGGCCAGCGACCGCAACCAACCTTGGCAGGCGCCTCCCGCTTTGGTCGAACATGGGCAAGTTTTGCTTGCCGAAACGGTCCGATACTTGCGAACCTAACCGTTTGTTGATGGTTGTCGTCCCGAACGTTTGTCGGAGTTCTCCCCATGATCGGCCAGATCCTAGCTACCATGCTGCCGGTATTCCTGATTGCAGGCTGTGGCGCCCTGTATGGCCGCTACCGCACACCAGACATTCAAGGCCTGAACGTTCTCAACATGGAACTGTTCGTGCCCATGCTGGTGTTTGCCGTACTGGCCGACCAGCAGGCGCCCCTGCAGGACTATGGCTGGCTGGCGCTGGCGGCTACGGTGGTCGTGCTCGGTTCTGGCATCATTCTGTACCCGGTGGCCCGCGTTCTGAACCTGAACCTGAAAACGTTCCTGCCGCCGATGATGTTCAACAATTCCGGCAACATGGGTATTCCGTTGCTGGTACTGGCGTTCGGCGAAGCGGCCCTGCCGGCGGCAATCGTACTGTTCATTGTTGAGATGCTGCTGCACTTTTCCGTTGGCCTGTACATGCTGGACCCGTACACGTCGATCATTCGGCGATTGCGGCTACCCATCGTGTTCGCCAGCATCGCCGGGCTAACGGTAAACTTCAGCGGTGTTGCCCTGCCTGGCTGGCTGCTGGAAACCCTGAACATGCTCGGTGGCGTGTGTATCCCCTTGATGCTGTTTGCCCTGGGGGTGCGGATGCTGGATGTCGATTTCCGGGACTGGAAACTGGGGCTGATTGGCGCCATTGCCTGCCCGGTCAGTGGCTTGCTGCTGGCCTGGCCCATGATTGCCATACTCGACCTGCCGGGCCTTCAGGTAGCCTGCCTGTGGGTGTTTGCGGCGCTCCCGCCTGCGGTGCTCAACTACATGGTGGCGGAGCAGTATCAGCAGGAACCCCACGCGGTGGCATCGCTGGTATTATTGAGCAACCTGGGCAGTCTGGTGGTCATGCCCATTGTCCTGGGCCTGGTGTTCGCAGCCGGCTACGTCTGACCGGCTCACCACTTCACATGGATGAATAAAGCGGATGTCTGAAACCGTTGCGGTGGTGCGCGCTGCTCGCCCGAACTTCCTGCTGCTGGCGCCACTGTGTGTGGGACTGGGCCTGGCCGTTGCCTGGCGACAGGGCCAGCCTCCGGCGCTGATCGACACCCTGCTGGTGTTTGTGGGTGCCGTGCTGGCCCATGCGGCGGTTAACCTGCTCAATGAATATGAGGATTTCCGGTCCGGACTGGACCTGATCACCCGGCGCACCCCTTTCTCCGGCGGCAGTGGCGCACTACCCGAGGTACCCTCCGCAGCGCGGCGGGTATTGTGGGCCGGGCTCGGCACCCTGGGGTTGGTGATCGCCATCGGCGTGTACTTTTTGTGGCTTCGGGGTTTGCCCATGTTCGTTCTGGGTGCCGGTGGGGTGGTACTGGTGCTGACCTATACCCGCTGGATCACCCGTTCGCCGCTGTTATGCCTTTTGGCACCGGGCATTGGCTTTGGCCCGGTGATGGTGTTGGGCACCCTGGTAGCCCTGGGTGCCCGGCTGGATGCCGCTGCCCTGATCTGCGCAGCCGTCGCACTGCTGCTGGTCAGCGAGCTGCTGTTGATCAACCAGATCCCGGACGCGGATGCTGACCGGCAGGTTGGCCGCCGGCACCTGGTGATCACCCTTGGGCCGGAAACCGCCAGCAGGATCGTGGCTGGCCTGCTGGCCGGCAGTTATCTGCTGATCGGAGCCGGCATTCTGACCGGAATTCTGCCGGTCGCAGCGCTGATCGCCCTGCTGCCGTTGCCACTGGCCCTGTGGATCAGCGTGCGCCTGCCCCATGTCCTGAATAAAGCAGGCGAACTGAACCGCCTGCTCGGTGCTAATGTGGTCACCCTGCTGTCGACCCTGGCATTGCTGATGGCGGGGCTCAGCCTCTGAACCGGAACACGCTGACCCGTGAGCGCAACTGGCCCGCCAGCACGGCCAGATCCCGGCTGGCACCGGCCACCTGATCCGATCCGGCAGAGGTTTCAATGGTGGCATCGTGAATCCTCGCGATGTTGCGGTTCACTTCCTCCGCCACGGAACTCTGTTCTTCTGCAGCGCTGGCAATCTGGGCATTCATGTCGTTGATGGAAGCCACCTCTTCCCGGATGCGCCCAAGCGCGGTTTCTGCCTCGGCGGTCTTCTCAACCGTCACCCGAGCCAGATCCCGGCTTCGTTCCATTTCACCGGAGGCCTCACCAGCACCGGCCTGCAACCGGCCAATCATGTCCTGAATTTCCCGCGTGGAATCCTGGGTACGGGATGCCAGGGAACGCACTTCATCAGCCACCACCGCAAAGCCCCGGCCGTGCTCACCGGCACGAGCCGCTTCAATGGCCGCATTCAGCGCCAGCAGGTTGGTTTGCTCGGCGATGGCGTTGATCACTTCGATGATCTTCTCGATATTACCGCTGTCTTCCGACACCCGGTTTACAGAAGCCGCCGCGTCCTCCAGCTTGTTCGCCAACTCGGTGATTGAGCTGGCGGTCTCCTTGACCACCTGATTTCCGGTTTCAACTTCCTGGTCAGCCTTGCGGGTTGCTGTCGCGGCGTTAGCGGCAAAGCCCGCCACCTCGTTCACCGTGGCGGCCATCTGGTTCACCGCGGTGGCCATCTGCTCGGCCTCAGTGGCCTGCATACGGATCTGTTTGCTGTTGTTATCTGAGGTATCTTCCAGCTCGCCAGACGCGTTAGACAGCTCCTCGGCCGCAGACCTTACTTCACGGATGATGCCCGTTAACCGGTCAATGGTATCCGCCAGAGCGCCCATCACGCTGTCCGGGTAACGGGTTTCCAGATTTTGCTCCAGCTGGCCATCCGCCAGCTGCCGGATAGCCGCCGCCACTTCCTCGGGCTCCGCGCCGAGAATGCGCTTGAGCTTGCGGATGATCACCGTCGCCACCAGTACACTGACCAGCACAGCAAAACCGGTAATGGAGAGAATCATGATGTTGAAGCCACTGGCGGCGTCGCGCACTTCTTCCAGGTCAGCGGCAACGGTGTCTTCCTGATAATCAATAAACGCGTTAACCCGCGCCAGCCACTCGCTGTAAGCCGGTGAAACCTGATCCAGCAACAGGCGCCGGGCCTGCTCGGTATTGCCTGCGGTTCGGAGAGTCACCACCTCATCGGTCAGGGCGAGGGTTCGCTGCTCGGTGGCTTCGATGTCCCGCAGCAAACGGCGCTCCTGATCCGTGGCCCCCTGGCGCTGGAACATCTGGGACATGGCTTCCGCATTCTCCCGGTACATCGCCGCCAGGTCATCGATGGTGCGAAGGTGTCCACGCAGGGCTGCATCGCTGTTCACCAGCACCACATCCCGAATGGCAATCGCCCGGTCATGCACGCTGCCGCGGAAATTAATGGCGAAGCGCTGTTTGAGCGAAGCGCCCTCATTAACCGAGGTCAGGGTCCGGTCAATGAATCCCACCTGGTGATTACCCACAACGCTGACCAGCACCATCAGCGCTACCATCAACCCAAACCCCAACGCCAGGCGTTTTGCTACCGTGAGCTGGCCAGTCATATAAGCACTCCACATATTGGTTAAGTGGAGAGAATTACGATTAAAAAAAGGAATGGATTTATTACTTTTGCAAGATTTTGTAAATTCTTAAACCGTCTGCCACTCAGCCCCCTATCGAACCGTCCGTTTTCCTTGCAACTGCCTGGACTTTGGCCGATGGTTAGAGGCAAATCTGCCTGATCTGGTAATGATATGGAGGTCTGTCCATGAGTGTTCTGCTTCTGGTTCTCAGTGCCCTGGTGCTGATCTATTTCAGCATCGGCGGTAAAACCGCCGCGATTGTGATGTCCGTGGCCACCCTAGTCGGGGTCGCCAACGACGGCTGGCACCTTCTCAGTTTTGTCATCGGCGGCCTGCTGTTAGCGTTGGCGTTACTGATCACCCTGCCCGGCGACCTGCGCCTGGACAAATTCAGCCGGCCCTTACTGGGCTGGGTCCGCAGCCGCCTGCCCAAGCTCTCGCCAACCGAGCAGGAAGCCCTGAACTCCGGTTCGGTAGACTGGGATGGCGAACTGTTTTCCGGCAAGCCGGAATGGAACAAGCTGCTGGACGCCGCTCCGGCGCATCTGACCAGCGAGGAGCAAGCGTTTCTCGACGGCCCGGTGGAAGAACTGTGCAAGATGCTGGATGACTGGCAGATTACCCACGAACACTACGACCTGCCAGACAAAGTGTGGAAATTCATCCGTGACAAGGGCTTCTTCGGCCTGGTCATTCCCAAGGAAGACGGGGGCCTGGGTTTTTCCAACACTGCCCACTCCGAAATCGTGATGAAAATCTCCACCCGCAGCGTATCGGCAGCAGTGACCGTCATGGTGCCCAATTCCCTGGGCCCGGGTGAGCTGCTGATGCACTACGGCACCGACGACCAGAAACACCACTACCTGCCGCGCCTGGCCAAGGGCAAGGAAATCCCCTGTTTTGCCCTGACCTCACCGGTGGCCGGCTCCGACGCCGGTGCCATTCCGGACAAAGGCATCGTCTGCAAGGGCGAATGGAACGGCAAGGAAGTGCTGGGCCTGAAGGTCACCTGGAACAAACGCTATATCACACTCGCCCCGGTAGCGACTCTGATAGGCCTGGCCATCAAGGTCTACGACCCAGAAAAACTGTTGGGTGGCAACGACGACATAGGCGTCACCTGCGTGATGGTGCCCCGAGAGACCGACGGCGTGAATGCCGGCGCCCGCCACCTGCCCATGAACACCGTGTTCATGAATGGCCCCACCTGGGGTACAGAAGTGTTTATCCCCATGGAACAGGTCATCGGTGGCCAGGACATGCTTGGCAAAGGCTGGAAAATGCTGCTGGAATGCCTGTCCATCGGCCGCTCCATCTCCCTGCCGGCTCTCGGCACCGGCGCAGGCAAACTGGCCAGCCTGGCCACCGGCTCCTACGCCTATACCCGGGAACAGTTCGGCCGCACCATCAGCCAGTTTGAAGGCGTTCAGGAAGCCCTGGAGCCCATCGCCGGCTACACCTACATGATGGACGCCGCCCGCCTGCTGACCGCCGGCATGCTGGACCGGGGCGTGCGCCCATCTGTGCCCTCGGCGGTGCTGAAGTACCGCAACACCGATCTGATGCGGGAGGTGATCAACCACGCCATGGATGTAGTCGCTGGCCGGGGCGTGATCACCGGCCCCCGCAACTTCCTGGCTCGGGCCTACCAGGCAGTGCCCATCGGCATTACTGTGGAAGGCGCCAACATCCTGACCCGCAGCCTGATGATCTTCGGCCAGGGCGCCATTCGCTGCCATCCGTTTATCGTGGAAGAAATCGAAGCCGCGGGCATGGAAGATGAAGACAAAGCCGCAAAACAATTCGATGGCATCTTCTACCGCCACCTGGCCCACACCACCCGCAATGCCCTGCGGGCGTTCGTACTCGGCCTGAGCAAGGGCTGGCTGGAAACCGCGCCACGCCAGGGCGACATCCAGAAATACTACCGCCAGCTGGGCCGATTCTCCGCTGCCTTCGCATTAATGACCGACGTCACCCTGCTGACCGTCGGCGGCGGCCTGAAAGCCCGCCAGCGCTTGTCTGGCCGCATGGCCGACTGCCTGGTCCAGCTCTATTACGCCACCGCCGTAATCAAGCAATGGCATGAGGAAGGCTACCCGGACGACCAGCGAGACCTGGTGGAATGGTGCCTGCAAACCTGCCTGCACGACCTGCAAGGTTCCATGCGCGAAGCCATCATCAACTTCCCGGTCCCGGCCTTACGCTGGCCGCTGCGGATTCTGGTGTTTCCGCTCGGCGCCACCGGCCTGAACGGCCCGGACGACAAGCTGGGCGCGAAAGTGGCCGCGACCATCGTGAACGACACCCCGGTGCGCCAACGCATCAGCCGCGGCACCTTTATCAACATGGATCCCGACGACCCGCTGGGCCGCGTACTGAATGCCTATAACCTGGCCAACGAAACCGCCGAGATGCGCCAGCGCCTGCACGAAGCCATCCGCAATCGTGACGAAGACGAGCTGGACGGCATTGCCCTGCTGATGGGCCATCAACGTAAAGAGCTGGTGGACTGGGCCTGTGCCCAGGGCATTGTAACGGCCGATGAGTGCCCGAAACTGGAAGAGGCCCTCACTGCGCTGTACGACGTTATCCGGGTGGATGCCTTTGATGCCGATGGCCTGAAAGCCCTGGCCAAGGGAGCCAAGGGCAAGCGCAAAGTGGTTGAGCGCCCTGCGAAGGGCTAGTGTCCCGTCTGACACGTCGGAGTGGGTAATCCTGCTCCGGCGTTATGGCCAGCCAGGCCACCGACAGGCGCACCATGACCCACAAAGATACTGCCAGAAAGCATCGTGACGATGTCTGACGGTGTCATACCCAGGGTCATCCGGAAGGTATGGGAGAAGTGAGCGGAATCCGCAAAGCCCGCTGCGATCGCGGCGTCAGTGAGTGATGCGCCACGCTCTACGCCGGTAAAGGTCACAAATAACCGGTGCCACTGCCGATAGCGACGCACAGGCACCCCTACCTGGGCACGAAATAGCTCTACCAGACGGGAAACCGAGAGGTTGACCGAGTTCGCCAGTTCCTCCACCGAGACATTTCTGCCGATCTCCGACTGAATCCGTTCCACCACCCGCGCCACCCGCGGGTCGGTTTCAGGATAGGGCTGGGCCGCCGGGTTGATCCCCGATTCCAGTGCATCGAAGGCTTCCTCCGCCTGCACGGGAACGTTGTAGAGCGCTTTGAGCCAACGTTGAAGTGAGTGCTCACCATGAAAGCCGGCGTACACCCCGTCCTGATGCCTGGCCATGCTGTGAGACAACAGACGGAAATCCTGCCCCAGGGCATCCAGGTAACAGGCCGCGACCAGCTGGCCCTGGGGATCAATCCTGGCGCTTTGGCCCGGCGCCAACAGCAGCGAATGCTCATGCCAGACAACGTTTGATCCCGGCAACACCAGTTGCACGGGCCCTTCGACTCCGATGACCAGCGAAGCGGCCGCTTGGCTGAACTCAATCGGATGCCGCAAGCGCCCGACAAACAGGGTGCGCCGGGGCCAGAGATACAACAGGTTGGAACGTGAATTATCCATGGGCATCAACGCATACCCGCTGCATTTTTGCGCCGGGCAAACGGTTTCTTGTTGTTGTATGTCTGCCCGAGTGTATAAGCATTTCTCAACAATCACCCACGAAAGATGCCGGTTACGTGATCAATTCCGGTGTTTTTGTTGTTGGCCTGCGAACTCGTCAGTTCTTACAAGCGCAGAGCACCCATCCATGAGTAGATTCGGAGGGCAACACCATGCAGTCATACTGACAACAAACACAAAAAGGAACGACACCATGAACTCGTGGATAAAAAGCGCGGTCGCAGCGCTGATATTGAGTCTATCCCTGCCTGCACAGGCCGGTCTTTTCGACTGGTTATGGGGATCAAATAAACAGGGCGCAACGAAGCACCCGATCGTCCTGGTACCCGGCATTTTCGCCTTCGATACCATTGCCGGCGTTGATTACTGGTACCGCATTCCCAACGCCCTCGAGAACGAGGGAGCCACGGTATTCGTGCCCAAGATCAACGCCTTCGACAGCTCAGCCATGCGCGGTGAGCGACTGATCCAGCAACTGGACGCCATCCGGGCCGCCTCCAATGGTGCAATCACCCGTTTCAACCTGATTGGCCATAGCCAGGGCGGGGTGACCTCCCGCTATGTCATGAACGTTCGGCCCGACCTGGTGGCCTCGGTAACTACCCTGCACTCTCCTCACAAGGGCTCGCCCCTGGCAGACGTAGTGACCGGCGTCGCTCCAGAAGGGTCACTGACCGGCGTCGGTTTTGAAGCTCTGGCAAATACCGTGGGCAATCTCGTTAATCTTCTGTCTGCCAACAAGGCGGACCGCTCCGACATCTACGCCATGCTCGCCGAATTCAACAAGCCCGGCGCCGCCGCCTTTAACAACCTGTTCCCAGCCGGCTTGCCAGCGTCTGAGTGCGGCCAGGGGCCATCAAGCGTCAACCTTGGAGGCCACGCCATCCGCCTGTATTCCTGGAGCGGGACCGCCCAGTTCACCACCGGCCTTGATCCCTCAGATGCCCTGTTCGGCATCACCAGCCTGGCCATTCCAGGGCCCGACGACGGGGTCACCGGCCGGTGCTCCAGCCACTTTGGCCAGGTGATTCGCGACGACTACTTCATGAACCACCTCGATGTGACCAACCAGGTTCTGGGTATGGTGTCGCTGTTTGAAACCTCGCCGCTGACCCTGATGCGTAACCACGCCAGGCGCCTCGCTAACGCCGGGCTGTAAAACCAACACCCCACTGGCCAGCCCGGTGGGGTGCCTTCAGGGGCCTATATTTATGAACCACCGCAGCCGTTTCCTCCTGGTGGCCGGCATTATCACCATAGCCGGCACCCTGACTCTGACCCAACGGGGAACCACCGAGGGTCCAGACACCGCTATTCAGGCACCGAAAATCTCCACCGACCAGGCCGGTACCCCCGGACTACCTGCGCACAACCTCAGCCAGAAAAACGTCCCGGAGCTGCCTCCTGAACTCTTTGGCCTGGAACCGAAGGGTGCGCTTTCAGCCGATGCCAACCACCACCTGGTCCCGGATGAAAACCTGCGCAACCTGTTTGATTTTCACCTGGCCAACCTGGATCGTGAACCCATGGACCTGGTTCTCAACCGTATCAGAGCAACGCTGGCGAACCGGCTAGGCGAGCCGGCTCGAAGCCAGGCCCTGGCATTGCTCAACGATTACGTTAACTACCGGCTGGCACTTACCCGCATTGACCAGAACCTGCCACCGGGTTTCGACCACGATGGCTTCGATCTCAACGCTTTGACCCTGCGCCAGAAAGCATTGCAGGCGGCCCGCGCCGAGCATTTCACACCGCAAACCCACGCAGCCTTTTTCGGCGAAGACGAGCAACTCGACAACTACACTCTCGAGAGACTGGCGATTGAACGCGACGAAGTGCTCACCGAACAACAAAAAGCCCAACAGCTGGCACAACTGGAACACGCTCTGCCGGAAAGCATTCAGCGAACCCGAACCCGGGCCACCATCAACAGCAACCTGTTCGAAAAGACCGAAGCCATGAGAAGCAACGGCGCCACAGACGCCGACATTTTCCAGCTAAGGGCACAAAACCTGGGCGAAACCGCCGCAGCCAACCTGGCGGAACTCGATTTACAGCAACAGGCATGGCAAAGCCGGCTTGACCATTACCGGCAAGAGAAAGCCCGGATCACCAATGCCAGCCTCAGCCCTGAAGACCAGCGAAACGCAGTCAGCGAGTTACAACAGCGTCTCTTTGAGGGACCTGAGCGACTGAGAGTCAGAGCTCTGGATGCCGAAGCCCGGCGCTACCCGATCGCAAACCACCCCGAATAGCCTCATCCACCAGCCAGCGGCGCAGCGTCTGAATCCCACGCTCCCGCCGGCGGCTGGTCTTCCAGGCAAAGTAGAACTTGTCACCCGTCACCACCGAATGGGCGGGCAACCGAACAAAATCCGCCGAATCCTTGCGGGTACTGAGCATGTAGTCATTGGTCAACGCAATGCCCTGATGAAAGCGCGCCGCCTCCAGCGACAACAGCATATGGCTGGAATGCAGCAGCCGACTGGACGCAGGCAGCTTCATACCGGCCTCCTGATACCAGGCCTCCCAGTCGCCGCCCTGCCTGTCATAGATACTGTGAGTCGACAGCAACGGAAACCGGGCCATCTCTGCCGGCGCTATCGGCTGCTCATCCCGCCGCTCTGGCTCCGCATCCCGCCCTAACTCCCGCCGTATACGCTGCCAATAATCCTGACTGCACACCGGGAACAACCGCTCCTCATACAGCAGATCGTAACTGTAGGCCCGCGAATCCCGGTGAATCGTAATAAAACAATCCGCCACCCTATCCGACAACACCGGATTCTCACTGCTCATCTCCAAAGCCAGATCAATCTGCGGATGCAAACGCTGCAAATCCGGCAACCTCGGCGCCAGCCAGCGCACCGCAAACGAACTGAACACCGACAACCGCAACCGCGACTCCTCATGCCCCAACAGTTGCTCACTGGCCCGCTCGATCTGCAACAGTGCCGAACCAATCGCATCCAGATACTGCCGCCCCTCATCCGTCAGCGTCACCTTCCGTCCGGAACGCCAGAACAACCGCTCGCCCAGGTAGGTCTCCAGCTGTTTGATCTGGTGACTGACCGCACTCTGGGTGATCGACAGTTCCTCGGCAGCCGCCGAAAAGCTGTTAAGCCGGGCAGCGGCTTCGAATACAGGGAGGGCTTTGAGGGGCGGGAGTCTCATTGTGGCTCACTATCGAATTTTCTAATAGATGGAGAATATTGATCATTTTATCGGATAGTTAAGCACGCCTAGAATCCACTTCCAAGTGTCAGTCCAATTCGAGATTGAGATTCGATCTCACGAAACGTGGTATTGCGCAAGGCCAGAGCTACCGGGGCTTAGACGGCTATTTTTGTTCTATCAGGATAAGCGCCTCACAATTTTAACGTGAGATTCGAGCCGTTTTTGTCTCGTTCTGGGTTTCGTCAGTCCGCTGTTGTGAACCGAGTTTTCTGACGGTAAGCGACACTAAATCACATTCACATAGGCGCGATAAGGCTCGCCCTTTCGACGCAGAGACTCCGAGGGAGGCACCATGTCCGGAAAAACCGTCAACAGCGCTATGCTATTGCTGGTGATAGGCAACGCCATGGCCATCATCTCGGATGTCTTCATCAAACTGATGGAACCCGGTGCCCCCATATTCCAGTTTGCCTTCCTGCGATGCATCATTACCCTGCTACTGCTTCTGCCGCTGGCAGGCCAGCTCAACCGCAAACACCTGTTTACCGGACTTAAAGTGCACGCCGCTCGCGCCCACATCCACCTTATTGGCCTGCTGTGCATGGTTATTGCGCTGGCGAACCTGCCACTGGCGACCGCCAACGCCGTGTTCTACGCTGCGCCAATACTCGTCATGGTCCTCGCCGCGCTCATCTTTCAGGAAAAGCTGTCAACAATGAGCGTAATCGCTGTGTTCAGTGGGTTTAGCGGGATTGTGGTGATACTTCGGCCGGTAGAGTTCAACTGGGCCGCTATCGCAGCTCTGGCAGCTGCCCTTACCTTGGCAATCAACGCCGTCATGGTACGCAAGCTGCCCAAAGAGCAGACCACGGTGCATAAATTGCTGCTGAACTACTTGCTCATCATCCCCGCCGCCGGTGCCCTGGCACTTTGGGAAGGCGCCGCCTGGGACAGCAGCATACTGATCAGCGCTGGAGGTTCAGCCGTGTTCATACTGGGCTACAACATCACCGTATTGCTAGCCTACAAACAGGTGGATGCCAACCAGGTCACCAGCGCTGAATATACCGGCCTGATCTGGGCCGTATTGATTGGCTGGATAGGTTTCAACGAGATGCCCGACCTCTGGTTTGCGGTGGGCAGTGCCATGATCGTAGTGCCGCTAATACTGGTAGGGCTGCGCTCGCGTGATCGGAGTCACCGGGTGCTTCAGGCCTACCCAACCACAGGTTGAGGCCCTCGGCTAATGATGATGCGGAGTGACTCATTGGATAAGAGGGTCGATGCACCCGGGTAAGTCCATTGTGCGAAGTGTCGGATCGAATTTGTTTGCTATGACCACAAAGCACACCTTTTCAGATAGGGGCTTACCCAATCCGCTATTCGGAAACAAAGCACGCTGAGGTCGCAAAGCGAACGTTCAGATGGTGCGATAACGCCGGCGCACACTAAGCGTCCGGTGATCCCAAATTGATTCGATGACCACCATCGGGCCAATTAAACCCAGTCAGTAACTTGTAGGTACTCCTCGCACCTTTTGACTGAGAGCGGCTTAGCATATAGATAGCCTTGTCCCGCATCACAGCCAAGGATTCGGAGATGGTTTTCTTGCTCTTTGGTCTCAATTCCCTCGGCCAGTACATCGAGTCCTAGGCTATGTCCCATCTGAATAATCGCTTTGGCAATTGCTCCACTTTCCTGGTCGTTAGGTAAGCCCCGGGTGAATGACTGGTCACTGTGGCCATCACAGCTGGGCTGGGCGATTCTGTATCTCCTGCTCTACAGCAGAGCTTGTGGGAGGGCCAGAATCCCCCTGCAGCTGGATATGCTCAGTCACGAGGCTCGACACATAGAAATCTCAGAGATGAGAATGAGCTGCATCCCATCTCGCTTACACTTACCCGGAGAGAGCTTTAGATAGCTTGGCTTGCCGGGTGGGAAGATTGACCGTTTCAGCTGCGATCATCCGGTCTCCGGAAAAGAGCCAGAATTCACAGGCATTGTCACTCTCTGTGGGACGCCGCTGAATTCGGTCGTATCCAGTGGCGATTCCAATACACTGGACTTTCATGCCGTTGAGATCTGACCAAAAACGAGGAGGAGAGGCAGGCGGAGACGGTTTACCACAAATATGAGCCGCCGCAATTTGTGCTTGAAGCATGGCATTGTGAATAGTTTCTATTCGGATGGGTGTATTGGTGGAAACGTTGACGGCTTTAGCGCAATCTCCGATCGCAAATATGTCAGGGTCGGAGCTACGCATGCCGCTGTCTACTATAATACCACCGTCGCAATCCAGGTTTGCGTCTTGCGCAAGTTCGGCATTGGGGATGGCTCCTATACCGATAACAACGACGTCTGCGGGTTTGGTAGTGCCGTCGGACAAACGGATACCGGAAACTCGGTCTCCCTCAGTGAGAATCTGGTTGACGCTAGCATTGAAGTAGAACATTACGCCGGCGGAGGCCATGCGGTTTCTGACAAAATTACTTGTTAATGGTGACGCTACTCGACACATCGCTCGGCTGTTGGCCTCAAACACAGAGACTTGTTTTCCCTGTAGATTGGCAGCGGAGGCGACTTCAAGCCCGATAACACCCGCGCCGAGAATGGCCACCTTCTCGCATTCCGGGGCTAACAGGGCATTACGTAATGCGGTGGAGTGGTCAAGATTCCTGAGATAGAAAACATTTTTTGCGCTCTCACCAGGTAAATCAATAGGACGTGGCCTCGCTCCTGTTGCCAAAATCAGCGTGTCGTATTTAATTTTCCTGCCGCCTTGAATCACTACTTGCTTTGCCGATCGTTCAAGCGCTATTACTTTACCGCCTTGTTCAAATTCAACTTTGTTGTCCCGAAAGAAATTAGGAGAACGGATCGGAGTTGGCGAGGGCAACTCATCTGAGGTCAAATAGGCTTTGGACAACGGGGGACGCTGGTAAGGCAGCGTGTTTTCCTCGCCCAAAATGGTAATCGTTCCGTCGAATCCATTCTGGCGGAGAGCCTCTGCGGCGGTCAGGCTGGCTATTCCAGCGCCAATGATAACTATTTTTTGCATATTCGCTCGATTCCTCTTTTGTTTTTGTAGCACTATAAAAGTCCGCGCAGTCGAGCTTCAGTGACTGCCTGAACCCGGTTGGTTACTTTAAGTTCGCTGAAAATCTTCTTCATATGCCATTTGACGGTATCCTCCGTCACAAGAAGCCGTTCAGCGATTTCTCTGTTGGTCATTCCGTTGCTTACGCATTTCAACAGAGAAATCTGCTTTATCGTGATGGTTGAGTGGGCATTGCCGGGCACAGGTGGCACGCTGGAGTCTTCTATTCTGACATCGGGATCCTTCGTAGCTTTAGCTTCAGAGTCGTCTGGCAGATCGTTAAAAAGATCCTGAGCAAGGGGGCTAAGAGAAAGTAGCGCTTCTTTGATCCAGAGCCGTGTGAAGTGACAGTTCAAATGTTCCGAAAGTAGGTTTGCATCAAGAATCATGCGCTTCGCCGATTTTGATGAACCGAGGGCAAACGCTGCCAGGGCCTGACAATAGTGGGCGGCGATCCTGGTTCTAGCGTCTGAAATTGCGCTGGCGCTTTGTAGTGCTTGTTTGGCATATTTTTCGGCGACACCAAACTGTTTCCCAAGCCGTAGTCTATACATTGAGGTTACCAGGGCCATACGTGCTTGAATGGCCTGGTTTTGATTTGGCAGGAACGTCAGCTCACATTCATCGGGGAGTATAGGTGGACCCAATTCCTCGTTGTTCAGGAGAGTAAACTCAGCTAACTGAACTTTAGTCAGGATATTTAGACGAGAGAGCTCTCGCTCGCAGGAGGCTAAGCGGGATTGTTCCAACAAGGCCATGGCTCTATCTCGGAACCCTTGGTGGTACAGAAAACGGCTGTAGGCCTGTGTACACCCCCACAGAATATCTGTAACGCCATAGTTCAAAGCGAAATCGAACGAAGCCTGTGCAGATTCCTGGGTAACCAGGTGATGGTTCTGTTCGTGCAGGATTTGTAACTCAAGGGTGCCAAACATTTTATTTAAAAAAGTTTTTGGCACCTGAATCTTTTCTGCTGTTTTATTCGCTTGAAGCAACACACTCCTTGCTCGGGCGATGTCCCCCTTGAACAGTTCACCCTGAATTTCTGCAGTTTTAAGCCAAATAAAAGCGTAATGTTGATTGGATGACTGGATGGCCACAGCCGCTCGATGGGACAATCGCTCCAACTCTTCAAAATGGCGTCCACTGGAGGCAATGAATGCCTGGCAAGTAAGTGCTGCGCCTTTGCCAACCATGTTACGGTCGCCAAAGGCGTCTATCCATTTTTGACAGAGAACCTGACTCTCCAGTAATTTATCCTGTGTAGCTTTGCCTATCGCATTAACCAATTCCCGCCATCCTTCCTCATCAAGATCGCCCACCCCCCTGGAGCTCGGATGAAGCGAACTAACCAGTATTTCCTCTGCTTGACGAGCTTGTTGGCTGAAATACAAAATCCACGCGTAACCTATGCTCAAGGCAGCGATTTTTTTTATCGTACGAGCCGGTACTTTTCCAAACCAGGTACGAAGTACTTCGATTTCACCCTGTCTGAGTGCCACGTCCAGGATAATGCTGTCACTTACGACGCGAGCCCATCGATGGTCACTGGCTTCCAGAGCTGCATTGATTGAATGGAGGTACTCTCCCCTACGCCAATGCCAGAACGCGACCCGTTTCAGTACATACGAGCGACGTTCTCGTTGGGTGGTGTTAAATAAACTACGCAAATACTCTCGCAGCACAGGGTGCATATCCATACGATCAGCAGAAGTCCCGGTGGGAGCTAAAAGAGCATAATGTTCGTTAAGAAACGTAATTTCCCGGTCGGCCTCTTCTGTCTTATAGACATAGCCATAGCATTCAGCGCTGATTACTTCGAGCATCGCTGCATTGCAAAGAAAGGTCCTCGTACTATTGGGTAACGCAGTTAAGAGGTTGTCCCTGAAATACGAGCGAGTTTCCGGCCAAGTCGCTGCGGGGAGATTTGGGTTTGGGGTTCGGCACATAAGCCTGACAAGTGCTGGCCATCCACCGGTCGCTTTTATGATGTTGCTGGCTTCGGGGCCACCCATACCCGATAATTCACTAACCTCCTCTTCTGTAAATACAAGTTCATCAGCACCATACGTTACAACACCCGCCATCATAGACAAACGTGGCAACGCCCCGACGCGACTCGGTGCAATGAAAAATTTCACATTGCTCGGTGTTTCACAGATTAAATCCTCAATCAAATCCGCGGTATGTTTAGCCTCGCCAACCCCATCAAGGCAAATTCTTATCGTCTTTTTTGCATTACACAGTGCGTTTCGAAGAACTTCGATGGTGTCGATGTCACTTTTTATCGTGCGCCAGGATTCAACTCCTTCGAGTTGATATAAAACTAACGCTGCAAACAAACTGCCATTAACGTCACATGAGTCAGGGCACGACCGGGTATTGATATAAACGGCGCTCTCAAGTTCCAGTTCGCGAGTGTTTGCTGCCAAGGCCACTTGTACAGATTTTCCATAGCCTGGCGGGGCCCGATACAGAACTACCTTTGATTCAGGCGTAGCAGAAGCGCTCAGGCAATAGCGGTCTAAACACCCTTGAGTAATGAAACACTGACGAGCCCACATCCTTTCAGACATCCTCCGACACCAGTCTTCCAAGCTATGGCGGGTCATGACAATCCGATCTCCTGCTTCGTCTCCCCGAAACGCGAGGGCGCTATGGGGTGAAAGCATATTGATAGATGTCTAGTGCGAAAACTACCCCTTAGAGTAGTTGTTTGATCTCCGGTTCTGGCCAAACCTGTTCATGCCTACAACTTGTCCGTTCACCTGAGGGACTCGGTGTTCGCACAATGTAGAAAAATGATCAAGCTGAAAAACAATAAGGTGATCCTAATGTCAATGTCAGAAAATGTCTTAACAACAGAGTCTCTTCAGAGAGACCCTGATGCCGAAGGTTATGTGGACAGAAAACGCCACCTGTGGGTCCTTTCTGTGCTGTGGCCAGCGACGCCTCTTATTGGCCTTTATTTGGTATCCCAAACTGGATGGAGCATTTGGTACGGATTGGTGTTGATCCTTTGGTATGGCGCAGTTCCCTTGATTGATGCCATGTTTGGAGAGGATTTTTCCAACCCCCCCGAGTCGGCCGTGCCTCGGCTTGAACAGGATCGTTACTACCGGGTACTGACCTACTTAACTGTTCCTATTCATTATGCGGCCTTGATTGTCAGTGCCTGGTGGGTATCCACGCAACCAATGAATGTTTTCGAGTTTCTGGCATTGGCCCTTTCCCTGGGAATCGTGAATGGTCTGGCTCTGAACACAGGCCACGAACTTGGCCATAAAAAAGAAACGTTTGACCGTTGGATGGCGAAGCTTGTCCTCGCCGTGGTCGGATATGGTCATTTCTTCATTGAGCACAATAAGGGGCATCACCGTGATGTGGCTACGCCGATGGACCCGGCGACATCCCGCATGGGTGAGTCCATTTACTCATTCTCACTGCGTGAAATTCCCGGTGCTTTCAAGCGGGCATGGGATTTAGAGGAACAGCGCCTCAGTCGTTGTGGAAAAAGTGTCTGGAGCCTGGAGAACGAAGTTCTTCAGCCTATGATTTTGACCGCTGTGCTTTATGCGGGATTGCTGGCGTTTTTTGGTCCCTTAATGCTGATCTTTTTGCCCATTCAAATGGCCTTTGGCTGGTGGCAGCTGACCAGCGCCAACTACATTGAGCATTACGGATTGCTGCGCGAGAAGATGTCGGATGGACGTTATGAGCGTCAACAACCGCACCACTCATGGAACTCAAACCATATTATGTCGAACCTGATTCTGTTTCATTTGCAACGACATTCCGACCATCACGCCCATCCTACAAGGTCCTATCAATCGCTTCGCGACTTCAAAGACCTGCCTTCCTTACCATCGGGATATCCCGGGATGTTCCTGGCCGCAATGTTTCCCTCATGGTTTCGTTCGATAATGGACCACCGGGTGCTGGATTGGGCTAAAGGAGATCTCGATAAGATTCAGATTCAACCCGGCAAGCGTGAATTCTATGAGCGTAAATTTGGTGGGACTGATTCTGAATCAGTCGATACCGCCGCGGCTAAATGATCGGCTAATCGGAACTTATATACCTCGTTTACTTTATTTACGTTGCAGAAAAAGAGCCTCTGACGTGCACCTGAAAGAGGGTGCGCGTCGGGCGCTACCAAAACAAAGACAATAATATCGTTTGAAAGGTGCTCTAAATGGCTAAGTATCAATGCCCTGATTGTGGTTATGTATACGACGAAGTGGTTGGTGATCCGCACGAAGGCTTTCCTGCAGGAACGACATGGGAAAAAATTCCTGAAGACTGGTCCTGTCCAGACTGTGCCGTCAGGGATAAGGTTGACTTCGTTGCGCTTCAAGAAGCGAACCCGGAACTTTCGGTGTCCGCAACCAATACAGCGGTCCGCCCTGCCAGCCAAGCTAAGACCGAGGGAGCATCGCAGAAAGCAACGGGCGCATCTACTCCTTCAGCTAAAAATAAAACAAAGCCCAAAGCGAAACCCAAGCCTAACTCTTCAAAATCGCCGAAAGACTCGACTCAAAAAGATACCTATCGGAAGTGGGTCTGCATCACTTGCGGCCATATCTACGATGAAGCTCTCGGAGATGAAGCCGAAGGCTTCCCTGCCGGCACTCGTTTTGAAGATATTCCAGACGATTGGTGCTGTCCGGACTGTGGTGCCACAAAAGAGGACTATGTCCTCTATGAAGACTAGTAATCCGATGGAAAATAACAACAGTCTCGTTCGGCAAGAGGTGATTTTATAATGCAGATTGCTAGTCTGGCGAAGGTTGGGCTGCCCAATGTGTCAACCAGCGATACGATTGATTCAACGTTCGCGGCCCTACAGCGGGCACAACTTGCGCGTCGCGGAAGTTTTACCTTGGAGGCTCGAATAGCGCAGCTCGACCAGCTGCGGGATTCAATTAAACGCTACGAATCAAACATCATTGCGGCTTGCGCGGCGGACTTTCGAAAACCCGCTCCAGAAGTCAAATTAACTGAACTCCTGCCGGTGCTTCAGGAAATTCGACACACTAAAAAACACTTGCGTAAATGGATGCGTCCGAAGCGAGTGGCTGCATCCGTTGGTGTTCTGGGCACGAAATCTTATGTTCGGCCAGAACCAAAGGGAGTGTGCCTGATTATTGCACCGTGGAATTATCCGCTCAATCTTGCGCTCGGACCTCTCGTCTCAGCGTTGGCTGCAGGGAACGGAGCCATCATTAAACCCTCGGAAATGACACCACATACCTCAAAGGTGATTGCCAACATTGTCGCCGAAACCTTCCCTCCCGATCTGGTTTCCGTGATTGAGGGTGATGCCGCGGTAGCGCAGAAACTGTTGGCCTTACCCTTCGACCACATATTCTTCACGGGCAGTCCTGCGGTAGGCAAGGTGGTCATGGAGGCTGCCGCCAAGAACCTTTCCTCAGTGACACTGGAATTGGGGGGTAAGTCCCCGACCATTGTTGGCCCAGATGCCAACATAAAGAGGGCTGCGAGAAACATTGTCTGGGGTAAGTTTGCCAATAATGGACAGACCTGTATCGCCCCAGATCATGTTTTTGTGCACGTTAATATCGCAGATCAATTCAATGAAGCACTTAAAACGGAAATTGGGCGAGTCTATGGAAAAACACCAGAAGCCCAGAAATCGACCGCCGACTATTGCCGGATTGTAAATCGACGTCATTTCCAGCGAGTTTCAAACCTGATAGATGATGCCAAAAACAAAGGTGCAAGAGTCTTTGAAGGCGGTGTTACAGATGCTGAAGAGAATTTTATTGCTCCGACGTTGATTTCAAATGTATCGAGCGACATGGATATTTCACGTGAGGAGTTATTCGGCCCGATCTTACCCGTTATTGAATTCGACGATATTGATCTGGTTATCAAGAAAATCAACGATAACCCTAAACCGCTTGCGCTTTACATATTCGACAAAAACGAGGCTTTTGCCACGGATATTATCGAGCGAACGAGCTCCGGCGCTGTAGGAGTCAACCTTACAGTTGTGCATTTTCTACATCCGGGCCTGCCGTTTGGTGGAGTTAATAATTCCGGGATAGGGGCGGCACACGGTGAATACGGTTTCCGCGCTTTTTCGCATGAAAAGGCGTTGATGGAGGATAAACATTCTCTTATGCATCTTCTTTTTCCACCCTATACAGCCTGGGTCCGGCGTCTTATAGAGGCTGCTGTTCGTATTCTGGGCTGAGTATAATCAAATAATAAGAGAGTTATTATGTACGATTACATTATTGTCGGTGCGGGATCGGCGGGCTGTGTATTGGCCAATCGGCTTACGGCGGACTCTTCAAAGCGAGTAGCGTTGCTAGAAGCGGGCCCAAAGGATAAAAATCCACTCATACATATGCCTATAGGTATAGCACTCCTTTCCAATAGTAAAAAGCTGAATTGGGCTCTTGAAACCGAACCTCAAGAACATCTGAAGGAGCGCCGCCTGTTTTGGCCTCGTGGGAAAACACTTGGCGGGTCCTCTTCTATCAACGCCATGGTCTATATCAGAGGTCACAAAGCCGATTATGACCACTGGGGTCAAGTTGCCGGGACCGACCTCTGGGGATGGGATCGCGCTTTAAAATTGTTTCGTCGACTGGAAGATAATAAACGTTTTGGCGCAGATTCTTACCATGGGGAGGGCGGTGAGCTCACCGTAAGTGAACTCAAATCAGTCAATCCGTTGAGTCGAGATTTTGTTCGAGCGGCACCTCATGTAGAGCTCCCGATAAACACGGACTTTAATGGAGAGACGCAAGAGGGATTGGGACTCTACCAGGTGACACAAAAAAATGGTCGCCGTTGGAGTTCAGCGCAGGCATTTCTGCGTGTCGCGGAGAACCGGCCTAATCTTGATGTGCTAACGGACGCGCGGGTAACCCGGGTGGTAATGGACGGTAAGCGGGCAGTCGGCGTGACACTGAACCAGGGGGGCGAATATCGCCAGCTTAGACTCAATAACGGCGGTGAAGTCATATTGTCTGGTGGTGCGGTTAATTCACCACAACTACTTATGCTTTCGGGAATCGGTGATAGCGAAGAGCTTGGAAAACACGGGATCCCCCTTGTGCATCATCTTCCTGAGGTCGGCCAGAATCTGGTTGATCATTTGGATATTACGATCATGCACGCGGCAAACTCACGTTTGCCCATTGGCGTTGCTCCCAGTTTCCTGTTTCGGGGCGTGAGCGCATTATTCTCATATATCTTTGCGCGACGTGGATTTCTTACCAGTAATGTTGCCGAGTCCGGAGGCTTTGTTAAATCCGAGCGCTCGTGCGAACGGCCAAATGTGCAATTCCACTTTTTGCCAACTTACCTGAAGGATCATGGACGAAAAGTGATGGCCGGGTATGGGTACACCTTGCATATTTGCGATCTAATGCCCAGAAGCCGCGGTTTTATTGGTCTCAAAAGCCCTGACCCATTGGCCGACCCGTTGATTCAACCCAATTATCTCAGTAACCCCGAAGACATCAAAACAATGATCTCGGCCGTTAAATTTGGACGACGGATACTCGGGGCACCAACAATGGCTTTACATAGTAAACGAGAAATTAAGCCCGGAAACTCGGTGTCTTCGGACAGTCAGATTGCGGACTTTATCCGGGAAAATGCAGAGACTATTTACCACCCCGTTGGCACTTGTCGTATGGGCGCGGATCCGGATTCAGTCGTTGATCCGGAATTAAAAGTCAGAGGGATTGAAGGGCTAAGAGTTGTCGATGCCTCGATAATGCCCAGTTTGGTTGCCGGTAACACCAACGCACCCACCATGATGATTGCCGAAAATGCAGCCGACATCCTCTTGGGAAATGTTTAGGTTCAAACCCGGATTATGCCTTCTACATTGGACCTTAATGACGCCAGATACTCGCGTCAACCAACTACAAAAACGACAGGAGATAAACGTGCTTGGCCAAATGATGAACATGGAGCTCACCGTGAATTCCTTGATCGACCATGCTGCTCGCTACCATGGAGACGCTGAGATTGTGTCGATAGGAACGGATGGAAATCCCAGTCGATCTGACTGGGCAACTGTTTCGGAGCGGTCGCGACAACTTGCGTCAGCGCTTCGAACGGCAGGCTATGTCCAGGGGGATCGGTGCGCGACCATTTGTTGGAATAACGTGGGGCACCTGGAATGTTACCTTGGCATCTCTGGTGGCGGGATGGTGTGTCACACCATTAACCCGCGACTGTTTCCAGAACAACTCGTTTACGTTATCAACAATGCTCAAGACAAAGTCATATTCTTTGACAAAACGTTCCTTACCATTGTTTCAAATATCCGAGACCGACTGGAGACGGTTGAGAAATTTGTATTGATGTCCGAACCGGACGAAGAAATTGCAGCGCAATTTCCAGGCTTGTTGTTTTATGAAGAGTTTCTCCAGCGAGGAACGCCTAACGCGAATTGGCCTGAAATCGCCGAAAACCAGGCCTCAAGCCTCTGCTATACATCGGGCACCACCGGAAATCCCAAAGGGGTGCTCTATTCACACCGCTCCACCGTTCTGCACGCGCTGGTAGCTGCTCAACCCGACGCACTGAATTTATCGGCACGGGACGTGGTGATGCCGGTTGTTCCTATGTTTCACGTAAATGCGTGGGGGGTACCCTACATTACGGCGATGGTTGGAGCCAAACTGGTGTTGCCTGGTCCTGGCCTGGATGGGCAAAGTTTGGTCAAGCTGATCGATTCAGAAAGCGTAACGATTGCGCTGGGTGTGCCTACGATTTGGCAGGGACTTCTCTCGGCTTTGGACGAGCTTGGCTCCTCGGCACAGTCGCTTAAACGGACGGTGATAGGGGGTAGCGCTTGTCCGCCCTCAATGATGTCGGAGTTTCGTGGTAAGTATGGCGTAGAAGTTGTCCATGCATGGGGAATGACAGAAACATCACCGATCGGGACCGTCAACGCACTGCTGTCGAAACACAATACTCTTTCGGAGGAAGGAAGAAACAAAATCCGTGAAAGCCAGGGACGGCCTCCCTACGGGGTGCAGCTCAAAATTGTAGGAGAAGACGGTCATCAACTGCCCGAAGATGGCATTGCTCAGGGAAATCTCCGCATCCGTGGTCATTGGGTGGTAGCCGATTACTTCGGTGTTGAACCAAATCAGACTCTTGAGGAAGACGGTTGGTTCGAGACAGGTGATGTTGCTTCGATCAATGATGATGGATTTATGACAATACGTGACCGCTCAAAAGATATTATTAAATCTGGTGGTGAATGGATATCTACAGTCGAATTGGAGGGAATCGCAATGGGCCATTCTGCCATCAATGAAGCTGCCGTAGTGGCGGCCTCCCATGATAAATGGGACGAACGACCGATCCTGTTGGCAGTAAAAATACCCGACGCAAATATTACTGAGGAGGAACTTCTTGCTCATTATCAGGGGAAAGTCGCCAAGTGGCAGATCCCGGATCGCGCGATCTTTGTGGAAGGATTGCCACGCAATGCCACTGGGAAAGTATTAAAAAACAAGCTGCGTTCTGAGTATGGGGAAGTATTAGTCAGTAAACCGGCAAGCTAGCATCAATGAGTGACATTTGTGTTACGAAAAATTGCAGTTTTACCTAAAGCCAATTTGTTTTAATACCAAAAAGGATAATAAAAAAATGAAACCTAAAATAATTAGTAAAGTCTCGTTAGTGGCGTTCCTTTTACTTTCACTTGCTGCGAGCCTGGCCAACGCTCAATCTGAGCCGGTTTACAGTAGAGGCGACTGGGTGGTTGGGCTGAATGCCACTAGAGTTCTAACCGATGAAGATTTGCGATCAGCCTCTGCGGGGGGTGCCCCCGTTCCAAATTCCAACCTGTCTATTAACAACGATACGACCATATCATTCGACGTGTCGTATTTTCTGAGTAATCAGCTGGCATTCAACATTTTTGGCGGCATTCCCGCTAGTGCGGACCTCCAGGGCGAAGAGTCTCTCTCCGGTCTTTTTCTTGGTCAAACAGATTATGGTCCGGTAATTCTTTCGCTTCAGTATCATGTCTTGACGGGTAGCAACTTCTCTCCGTACTTTGGAGCGGGTGTAGGACGGATTCTCTTTTTAGATGAAAAGGATCGCGCACTAACCGACTTCGACGTCGAAGATACATGGGCCCCTGCGGTTCAGGCTGGTTTTCGCTGGAAGATACACAATAACTGGTCGGCAAATTTTGACGTTAGATATGCACCCTTCAAGGCGGATATCACCGGTAACCTGGGCCCGGCCCCTGTTCAGGCAGAAGTGGAAGTGGACCCCACTATCGTGAGCATCGGAGTCGCATATCGCTTTTAAATGCCAAGTATACCAACCGTCTGCATTTGCTGGTCGCTTTCAGCAACCTGCTGATTGATAAAAAACCTGCAGCGTAAGACCAATGCGCCCCTTTTCCGCCAAGATTGCGGAAAAGGGGCAAAAACCAGCGGTTATTCAGATCTTCCTTAGGTATATAGCCCCAGCCTTATACATCATTTAAAGGTCTCGTATCGTTTAGTCGAGTAGTATATAGCCATCAGGACCGGCACGTCCTTACTATAGAAAACCTTTTCAGTAGTCCCGCAAGTTTCATTTAATCGAGCAAGTGTCTTAACATTAATACCGCTCGCACTAATGGGTTCGAAAGTAAGCGAACATCATTTATAATGTAGGCTCCGTTCGCCAAGCTTATCGGATATTTACACACATGCGCCACGATGACGGTCGTAAACTTGATCACAAAACATTAGAAGCCATTCGCGTTCGCGCCGTTCAACGGGTCATGGATGGCGAGAGTCCAGAAGTCGTCATCAAAGCGCTGGGGATGAGCCGAGCACGAATCTATGAATGGCTGGCTGCCTACCGCGAGGGTGGCTTTGACGCGCTCAAGGCCAAGCAGATTTCCGGTCGTCCCAAGAAACTGAGCGGTGCTCAGATCCGGGAGCTGTATATCTGGATAACGACCTTTACGCCGGACCAGTTGAAGTTTGATTTTGCCCTGTGGACTCGGGGCCGAGTGCGTGAGCTCATCCGGCAAAAGTTCAACGTCCGGTTAAGCGATGTCTCGGTCGGTCGTCTGCTTCGAAACCTGGGGCTGACGCCTCAGAAACCCCTGCATCGGGCCTACCAGCAAAAGCCAGAGGCCGTGAAACAATGGAAAGAAGAGACCTACCCGGAAATTCGCAAGGAAGCAAAAAAAGTCGGCGCCACCATCTATTTCGGCGATGAAGCCAGCATTCGGTCTGATTATCACAGTGGCACCACCTGGGCACCCAGGGGTGAAACTCCGATCATCCGTAATACGGGCAGTCGCTTCAGCATCAATCTGATCTCGGCCATCTCGCCTCGCGGCGAGCTTCGCTTTAAGACCATTCAGGGCAACATGAACACCGATGCGTTTCTTGGTTTCCTCAAGGCTCTGGTGCAAGACGTTGACAAGCCGGTTTTCCTGATCCTCGATAACCACCCGGTTCATCATGCTCGTCGGGTTCGAGACTATGTTGAGAGTCTCGACGGCAAGCTCAGGTTGTTCTTCCTGCCGCCGTACTCGCCGGAGCTGAATCCTGACGAGTCTGTTTGGGGCTATATCAAATACCATCACGTCGGTAAAAAGATCATTAACAGCAAAGAACAACTTCGGAGCACTGTTTACCGGCAGCTTCGACGTTTGCAAAAATTGCCACGACTATTGAAATCGTTTTTTGGCCATCCGGATTTGGCTTATATCTCCGGGTAATGTTCGCTTACTTTATTTCGAATTAGTAACTATCGGTTCTTGATGTCCACCATCAATAAGCCGGAATCTTACTGTGTTTGATTTACACACCGCTTGAAGCTTGCAGTCTGAAAAGCCCTGTCTTGGCTGCCACCACCCATCCGCATGAAAAAGCATATGCTCAGATGAACCAAAACAAGAGGTCGACACCGAATGGGCGATGTTGCTTATGAAGGATTGAGTGATCGGAACCTCTACCCATAATGGCCGATAGAGACTTCGCTTTATCTTTGTGGATAAAATCAAGTTCATATTTTCGTCGGTAATTGCAAGGTGAGGTTATTAGTGGGATATATAGAGAATTATTTCACCGCTATGGTGCTCTCGGTTTACCAGAGCAACAGTAATGTGTCTGGCTACGGGAAATTCCGCCGGTTGTGGCTCACGCATTCTTTGCGCTCACTGAAAGCTGTCGGTCGTAGGATATGATATCCATAGGCCGTATGAGTTGTGCATTGCTTTCGCAATTTTGGGCAAACTAAGGGCACAGCTCTACTCGGTCGTCAATTTCAATTTATGGACTGACCGCTCACCAAGGACTTCAGTTCAATATCCGGATCCTTCAACATTTCAGGATTGACCTGCCTGCGTTGTTGAACGAGGGTCTTGCCGACCATAAAAGCGATGGGCAGGTTAACCGCATCAACAGCAATGACACAGCCGTCGCGGAGATAAAACACCGCAAATCCCTTGTCTTCCGGGCTTCCGCGCAGCACACGCTGATCATGATATTGCGACAACCCCACCATCTGCAGACGCACGTCATACTGGTTCGACCAGAACCATGGAGCGCTATTATAGGGTTTCTTCTCGCCCATCAGGGTTGCCGCCACTGTCCGGGCCTGATCAACCGCGTTGGCGACAGATTCAAGGCGCTGCATCTTCTCGAAGAAAAGATTCCGGTGGCGGGTACAGTCGCCGATCGCCAGGATGGCTGGATCTTCTGTGCGGGTAAACTCGTCAACAATAATGCCGTCATCACAGGGCAGGCCGGCGGCCTCAGCCAGGGCGGTTTCTGGCGCCACACCCACTGAAACGAGCACTATGTCGGCCGGTACAGTGCCGCCGCTCGCCAATGTCACGCCAGCCACATGCCCCTGATCGCTAGCTTCGAAACCGGTTACCGCCGTGTTCAGGCGTAGATCCACGCCAGCGTTACTGTGTTTGGTGTAAAAAAACTCCGACATTTCCGGGCCTGTTACACGCTGCATAAGACGCTCGGCCGCTTCCAGTACCGTGACATCAACGCCTTTTTTGGTAGCGCTGGATGCCACTTCAAGGCCAATGTAACCACCACCCACGATGACCAAGCGTTTCCCCGGAACCAGTTGTTCACGCAGGGCATCCGAGTCAGCTATGTCATGTAGGTAATGAATGCCCTTCAAGTCAGCCCCGGGTGCGTTCAGGCGTCGAACGTGTGACCCCGTGGCCAGGACCAGTCGATCGTATTTCAATGTGCTCTGGTCCGACAAACTGATGGTCTTGTTGTCCCGATCAATTTGTTCGGCACGTACACCGAGCCGCAACTGATGGCCGGCGTTCTCGTACACCGAGCGCGGCTTGAGGTACAGCGACTCCTGATCCACCTCGCCTGCCAGGTAGTTCTTGGACAGGGGCGGCCGCTGATAGGGTGGATGTGGCTCTTCGCCCACCAGGACCACTTCATGTTGATATTTCTTTTGCAGCAAGGTTGTCAGGAGCGCACCTGCTGCGTGCCCGCCGCCAACGATGACTGTCGTCTCTTTCTGTTGGTTTGCCATAGCCTGTCTCTTTCTACTGTTCTTTGGAATCAGATTGATCAGAAGTCCAGATGCCAACTGAGCCCTGTGACGCCCGCGCGCGCGGAGCTCAGCCGACCATCTCCCCGGCATCCTCAAGTATCATCGCGGCACCTTTCTCGCCGATCATGGTTGCCGGCTGATTGGTGTTTCCGCCGACCAGCGTCGGCATGATGGAGGCATCGACCACCCGCAGGCATTGCAGGCCATGCACGCGCAGGCGCGGATCGACCACCGCCATCGGATCAACACCCATCTTGCAGGTGCCAACCGGGTGGTACGCTGATTCACCGCTGCGCCGTACCCATGCGGCGAGATCGTCGTCATTCTGCAGCGCCGGCCCGGGCAAGACCTCAACCTCGTGGTGCGGGGCAAACGCCGCCTGCGCCAGGATCTTGCGCACCAGGTGGACACCGCGCACCAGTCGCTCGACATCGGCGGACTCGGCCATGTAGTTGGGGTCGATCAGCGGCGCGGCAAACGGGTCGGCACTGTGCAGACCGACGCGCCCGCGCGACGACGGCCTGAGCCCGTAGATCATCACCGCGTAGCCATAACCGCTCATCGCGGTCTTCAGGTCTCGCCCGTGATCGTCGTACAGCATTGGCGCGAAGTGCAGCTGCAGGTCGGGTACCGGCTCCTCGGGCCGGGAGCGGATGAACCCGCCGGCCTCGGCGCCGTTGCTCGACAGCACGCCCCGCCGGCCGCTCAGATACGTCAGAGCGCCCCACAGCCCCTTGAGCCAGTAACTCGGATGCATCGAGATGCTTTGGCGGCTGCGGGCGCTGACGCGCACGAACACGTCGATATGATCCTGAAGATTCTGCCCGACGCCCCCCAACGCATGGCGCAGTTCTATGCCATGCCGGGACAGTTCCTCCCGCGGACCGATCCCGGACAGCATCAGCAGTTGCGGCGAGTTGAACGCGCCGCCGCAGAGCACAACTTCGCGCCCGGCACGGACCTGCGTCAGCCCCTTTGTATCGCGGTATTCGACACCGGTGGCGCGGGTGTCTTCGAGTAGCACCCGGGTGACATACGCGCCGCTGCAAACCGTCAGGTTGGAACGCGCCGTGGCGGGTTCGAGATAGGCCCGCGCGTTGCTACAGCGTGTGCCGTCTTTCTGGTAGGCGTAGTAGAAGCCCACGCCCTCCTGCTCACTGCCGTTGAAATCTGTATTGAGCCGGTACTTTGCCTGGGTCGCCGCCTCGACAAACGCCGTGCTCAGCGGATTGGTATAGCGGCGCTCGGCAACGTTCAGCGGACCACCCTGACCATGAAATTCTGCCTCATTCGGCGTAAGTTTGGGCTCGAAATGTTCCGATCGGCGGAAGTAGGGCAACACCTCGGCGTATGACCACCCTTTGCACCCCAGCCGTGCCCACTCGTCGTAGTCCCGGGCATGCCCGCGAATATAGACCTGCGCGTTCATGCCGCTGGAACCGCCAAGCATCTTGCCCCGCGGCTGAAAAAGCGCCCGGTCGTGCATGTGACGCTGCGGTTCGGTATTGAACTGCCAGTTGTAGCGGCGGCTGAACATTAGCTGCAGGAAACCCAGCGGCATGTTCACGAAAGGGTTGCGGCGGCTCTCCGGACCGGCTTCAAGCAGCAGCACAGAATGGCGACCGCTCTCCGACAGGCGGCTGGCGACAGCACATCCGGCCGAGCCCGCGCCAACCACGACATAGTCAAATTGTTCGGTCGTCATCCTGGTTAGCCTGTTCATTAACTTTTTGGTGTCAGCTGGACCATCAGCTCCGAATAGCCCCGCACGAAGTTGGACTGCACGCGCTCCGGCTCGCCGACGACTTCGATCTTGTCAAAGCGTTTGAGAATCTCTTCCCATAGGATACGCAGTTGCAATTCGGCCAGGCGGTTGCCCATGCAACGGTGAACACCGTAGCCAAATGACATATGGTTTCGTGCGTCCTTGCGATCGATAATGAAGTGATCGGGGTCCTCGAACTTGCGCTCGTCACGGTTGCCCGAGGCGTACCACATCACAACGCGATCGCCCTTTTTGATGGTCTGGCCGCCCAGCTCAACATCTTGCTTGGCGACTCGGCGCATATAGGCCAGCGGCGTTTGCCAGCGGATGATTTCCGACACCATGTTCGGAATCAGTTCCGGTTTTGCCTTCAGTTTTTCGAACTCCTTTGGGAATTCGTTCATGGCCACCAGGCCACCACTCATTGAGTTGCGAGTGGTATCATTGCCGCCAACGATAAGCAGCGTCAGATTGCCGATAAACTCCATCGGGCGATTGATCAGATCTTTGGTGTCGTCGTTGCTCTGTAGCAGGCTGATCAAATCGAAACCGGGCTCTTCGCCCGCCGCGCGGCGCGCTTCCTTATCCCTCCAGAGCCTGGAGAAGGACCAGGCCATGTCAGCCGCGTCGTCAAACATGATCTCTTCTTCGGCATACTCGCCGCCGGTTGCCGATGCTGCCCCGGCCATCCGATCCGACCACTCAACCAGCTTGTGACGTTCCTCGTAAGGAAAATCCAGAAGGGTTGCGAGCATGCGACCGGTGAGTTCCTTCGATACAGTGGGCACCCAGTTGAAGGGCTGGCCCAGAGGCAGGCTGTCAAGCACATCGCCGGTACGCGATCGGATCAGCTCCTCCATTTCCTTCAGGTTCTTCGGTGCCACCACGCCTTGAACCGAGCTGCGCTGCACATCGTGTTTTGGCGGATCCATGGCTATGAACATTTCCACCGACAGCCCCTCTGGAGGGTCGCCTAATATGATTTGCGGCTCGGCGGAAAACAGGTCGTGACTCTTGTCTACGAACATGATGTCCTCAAAGCGAGTCACCGACCAAAAGGGGCCGAAGGGGCTGTTCTTCTGGTAATGCGCCGGAGCCTCATCGCGCAACCGTTTGAAATAGGCGCGCCACTGATCCTGCCGATACAAAAATGGATTGCTGACATCGATGTCCTCAAGGGCCAGCGTGTTAACGTCCGGGATGACTGATTCAACAAATTCGGGCACCGGCCGGCGTGGGCCGAAGGCCTTCTTCTTGGCGCTCATTAACAGTTTCAGCCCCTGGATCTGCCTGTGCATCGGTACCACCCTGGAGGTAGCATTGATCACTCGGGATTGAATGTCGTCAAATGTTTTAGACAGTGTTGGCATGCGTCCTCCTATGTTCACATCTGGAACTCGGGTAAATGCACGGTCATGCCGTCCATTTCATCAGTAATGACCACCTGGCAGCCCAGGCGCGAAGTGCTCTCCCGCTCCGGGGTCATTGACAGCATTTGCTCTTCCTCACCACCAGGCGTACCTGTCTTTCTGAACCAATCGTCCGAGACGATGACGTGGCAGGTGCCACAGGCACATTCCCCCCCGCAGTCCCCGTCAATACCGGGGATCAGATTGTCAACGGCGATTTGCATTACCGAGGAACCAGTTTTGAACTCAGCGACATGTTTAGTTTGATCATGTTCTATAAAAGTAATCTTACCCATTGTTGTTCTCCTGCCCGTAGTATTCACCGATAGATATTGGCTGTCTGGCGATACTTCTGTCAGGTCATTTCTTGACAACATAGAGTCATTTAAAGACAAAATAGTGGTCGTTCAGGACGGAGATGATCAATGATGACGACGCAGAAGGCGGGTGATTTGCAAAAAACCGGTCCAGGTATTCCATCGAATTACTCACGGCTAATTGCGCGTGAGCTTGATTTAACAGCCAAACAACTGCCACGTCTGCTGCTCGGCACCGGGCTTGGTGTGGCGCAATTATTGAGTGAGGAAAGCCTGCTTACCGCAGCTCAGCAGATGCGGATTCTGCGCAACGCACTGGACTTGTCCGGCCTGCCGGAATTCGGGTTGCGGCTCGGCAAGCGACTGACACCGGCAACCCATGGAGCAATGGGGTTCGTTGCTTACAGCAGCCCCGACTTTCTCACTGCGCTGCAGGCGATTCATACTTTTCTGCCCACGCGTGCTAGCTTCATCCACCTGCATTTGCAGCAAGTCAACGAGCGCCTGGAGTGTATTCTGGACTATCAGGAGTCGCTGGACGATGACATACAGCAGTGCCTGTCGGATGCGATGATTAAGGCCCTTTTTGAATTTGGCGAATTTATAATTGGTCGCCCTTTGCATGAGGCTGAAATATACTTCGCTCATCCTGAACCAAAGTATAAGGCAATGTATGCCGATTTTTTATCCGGGCAGATTCACTATGATTGCGATCAGGTAAAACTTACGTTGCCGATGTCATTGTGTCGGGAACCGAATGCGTCCGCCAATCACGAAAACTATCGTCTGGCCTTGCAACAGTGTGAATCGATGCTTGTGCAACTTCAGTCGGATCAACCGAGCTATCAGACCCAGCTGAAGATGATGATGTTGTCCCGACCGCCCGGAACGCTCAGTGAAGACGAAGCAGCGGCCTCGTTGTTCATGAGCAAACGCACTCTGGCACGCAAACTCAAGCAGGAACGCAGCGGTTTTCGGAAAGTTCGCGACGAGATTCTGTCCCAGCAGGCAGCGACCTATTTGCGTGAAAGCCAACTGTCAATCGAGGCCATTTCCGCGTTGATGAACTATCACGACATTGCCAATTTCAGACGCGCCTTCAAGCGCTGGTTTGACCAGTCGCCTGAGCAGTTCAGGCAAAATGTCAGATGACAAACCGTGCATCCGCATGATTAGCGATCATAAACAGAGGCTACTTGCTTGCGTTTGTGAAGCCAGAACCTATGCCTGCCCCCCTTTATTGATCACACCGTCCATCGCGATCTGCCAGATCAAGTCGCCAATGGCGTCGAGTGAATGAGCCCCGTTCGGGTCGAACCAGGTTGCAACCCAGTTGAGCGCCCCAAGGCCGATCAGGCGGAGCAAACGGCCGTCAACATTCTTCCGGATCACGCCCTGTGCAATCATCGTTTCGAGGATATCGGCCCACAAGGACTCGTACTGGTCACGCAGTTCGATGATTTCCTCGCGGGCCTCCGGGCCCAGCGCTCGCCATTCAAACAGCAGCACGTAAACCGCGTCCGAATCGACCAACAGGGCTCGCAGATGCGCGTTGATACAAAGACGCAACCGTTCAACCGGGTCATCCGAACTGGCGTAAGCCGACTCGACCTCTGCGGTAACCAGGTCCACCCCCCGGCGCATCAGCTCGACAAGCAGCGCTTCCTTGCTGTTGTAACGATAATACAGACTTCCGGGCAGCATATTGCAGGCCTCGGCAATCTCCTTGAGCGACGTCCTTTCAAAGCCTTTCTCACGAAAAAGCCGGGCTGCGTTAGACAAAACGTCGCCCTGGTCGCCCAGTTTGCTTGCAGGAGTCATCTGTCTGTTAACCATGGCTTAAACATCTCCTCAGCAAGCCAGCTATTTGTTCATCAGAGCGGCAACCACCTGACTCATTGCATTGGTGGTGCGCCATCGCACGGGTGGCGTGCCATTTGCCACAACAGATTCTTGACATTTGGTTGGTTAACCAACCAAAATCCAGCAACAATGTTATTCGGAAGAAACTGACATGGCAATGACCTATCAAAATCAGCTGTTTCCCCCCACTTCCACCCCTGCGCGAAATGCAAACCGGGGTGGGCAGATCTGATGACGGAGTCGAACAGAGCTCAGCACAGTGACGCTGTGACGACGGCGTGGCAGTTCACCGAACAGGTTCCCCACGGCAGGGATCTGGGTATGCAGGTTGTCTCTGTCGATAAGGGCCAGGTCTGTATGCGCCTGACCCCACAGCCATGGATGTTCGCCGAAGAGGATACAAAAGAAATCTGCACCAGCGTGCTCTACTCACTGGCAGACTCCGCCGGAGGCCTGGCGGTATTTGCGGGGGCCCTGGAGCTGATGCCCATTGCCACGCTGGATCTGCGCATGGATTATCTGCGGCCTGCCAGCGGCGACCGTGCCCTGGTAGCGGTGGCCACCTGTCGTCATTTAACGGACGAGGTCGCGTTCATCCATTGCGACATCCTCAGCGAGAGTGACAGTGAGCTGTTAGCGACGGCAAGCGCCACCTTCATGCGCAACACCCAGGGCCAGCAATTTCAGGCCGGTGGACGAAAAAAGGAGGGCGCATGAGTACGACTGGCGATTCGGCACAACCCATCTCAGGCCCTTCCGAAAGCGGGCAAGAAAGCGGGAAAGAATGTTCCGACTGGCAGGCCCTGCTGGAGCGCACTCCCTACGCACGGCACCTTGGTCTTGAGGTTCAACGCGACGATGTAGGTCTAGTGGTTCATATGCCGTGTCGTGAAGCGCTGATTGGCAACTTTATGCTACCTGCTCTCCATGGCGGCGTGCTTGGCGCCCTGATGGAGCTTACCGCGCGGGTCGCTGCGCAACGCCAGGATACAGACAAACGTTGCCCACGCATTCTCGACAGCCACATTAACTACCTCCGCTCCGCGCAGGCCCGATCGACGTTCGCCAGCGCCGAAATTGTCCGGCAAGGCAGGCGGAGCAGCCTGGTCCGGGTGACCTGCTGGCAGGGCGATAAGCGCAAGCCGATCGCCAGCGGTCAGGTTCAGTTGTTGCTCCCGACAATGGCGGCCAAAGAAGCAGATCTTCATGGACAATAAGCACAACAACCCTGAACGCGACCAATTCCAGGCGCCGGATGGCGCGGAGATCGCCCTGTGGCGCTGGCCGCAATCCAAAGCGCGCCCCACGTTGCACTGGGCGCATGCAACGGGTTTCCATGGCCGCCTGTACCGCCCCCTCCTTGATGAGCTTGCCACGGACGTCAATGTCCTGGCCTGGGACATGCGGGGGCACGGGGCCAGCGCCGGTGCGGCGAACTTTTCGACATTCCGGGGCTGGGAAACCTACTATCGCGACATGACCGCTCTGCTGGATAGCCTGGATGAGCCGGTCTGGCTTGCCGGCCACTCCATTGGGGCCACCACCAGCATCATGGCCGCTGCCCGACGGCCAGACAAAGTGCTGGGCCTGATTCTGGCGGAACCCGTAATCATGGATCCGGGGCAGGGCCTGAGGTTGTGGCTGGCCAAGCTGCTACGCCAGTCACATCGGTTGTCACTGGCCGCCGGAGCCGCACGTCGGCGCCCGGTATTCGACTCGCACGCTGCTGCGTTGGACAACTATCGGGGCCGCGGTGGCTTCAAGACCTGGCCCGAAGCATGGCTGGAAGCCTATATCCAGCACGCCTTCGAACCGCAGGAAGATCAAGTTCAGTTGGCGTGTGCGCCGGAGTGGGAGAGCACCACTTTTGCCCATACCGAACACAACCCCTGGCCCGGTATTCGTCAGTTGCGGTGCCCGGTTATCGTGCTGGCGGCGGAACGCGGGTCAACCTTCTCGCCGGCCGCGCGAAAACGCCTGCAGATCCTGCTGCCTGAGGCTGACGTAAATGTCCTCGGCGAGGCGACTCATTTTCTGCCTATGGAGCGGAGGGAAACCGTTCGCGATGCCATCCTGCAACTTGTTTTGTCCGGCTACCGTGAGAGCTGATACTCAAATCTGGATTTTGCCAATCGGGACACCTGCCATGCGCTGTATGCTGACCCTGTTTATCTCGCTGCTCATGCTGTCTGGTTGTCAGCAGTCTTCGGAACCGCCCCCAGATGCCCGCGCCCCTATCCCCTGGGTAAAAACAGTTGAACTAAAGGACGCCGGCCCAACAGCGCAGAGATTTTCAGGAACCCTGCGAGGCCGCCACGAAGTTCCTCAGGCCTTTCAGATCGCCGGTCGGATTCAGCATCGTTATATCGATGCCGGTCAGCGCGTGGAAAAAGGCGACTTACTGTTCAAGCTCGATACACGGGACCTGGTGGCAGCCGCAGGGGTCGCCGCCGTGGATCTTAAGCGTGCAAAAGCGGCCCTGGCAATTGCCACCAATGAACTCCAGCGCCAGCAGCAACTTGTGGCGCATCAGTTTGTCAGCGAACAAACCCTGCAACGCCTTGAGTTGGCAGAGCGTGAGGCGCGCAGCCAGGTGCAAACCGCTTCTGCACGCAATCAGCAGGCTCAGAATGCCCTGGGGTATGCGGAACTGAAAGCCGCCCATGCAGGCGTGGTCACTGAGGTCATCGTTGAACCTGGCCAGGTTGTGGGTGTCGGACAAACCCTTGCCGTTCTGGCCGAAGATCAATCGCTGGAAGTCGAGGTTTTTTTACCAGAGGGCAGTAACCCGTCCATGCGCGGTTATGTCCCTTTACCCAATGGCGAACAGCTTGCTGTGAGCTTGAGAGAGATTGCCGGGGCTGCCGACCCCGCAAGCCGGAGCTGGCGTGCCCGATACAGCCTGGAGGGGCCCTACCCCTCGTCTTTAACCCTGGGGTCGGTGGTGAGTGTGCGGTTAGCGCAGAAGCAAACCGCCCCCAGCCATCGCGTACCGCTGGGTGCCCTGGATGAGAGAGGGCAAACGCCGCAGATCTGGTTGGTTTCCGACGGCACGGTAACGCCCCTGGCGGTCGAGGTGATCGATCTGGGTGAGGAGTATGCGAAGATCAAGGTCGACATCAAGGCGGGAACGCCCATCGTCGCGTTGGGGACACACCTGCTCACGCCTGGCATGGCAGTGCGGGAGCTGGTTCAATGAGCTTACCGAATCTTTCCGCGCTGGCAGTGCGCGAGCGTTCGGTCACCCTCTTTTTTCTTTTGCTGTCCGTTGTTGCCGGTTTCTACGCGTTCTCGTCCCTGGGTCGGGCGGAAGACCCTGCGTTCACCGTCCGGGCGATGGTGGTTTCTGTCGTCTGGCCAGGGGCAACCCCCGAGGTGCTGCAGAACCAGGTCGTGGATCGTTTGGAAAAGCGAATCCAGGAGGTGGTGTATTTCGATAATATTGAGACAACCATTCGGCCCGGGCAGGCCGCCATGGTTATCCGATTCCTGGATTCTACTCCGAGTGAAAAAGTGTCGGACCTCTTCTATCAAGTCCGCAAGCGCATGCTCGATGAGCGACCCAACCTCCCCCAGGGTGTGATCGGCCCCATCGTCAACGATGATTTCGCGGATGTGTATTTCTCCCTGCTGGCGCTGACGGCACCCGGGATGCCAATGCGTGAACTGACCCGCGAGGCAGAATCGATACGGGATCGCCTGCAACGGCTGCCCGGCTTGCAAAAAGCACAGCTCCTGGCGGAGCGTCCTGAGCGGGTGTATCTCGAATTTGATCAGGACCGGCTCAACAACCTCGGTTTGTCGGCAGAAGAGGTGTTGCAGGCGATAGAGGCCAACAACCGTCTTCAGCCTCTTGGCTTTGTTGATCTTGCCGGCCCGCGGGTTTATGTCCGCAGCAACATCGACCTGTCTGACCTTGAGCGCCTCACCTCAGTACCTCTCCGTATCGGCGACCAGCTTATTACCGTATCTGATCTGGCCGAGGTGCGTTTAGGGTATGAAGATCCTTTGAGCTACATCGTCCGCTCCAACGGTGAGGATGCGATCCTCCTGGGTGTGGTCATGCGTGCGGGTGAAAATGGCCTGGAATTTGGCGCGCGGCTGCGCGAGTTTGTCAGTACCGAACAGGGCAGGCTGCCGCTGGGAATGTCAATACAGACCCTGACCGATCAGGCGGAAGCCATCACTCAGGCGGTTGATCTTTTTCAGGTCAAGTTTCTGGTTGCGTTGGTCGTGGTGATGGGGGTTAGCATACTGGCGATCGGTCTGCGCGCGGGTTTGGTGGTGGGCATTGCGATTCCTGTGACCCTCGGCCTGACTTTCTTGTTGATGAAAATGGCGGGCATAAACCTGGACCGCATCACCCTGGGTGCGTTGATTATCGCACTGGGTCTGTTAGTGGACGATGCGATCATCGCCATTGAAATGATGATCGTGAAGATGGAGAGCGGCTGGGACCGGGTACGGGCAGCCAGTCATGCCTGGAGCGTAACCGCCGCGCCCATGCTGTTCGGTACGCTGGTGACGGTGGCCGGATTTGTCCCCATCGGATTTGCCCAGTCCGGAGTGGGAGAATACACCGGCAACATCTTCTGGGTGCTGGCTTTTTCGTTGTTGATTTCCTGGGTGGTGGCGGTAACTTTTACGCCTTATTTGGGCGTCAAGCTCTTGCCCGATTACACCGGGCATATGGGCCAGGACCTTTACCAAAGCGCGTTTTATCAGCGGTTGCGTGGGGTGATCACAGCGTGTGTTCAGTACCGGAAAACCGTCGTTTTTATCACAGTGGGTTTGCTGGCGATCAGTGCTTTCGGGATGGCAACCCAGGTGCAGAAGCAATTTTTTCCCAGTTCTGATCGCCCCGAAGTTCTGATCAGTGTCTACGCTCCGCAGGGGAGCGCTATTGCCACCACGGATCAAAGTGTCAGACGCCTGGAAGCGATTCTGATGGACATGCCGGAGGTGAAAAGCCTTTCCGCTTACATCGGTGCCGGTGCGCCCCGATTCTTCGTATCGGCCAACCCCGAGCAGCCGGACCCGGCATTTGCCAAGTTGATTGCCATTGGGCAGGACGTTAAAGGGCGCGATCGCATCATCTCGGCGCTGGAAACCAGAATCGCGGCGGGTGAATTTCCGGAGGCACGAGTGCGGGTGACGCGTTTGCTGTACGGTCCCCCGGTGGTCTGGCCGGTCAGTTTTCGTGTGCTGGGTCCGGAATCCGATCAACTCAGAGAGATCGCGCACCAGATCCGCACTCTCATGACCGGGCATCCGAACATCGTCATGCCGCATCTCGAATGGGATGAGCGTGTGCCCACTCTCTATCTTGATATGGATCCGGAAAATCTGGGTTGGATGGGCCTGACTCCGGCAGAGGTTGCCCGGCAACTGCAGTTCCAACTCCGCGGAGTGGCCGTCACCGAACTGCGCCAGGGCATAAGGAGCGTTCAACTGGTGGCGCGTAATGCACGTGGCGAAGTGATCATGCCGGAAGATCTTGAGATCAAAACCCGCGACGGCCGCAAACTTTCCGTACAGCAACTGGGCAAGTGGCAGGTTCGTTACGAGGACCCCGTCATAAAGCGTTACAACCGTGACCCCTTCCTGGCCGTTCAGGCCGATGTAGAAGGTGCCCAGCCACCGGATGTCACCAAGGAGATATGGAGTGCGATGACGGGCCTGCGCGAACAGTTGTCGGAGGGTTACCGTATTGAAATCGGCGGTACGGTGGAACAATCAGCCAAAGCCAATGCTTCAATCCAGACATTACAACCGGTGATGTTGGCGTTGATGCTGATCTTTATCATGCTTCAGATGCGTTCCTTTATCGGCACATTGACTGTTCTTGCCACCGCGCCACTGGGGCTGATTGGGGCTGTGCTGGCTTTGCTGCTGTTTAATCAACCCTTTGGCTTTACCGCGCTGCTGGGGCTGATTGGCCTGGGCGGCATCCTGATGCGAAATACCATGATTCTGACGCAGCAGGTGCAGGACAACTTCAAAGCAGGAATGGCTGCCCGGGAAGCCGTTGTCGAAGCGGCAGTCCAACGTGCCCGCCCCGTGGTACTCACCGCCCTGGCGGCCGTTCTGGCGTTTGTACCTCTGACCTTTGACCTGTTCTGGGGGCCGCTGGCTTATGTCCTTATCGGTGGCGTGGCGGTCGGCACTCTGATCACGCTATTGTTTGTGCCGGCGCTTTATGCCCTTTGGTTTCGATTAAAGAACGAACGCTGAGATTAGATCGGCCCCACAGTTTAGACTGGTTCAGGCATCCCAAAGCTAGCTGAAACCCCTGACCTGCACCCAGCTTCCTTTCCATGTGATCGTCTGGCGTCCGTGATTTGCTCCATCAATTAGGCTGTATGAAGCATAAGTGATTTGCTCGTCGGCCCTGAGCGGAGGCTAACTTGAATGTCCGCTTTTGTTTAATACCGTCATTGGAAGCGGGGTAGAGCTCGACTTTAAATGGCAAATTGGCAGTTTGGCGGCTGGGGAGACTAATCCTAAATCCCGAGACGAGTGCGAACGGCCGACCAGTCTGGGTAAGCGCTACTGCCAAATTGGATTAGTTCCCCCCTGAAAAGATCCTGGCCCTTGCCCTCAGAATTGTCGTCTATCAAAAAGTCTCCCCTCAAAAGCCCCTTATGAGGGGAGAGAATCAACTTTTCACAAAAGTCGTATCCGAGGTAGGTTTCTACCCATTCACGTTTTTCAGCATAACTGAAAGGGTTTCTTGTACTTGGGGCAGAGAGGATGAAAGGATCGTATTCATCCGAATCAATCAGGTCCTTTACTGTTTCGATTGCACCCTCAATTGGTTTGAGATTGGCGAAAAATCGATATTGTGACTGCGGGTACCGGATGGCCGGATTCATCCTTACGGCGTTTAAAAAAGCGTCTTTGAAGTCGCACAAAGTATCGTCCATATCGATATACACAATCCTCATCGGTGCCTCCGTTGAATCTTTGGTCTATTCACGATATCTAATCCTTAAGCGGATGAGTCACAAGCACGTCAGTATCCTCCGGGACAAGCCTTAGGCGCCCCACCTCTCGCCTTCTTTCGCGTTGAAGCTCATCCACCGGAAGCCCGGCTGCCTGGGAAAGCCATAGCACTTCAAACCACCAATCATTGCCTCTTTCCCTTGGAGGTGGGTGATTTCGCTTTTCCCACACACTTCCCCGAGACCAATCGGGGCAGCGAACAAAACAGTGTTCGTGATTACCAGCGATGAGAATTTTGTCCTTGTTCGGCTGGGAGCCTGATCCGGTGTAATCTTCCGTGTGCACAAGGACATCCTCGTCCGGGAGCGGCAGCATCTTCTCATGCAACCTGTGAGTGTCGGATATACACACAAGTCTCACCGCTACTCCCAAGGACAGTCTGGACTGCCCCACTCTTGGCCCACGGGTCCCCCGACCGCACCTTGTAGCTTTCTCTTTTTGATCCAGTCGATCGCGATCTTGTCCATATTTTCAGATGGAATTTCAACAACAAGCAGATCCCAGGATTTACCTTTGAAAGACTCTTTTTCGACTCGAAACTCCTTTGGATCATTCAGTTCTAGAAAAACTGACTTTGGTTGCGCGCTGAGCAGCTCCTGATAATACAAGTGGTAATTCGGGCCGCTGGAAATTGAAGCTTTTGTACTCATGTATTGGCTCTCTGGTCGTCAATGCTCGCAAAAAGTTCTACGCGTTCACGATATTCCATAATGGAAATTAAATTACTAATTATTTCAGTGCTTTACGTAATATTCAGTGTATGCAAGCATTGTGGAATACGCCAGTCGAGAGTTGGAAAAAGTTTGGGTTCCCTGGCACAGGGGCATGCAAGGGATGCGGAGCTCGACCCCAATGATCTCGACAAACGCCACAGAATGAGGCTTCAATCATGAATAGACAAAAACAGAAAACGCTTCTTTGCCTAGATCTCGAAGGGACCCTAATAAGCAATGCAATCTCTCAAATTCCACGGCCAGGTCTCTACCCGTTTCTTGAGGCCGTATCAGAAGCCTGTGATCTGATGTTGTACACATCGGTTAGCTCAGAGCGAGTCAATGTGATTCGGAACCTGTTGGTCGAGGAAGGAGTCGCGCCAGTTTGGTTCCCCGACCTAGCTGTCCTCCATCCCACCGGCACAATAAAGGACAAAGCCCGCTGCGGGCGATCTGACGCTCTGTTGCTGGATGATCAGGCTGCCGTTATTGCTCCTGGCGAGGAGTATTGGTGGGTTCCAATTGCAGAGTATCTGCCGCCTTACTCAGACTATGATTATGAGCTCGTTAAAGCTCTCGCCACCATCAAGTCCCGACTCAATGAGTCAGATTGAAAACGGAACTAGGTCGGAGGCAGCCCCTAGAAAGTGGCCGGTCGGTGACGTCGCTCAAGCGAACATTCAGGTCGACCAACACGCATTCATGAAGGTGTTTGAAGGTAAGACCTTTCACAATAAGCACTCCAACAGGCACACTTCATCAGATTGTATGAGTTAGATGGTTATCTCCGGGCGAAACCGCTGGGGAGTATGCTGAGGTGAGTGCGTGGCAATTTTCGACATAGAGAAAGATGATCTACTCCGACTGACCGAAACTCAGCTCGAAGAGTTAGTTGCTCGCCTAGCCGAGGCGGAAGTCGCGGCACATGGCCATAGCCCCGCATGGGTAAGTTGGTCAGGTTCCATAAATGCGCCTGACGAAGGAATTGATATTCATGTTCAGATCCCCGTCGGTTCGCTGAACACCGGTTTTCTTGAAAAGGCCGACACGATCCTACAAGCCAAGAAGCATTCGATGTCCAAGGCCTCGATCACTAATGAGATGGCAGCCGACGGCGAACTGTCACCGACAATCTCAAGCCAAGCGGCAAAGGGCGGAAGCTACATTATCGTCAGTTTGGGTGATGATTGTTCCCCTCCCATGCTGAAAGATCGCCTAAAAGCTATGCGGGATGCCGTTAAGGATGATCCCGACAGTGGCAATATTCACCTGAACTTTTACGACCGATCAAAGCTGCTTCAGTGGTTGCGACAGCATCCTTCTATCATGCTATGGGCAAAAGGAAAGCTCGGCCAGGGATACTCCGGTTGGCAGCCCTATGGCGCTTGGAGCAATCCACCACATGATGTCGTTGACAACCTGATTTGTGCTCCTGGCGTGACGGTCACATTACCATCAGAACAGGGTCAGAAGTTAAGTATTGAAGACGCAATCGATCCGATGCGGGACCTGATTCGATCTACCAAGAAGGCCGTTCGTATCACAGGCTTATCCGGGGTCGGGAAGACGAGGATCGTGCAGGCACTCTTCGATGAGAGTATTGGTTCAGACGCTCTCGATAGGACTATTGCCGTCTACGTCGATACGGGTGCTGATCCGGATCCTTCTGCGGCAGCTGTTCTGGACAGGCTAGTTAATGAGGGCCGAAGTGCCATCATCATTCTCGATAATTGCCCATCAGAATTGCACTCTTCACTGGCCAGCAAAGTATCAGCCGCAACCAGCGATGTGAGCCTCATTACCGTTGAGTACGACATCAGGGACGACAAGCCTCAGACAACCGAGGTAATCCACATTGAGGCAGTCGGACCGGATGTGGCTGAGCAACTTCTGATCCGGCGCTTTCCCGATATCGGTCAGATCAACGCCCGCCGGATAGCAGAGTTTGCTGACGGGAATGCCAGGGTATCTCTGGCAATTGCAGAGAGAGTTGAGCAAGGTGAGGGATTAGCTCAGCTTTCAGACACGCAGTTGTTTAACCGTTTGTTTGAGCAGCGTAATCATCCGGACGCAAATCTTCGGGAACAGGCTGAAATACTGTCTCTGGTATATTCGTTCTCGGTCTCAACCCTTAAGGATGGTTACAACGAATTGGAAGTACTGGGTTCGATCTCGGGGTATTCCCAGCTTCAATTGTTTCGATCCGTCAAAATTCTGTTGGACCGCCATGTTGTGCAGAAGAGGGGGCACTGGCGAGCCATCCTGCCCCATGCCATTGCAAACAAGCTGGCAGCATCGGCACTGGAAAGCATCCCTGTTGATCAACTCAGGGCGACCTTTGAAGCCACCGGCCGTGAACGCTTATTAATGTCGTTCGCACACAGGCTGGGGCTATTGCACGATCACCCCGTTGCGAAAGAAATCGTCGAGGCTTGGCTCCAGCCAAATGGGCTGCTGGGGGGGATATTAGAGCTAGACGGTATGGCAGGACGAATGCTGGACTATATCAGCCCAGTTTCGCCTGAAGTACTGCTCAATAGGATTGAAACAGAACTTAGAGCGCCTGACTTCGAGGGTATGAAACCGGGCGATCTACAGCGGACAACCATTCTCAGGCTTTTGCAGCTGCTGGCATACGAAGCTAGCGCATTCGATCGTTGCGTACGGCTGCTTATACGAGTGGCAGACTATGAAGATGAGAACAACAATTATGACGCGGTTCGGGACAAGATCACGCAGCTTTTCCAAGCGTACCTGTCTCGCACACATGCCTCTCTGGATCAGCGTATAGCGGTCATGAACGAATGCCTCTCGTCAGACTTGGCTGGACGCAGGTCGCTGGGCTTCCAAATGCTTTCGACTGCCTTGAGTGGGCCGCCTTGGACAGGATATGGGGTGAACGAGTTTGGTGCACGCCCGAGAGACTTTGGTTTCCACCCCAACCACGATGAACTTGTGGAGTGGCTCAGTGCCTTTATCGACATTGCGGCACAACTAGGAACCTCTGGCGATCCCGATCTTGAAGGACCCGCACGGCAGACCCTCGCAAACGTGTTTCGAGGGATATGGCACCACAAAGCGATCAGGGGCAAACTCGTCGATTCTGCTAGAAAGCTAAATTCCCATTACCCTTGGGTCGAGGGCTGGAAAGCCGTCCGATCGACGATCTACTTTGACCACACCAAGCGCAAAGGCAAGGGTGATTTCGAGCCGCTGCCAGATAACCTCGCTGCATTGGAGAGAGAGCTGGAACCCGTTGACTTGGTTCCGACAATAATGACATATGTGCTCGGCAAGGGGCACGAGTACTGGGCGCTAGACGCCGACTTTGATCATCAGGACACCAAAAAGTATCGCGAATCTAGGAAGCGACTTGACGCCAAGGCACTCCAATTAGGGGAAGACTTCGCAGCATCAGACTATGAGCTCGACGAGTTAGGTCCCAATCTGTTCTCCAGCGATGGGATGCCCTATCGCACCACATTCGGGATGGGGTTAGCGAAGGGATGCCATGACCTGCGAGCTGGTTGGCAGCAACTCCTCAATCAACTGGAGCAGCAGACCGAAAGCGGCAAGGACTTTGCGGTCTTTGCCGGCTTCATCGAACAAGTTCACTCTGATGAACCAGCACTAGCACAGGAGCTGCTTGACCAGTGCGCGCAGCATTCTCAGCTTAGAAACGTATTGGTCGGATTGCATCCCCGGTGGAAGTTCACAGAAACAGACTTGGATCGCTGTGTGGCGCTTCTCGATGATCCTGTTGTTTACCCGCGAATGTATGGCCCAATCATCTGGCGGGACGAGTATGCTCACTTGCCCGAAAGCCGTGTTCTTGATCTTGCTCAGCGACTACTATGTCAACCGAACGGTGATGACGTGGTCTTGGAGGCCTTGAGCATGAAGCTACCAGACAGCAAGGGAGCGGCTGATACGCTCGGATCGGCCCTTAGACGGGTCGGTTTGAAAGCAGCGATTCAGAGACTCCAAGGAGATCACCGTGACGCTGGCGGATCCATGGACTACAACATGGAGCGCGTCGTCAGCTCTGCGTTGCGCTTTGACGGGATTGAGGCCGAAAAACTGGAATGGTTGGACACTATCGTTGCGGTCATTGATGAGCACTATGGCTGCATTCATGCATTCGAAAGTGCTATCGCGACGACTATCGCATTGATGCCAGAGGCGCTTCTCAATCGCCTCTTCGAGGGCACCGAAACACAACAACATCGACGACTATTCTTTCTTCAAGATGGAGGCTTGCGCCAGTCACCTCTTACCCAAACCGATGTGGATGTTTTGATTGAATGGTGCCGTACTAAAAACGATAACAGCGTCTGGGCATCTATAGGGGCGGGTATCAATCTTTGGTCAACGAATGACGGTGAGGAGGGCGTGGTTACCATTTCGGAATCAGCGATCAGGTTCCTGGAGGCCTCTCCTAGGCCAGACGCAGTTCTGGAGGCATTCGCCGAGCGTGTTACTCCATCATCTTGGTCTGGTAGCCGAGCCAACGTGATGCAACCTCGAGCGGATGCCATTGGTGGGTTGGTCCAACACGAGCGCCCCGAAATCTCTCAGGCTGCTATATCAGTTTCCGCGAAACTGGCTAAGTTGATCGAGTCCGAAAGAGAACGTGAACAGCGGGAGGATGAGAAACGGGAGCAACGGTTTGAGTGACCGTAAGGGAACATCAACTCCAACACCCGGCTACGTGACCTGGGCCGCGCGAAATTGAACCCTCAACAGCACAAACCACAGTTACCATACGGCATTGTTGATCAACTCCCGACGCAGCAAACTCAACCCTGCGTGATCGGGCAAAGAGTCAGTTCGAAGCCTTTCGCGGTCAGGTACTCTTGGGTGAGAGAGAGTCTGTTTTGAAGGATGTGATTTCGAATGCAGGCAGGCAAGTTATCGGCGAATTCTAGTTGTTTCGCCGATGCAGATTGTAGATGAAATTCCCTCAACTTATTGCCGGACTCGCTTTCACGGAGTGCTTGCCAGCTTTTCGGTATCAAACATGCGCCGGCCGGATAACGACTAGCCATCATCATACCAGCGGGGTCGAAATCAAAATAGGCGACGACCTGCTCTCGGGGCAGCGTCCTAAGCCAGCTAACAAGGGCCTTCTGTGAAGATCCATGGCCCTTGTAGATAACAACGGGGTTGCTCATGTCCTCAGGCCATCGGATTCGACCGGCATCGATTAGCGTCTGCCCATTTTCAACGACGACCACGGTTTCTGCGACGTCGAGTCGATCCAACAAATTTTGGGCCGGTATACTGAGAAAGGCACCGCAGGGCACAAACGGGTTTCCACTCACCGGGATAAACCCGCCGGCGGGGCGGGTGAACGTGACCATTGTTTCAAAGACGCCACCGAGGGCCAATTTTTCATCGCTGGTGCGATCGGCCTGTGTTGCCCGGTCCCGGGGCAGCCCATCCAAAGTAGGATCTACACCGGCTTCCCGGATCACAAACTGCCTAAGCCGTTCCAGATCTCGGGCCGTAAACTCAATCCGCTTGCCGACGGTTTTCCCTGTTTCTGTCAGCTCTGTTACCCGACGCCACAGGGAGTTATCAGCCACATCCTGCCGGCGCGAGCTCAAGAACTTATGGATTGCCTCCAGTTCACGACGCATGTACAGGCCTCAAGATGACATCGTTGACGTACATGTTGTCCGGATACCGCTCATCATGCACACCTCGGTACTCCATTATGATGGCCCGCCTAAGCTCTTCTGGCAGCGCACTGACATCGGTGCTTATCATTTGTAACCAGGACGGCAGGTCGATATCCAGATCCATGACCTTACGGGCGTGTTTAGCACCCACCGACATGCCCTCTTCAGTCACCATGATGATCAACTGACCGATGGCCTCCTGTATCGGATCAGGTTGCATAACCTCCCGATCCGGCTCCTGACTCATTTCAATGGGTACCCGGGGTGAATCCGGCGCCCGGTCTTCGCTCTTATCCTTGCGCAGCCCATTGGCCAGCTCTGACAGAACGTTCTCACCATCTGGGTCAAGAAGGTCGGCATAACCACCAATCACAAAAGGGGAGGCTGCGTTGATGCTATCCGGACACCGTGAAAAATCGACGTCCTCAATGGTTGGCATAAATCCCGGATTATTGGCATATACAGCTTCAAATGTGCTGAGAAGCCTCACCATTTTTTGCTCTTCCTGCAAACGGCTCAACAATTTCCGTAGCTGGAATAGTGCGTGCCCCAAATCCTTTCGACTTTTCTCCAAGGCACCAGGCAGATGCTTCTGAAGCAGCTTTTCAAGAAAGGGCTCTCCGATACTGAGTTCCGCCATCTCAGTAATAGAGAAGCTATCAAAGAGCACGTTTAACGCATGGGCTCGACGAAGGACCCGATCGTTTTCTCGTATTCGTAAGTCCAGGTTGTTGATATAGGCGAATTCGCTAGTGACATATTGGTTAAAGCCAGTGGCCGCCTGACGAATGTCTTCAATGAGTTCCAAAATCCGCTCGGGGATTTCGTCTTCCAAGTTTCGCCGATCCTCGACGAGACCGTTACTGATGGCAATCCGGTACGCCTCGAACCTGTCCTGGAGATACACCCATTGACCGGCGATGTGCTCATGGGCGGAGTGTCGCCGGTGACTTTCCGTGATGTGATCCAACAGCCTCGTAACGACATTTCGGATCTGGTAACTGTCGGCATCATCTAAGCGCCAAATCATTCGGTGTTTTCGCAACACCTGTATCAGGGCATCGTTTTCTGGAACATCCTCAATCCGGCCACTACCCTGAAGAAAGGCCTTAAGAATTTCTTCGCTATAGCTGCCGAGGGCTTTCAGAGCCGATTTGGCACTGCCCGTCTTGCCCTTGCTCACTCTAGAAACTCCATCTGACCGTCCCGCTGCTCTGGCTCAGGCAGGTCCTCATGGACGCTTATAAAGCTCATAGTGTCGTAGAGCCAGCTCCACTTTCCCGTTGCCCGATACTGGCTGCCAGCTGACCCGAGGCGGGTCAGAAAGCCTTCGTCGACCAGCTTCCCCATGACGTAGGATAGGCGACCCTTGCTGTCCGACTGCCGGGAGCTGAAAAGCCCGCTCTTCACCAGAGATTCGAGTTTGGCTTCCAGTGCCGGCACCTGCTCAATGTGGGTCTGCATCTTGGACTCAGAGATGACCTCTCCGGGGACAATCGGGCGTTCAGAGCCAGAGACATCCATTACCAGACGCAGCCACTTTACCAGTGGCTCGAGCTGATTAATGACCTTCGAGAACTGAGACCGGATGTTCGATCTGGCACTACCGGCGCTGGGATCGATGTAAGCCATCATGTAAGAGGCGTTATCCTGAGTGGTTCGGATGCGCCGATTCAATGGCGCCAACATGAAGTCCATGCGCTGCACCTGGTCTTCCATACGTAGCAGGTTGAACTCCTGAGGGAAGCGGTGCTCACAGATAATTTCACCGCTCATCAGTAGAGCATAGGCCGACTCAAAGGTTGGGTTACTGGACACTGTGGATCTCCTCCGGCATCGCCAATTTCTGCTTCAGTTCGCTGCGCTTTTGGGCGTTCATGGCCATGGTCTCATCATCAGTGAACTCGATGATCTTGCCCTTCTGAAGATAGAGTTTGTTGTCGAAGAACCGGCTGAGGGCCCGGTTCATGTCGGGACAGGCTGACATCATCGTGAGGTTAGCCTCCTCCAACATGGCAGCGAGTTTGGGCACGTTGTTGTTGCTCAGGGTTGCCAGTTCATCCACCGGCCAAATTATGCGAACCCGTTCGTCCGGACAGAGGAACCGGGTAACCCCCATAAAGATGACCATGATGGCCAGGTAACTTAGGCCCCGGGAGCTGCTTTCTTCGAAATCCACCTCGGAACGAATATAACCCTCACGGCCGTCCTCGGTCAGGGCAATGTATAGATCCACCATGGAGCGGATGTCAGTATCAATCTTCGCTTCACGCAGGTCGTTCTGAACCAACTGGAAGCCCCCAAGAATTTCGTCGTTCGGCAGTTCCCGCTGATTCACCGGGGCCCAATCCTTCCAGGATTCGGAAAAGTTCTTCAGTGGCGCCCAGCTGATCTCGTCCTGGATCTTTGGCGTCAAAACAATCCGGATGTTTTCCAGGGATTCGATCTTCTGATTGGTGTTGATGTGCCGATCCAGCACAGCGCCTACCTGCTTCACCTTGCGGTGCAGGTTCTGCAAGCCTTCGAAGTAGGCAACGAGCTTCCCGGCTTCGTTGGCAAAGTGCTCGCGGGCCGCTGATTCGAGCTGTGGAAGGTTACTGTCCAGCAGAATCCTCAAACCTTCAACGTGACGCAAAGCTTGGGCTTCCGGATCGAAATCCTCATCACTGGGCATCATGGCCTGACGGTGCTGCATGATCTCGTCCCAAGTTTTGTGAATCTGGGTCCCGTGGTAATTCTGGAGCACCCGCTGGGCGCTGCGATAAGACGCCATGACCGATCGCTTGAGATCAACCAGCTTGCTGAAATGCTCTTGCAGGGTTGAAGTCAGGGCTTTAAGGTCGCCCTCCCGACCTTCAATGCCTCGGCCCGTCTCCGGGATCTTGTCCATGATAGTGACGGCGTTCTTCAGGGCCGTATTGATTGCGTCAATTTCCTGATCGAGCGATTTGTGCTTGTCGCGCCACTCCTTCATGGTCGCTTTGAACGCCGCGTCTTTGTCCTTGTCTTCTACGACACGGCGATCATACAGGCCCTTGGCCTCTGTAAACCGAGTGTTTAGCGATTCCAGCTGGCTCCACTCCTGGGCCACCCAGCGCTCATACTCTTCAACGGTGGACTTAGAGTCGTTAAGTTCCTTGATGCGCGTTTCATACTGATCAACGGCCTTCTTGGTGCGGCTGACCTCCTCAGCATCCAGCCCCTCCTCCGAGACAACCTCCAGAAAGGTTTTGTGCCGTTTCTTTAGATCGTCCTTGTGCTTCTCTTCGCCCCCTCTGGCTCGCTCCCGAAGTCCCTTTATTTGTTCTTCGATACTGTGGAGCTGTTCATCCCAGAGGTTTTTGGACTCAAGGTAAGCTTCGCTGAATCTTTCCTCAATACCCCGAAGCAGGTTCTCCGTCTCTTCGTTATAGCGTTCAATCTGACCCTCGATTTCTGCCAGATCGTTCTCGATACGTTTTTTCCGCTTCTCAAGTGAATTCTTAATGTCGTGCTTCAATTCTTTAAGCTGGCGACGTTTTGTTGAGAGTAACTGATCTTTCTGACGAACCTGAACTTTGGCGTCATCGTTGTGATTCCGACATTGGGTATGAAGGTGATCCGCTTTTTTCAGAGCCTGCTCTGCCTCACCCAGCTGGTCGAATGCAACCGTAATGGCTTGGTTTGCTCTATCGATTCGCTCACGGATCCGGCTTTCGCTGTCCGCGAAGGCCGGAATATCGATGGCATCTAGTTCCAGACTCCACCCCATGACCAGATCCGAGCTGGCTAGGTCCTCGGCCAATTTCGGGTTTAGGTCTTTGCGCTGCAACAAATCAGGGTCGATGATGCGGCCTAGCCGGCTACCCCAGTCCGGATCCTGACTGCGAAGCTCTGCCAACCAGGTGCCCGGCTCTGGATTCAGGGATTCAACCAGCTTATCGCGAGCCCGGGTCCTCTCTTCGAGACGGGTCTTTGCCTGAGAGTGCTTGGTCAGCGCAGCGTCGTGGTCAATCCGTGCTTTTCGCTCGGCTTCATCGGTCTCAGTCTGGCGATCAACTGCGGACTGATGTTCTGCATCCGATTGTTCGATTTCAGCTGAGGCGTCGTCAATCAACTTCTGTTCAGTCTCTAGGTACCCGATGTTTTCTATACGGCCTTCAAGCTTGGACTTGTCGCCGAGCAGTTTCTCGCGACCCGCTTGCCGGGTTTGAGTGGTTTCCAGAACCTCTTCGTTCTTGTCGCGCTCAATCTGACCGAACGCCTCGGCTTTTTTGGTTTCTGTTTTCCCATGCTCGGAGTTTTTCTTCGAGATTTCGCCGTTCAGCTTTGCCAACCACTCGGCATGATCGCTTTTCAGCTTGGCAACATCCCCCTGATACTTGCGCTCGTACTCCTCGATCTGGCTGGTGATCATGTCGTAATAGCGTTTCGTTTCGGCAAGGCTTTTCTCGACGTCCGGCAGCGTCTTCAGAGCCTCTACCTGTTGAGGGAGTTCGGCGTTCTGGTACTCGTTGTACTTCTCTTGAAGCTGGTTGAGCCTTTTTTCCAGCTGCTCCATGTTGCTCTGGGCTTCGCCGATTTTTCGAATGCGCTCATTCTGCTGGTCCCGGAATTCGGTCTCCCGCTCTTCGATCCTCTCGTTGAGCGAGCGCAACTCCGCGTCCTTCAGCTCCAGACGGTCTCGATCCCGGATCAGCGTTGCCTGCATATCCAACTTCACCTGAAGCACCTCATCCATCAACGCCAAGCGTTCATTGTTTTGAATGAGGCACTGACGGATCCGGTCAGTCTCCCGGGCGAAGGCTTTAAGGCTTCGAATTTCAGAGACAAGGCTTTCCGCGTCCAGCGGCATGGGGGCAGAATTGAGGTGGATGTCCTGAAACATCGTCTCGCAGATCATGGTTTTGAAGTTGCCCATCAGGTTGTTCTTGTTGAGGACAACGTGAGCCAACTTGTGGATGAACCTCATCTGGGTTTCCGGGCCGCCCAGACCGAACTCTCCAGCCTCAGCCTTCAGGGATCGACTGTCTGCACCCTTTCGACGGATCAGATCAGGATCTCGCTGAATGATGGCCCGATAATCCTGGATAGTCAGGATTTGTCGAGAAACTCGAACATTTCGGTCTTTGAGCAGGTCGATGACCTCTTGCGCTGACGCCCCCTCCCGGAGCCTGTCCGATATGCTCTCGGAGAATACGGTGTCATCAACGGAACCTCGCAGAAACCTATAACAAAGCTTGTTGGAACGGTGCCGGTAGAGCACTGCACAGCAGAAGCCTTCCTGCTGGGTATACTCGAATACGATCATCGATTGCGGTGAAGGAAGGTAAAACTCGAGGAAGGAAACCTTGTTACCCGCCTTAGATACAAGACGCTCCGGCTCCTCCCCATAAAACACCGGGATCAGCGACAGGATAGTGGTTTTGCCGGCGCCGTTGTCACCGGACAAATGCGTTCGTTCGCGACAAGGTATTCTGACCGTTTTGCCAGCCATTTTTATGTATGAGTGGTGAAGAACGATCTGTTCAAGTCCAAAGGTTTCGGCTGGCTGACTCACGTAGAGCTCCCTGCATTAAATGAGTAAATGAGAGCTAGGATAGTGCGCTTCGTACACGCTGTCAGCCCGAACTTACCCCAGTATGCGTGCCAAACACCTGCCACTTTTTACAAAATTAACAGTTACCTTTAGCTCCCGTGCCCACGAAGACAGAGTGAAGAATCCGTTCTATATTGCCCATAAACTCCTTTGGTCCTCTTGGCACAACATGGATGAATTCCACAAGTCTTTGAGTGAGATCGCGGGTTACACCGATGAGCGTTTTCACGCAGTCGCTGCCCAAGCTTACTTCGATATCGTTAGAGAGCTTCAGTTAAGTATCGCTGATGCCCACACCCTCATTGGATCTCCGGAACGCAGTGTTTTTGATGCATGGCAGAGGGGAGAGGAAGGCCCACGAATGACGGTTGACGAAATGAGGACTGTCTCGTTCTTGCTCCGTATCCATAGCGCGCTTCACACCCTTTTTCCAGACAATGAGCAAGCAGTTGCGTGGGTGCATAGCCCCAATACTCATTTCGGAGACAAAACTCCTCTAGACGTCATGCTCGTCGGTCGAATAGAGGATGTTCATCAGCATCTCGACGCACAGGGCCAATAGTGCCTATGCGAAGTCCCCTTGCTTGGCCAAATGCTCTTGGTTTCGCGTCATTTGCCGAGATAGCTTACTTCAGAACCGCTCGCAGCGGCTCAGCCCTCTCTATTGAAGCAAGTCGGCATCGATACCAGCTTTATCCAACGCCCGCTCAATCCGCCGGCGATACTTGTCCGCAGTGCCACCGTGTTGCGCCGCCAGGTCTACGAAAGTCCAACCCGCGAGCTTTCGCTTGATCAAGATGATGTCCTCTCCCGACAGACCCTTGGCTGAAAGCAATGAATCGACACGCTCTTCGTCCAGAGAGGTCAAGCTTTCACTGTGACTCAGGTGTTGATCCCAATAATCGGAGTCGTCCGCTAGTTCCGAATCAATGACGTACCTCGCCCTAGCACCGGTGCCGCCTTTTTCATTTTTCAGTGACCACCTTTTGAGCCGCGTATTGCAGTAATTCACTACTCCTATCATAAGGTAACGAGCAACCGGGTGACCCATAACACCTGTCCGATCACCAATTTCCTCAGCCGCTTTTTCTTCAATTCTCAAAGAGGTCGTTCCCCCATCGATCGCATTAAGTAGCCGCAAGGTGACTTCGTTCAAGGCATCTTCTGCAACCTGGTGCACTTCAGAGCCTTCGGCTTTCCCAAGAAAACGACCCAGCTTTTTCTTAACGACTGAGAGCGCTCTGCTCTTCACATCTTCGTGCGTCGCAATACGTCCTATCTCTTCAGTTGTCACATTGCTCGTGGAGTAGTCCATGCACCCTTCCTATTTGTATGCATTTTCAAATTATTAACAAACTTTAATTTTTAGCTTTTCAGCAAAACTTTTTGGATTTTTTCAATTTTTTTGTCCGGTTTTGCTCCGCTGTTTAGTTACTTACCTTTGAACAGGTGGGTATCAACATTCCATAACCTAAATTAAATACCAATAAAAACAGCAGCTTATGATCTTGCGATAGCTCTGTTTTTAACTATGGATTGATATCCGAACAAACAAAACTGGAGTAACCAATGCAGCAACGTGAACTCGTCAAACAATCACCGATTCGGTCTTCTTACCTCTCCTACTCAGTCCACTACGGTCGAGTGTTTGCGGTCGAAAGCACTCTCGAGCTCGACTACCTGAATCTGATCCGGTTCGAGAAAACCGCCGAGTCTGTCGAAAGCCAGCCCTTTTCGATCCAGTTTGAACTCGCGGGTCGACCAAGGCGCTACACCCCAGATTTCCTCGTCGTTGACCATGGGATCGAATACGTCGATGAGGTGAAAACCCGAAACGCAGCGAACAAACCAGAATTTCGCCTCAAAGCCGAGAAGCTTACCCGCTTTTTTTGGAATCGAGGCCAAATTTTTCGTGTGTTGACAGAAGATGACATTCGCCCAGGGCACCGCGCTCAGAATCTCCGGTTTTTGAGCCCGGTACTGGATTTGCCCTCGCCGATTGATGAATTCGAAACGCTCCTCAACGAAACCGACAAGCGTTCCGGCTCGATGACAGAGTTTCGCCGACTGCTTGACGATCTCACCATCGATCATTCGTTCATTCGTCGCGCCGTCGCACACCAACTCTTGCAGTGCGATCTGACGAAGCCCTGGTCCCAACTGGACTTCACCTGGTCACCCCCTCACCTCCAAACATTTTGAAAGGATCTAACTATGTTTAATACCATCGCCGTGACCGGAAACCGTGTGTCTTTTTGCAACTTACACGCGACTCTGACAACACTGCCAAACTCAACTGTCGCTCTTACCTTCGACGACGAAAGACAGCCAACCATCATCAAATCTCGCAGAGAGATTGAATCTGAGTTCGGGAAGAGCCTTCACCTTATTCCGAAGAGGCAGGCCGCTGCGCCCAAGGCTCTCGACCTATCGATTGCAGACCTTGATGAACTTAAGCGACGTTCTGCCTATCTCAAGGAATTGCAGCGGCATACGGAAAAAAATGGTGTTGGCGGGGTTAAAATTCGACGACAGGTCGTGGCAAGGGTGGCTCGTGAGATCAACGACCCGAATCCGATCTCTCCCGCAACTCTTGGGCGGTGGGCAAAACAATCGCACGACCACTCTCACGGCATCGCCTCTACGCTAGGGACGAAGAAGCGTTGTCGCAAATCCTCCTTCTCTCAAGATATCCAGGATTTGGCGCTGGAAGTCATTGACGACTATTACCTCCAGCTCGGAAACCCGACGCTTCAGTATGCCTATGACTGCTTTACCGAAGTGTTTGAGGCCAAGTTTGGAAATAAGGTTAATCGACCCTGTCGAGAGGTTTTCCGCAAGTGGGCCACGCAAGCGTGCGACCCGATCGAATTCATCGAAAGACGAGAAGGTCGGCGCGCCGCAAAGGCAGCTAGGCGCAATGCCAAGAAGAAATTCCAGACCGAACGGATTCTGGAGCGCGTAGAAGCCGATGCGATGAATCTGGCGATCGGCGTTACTGATGAAGAAGGTCGATACCTTGGTCCTGTGACGCTGTTTGCTGTCATCGACGTTTACTCTCGGTCGATCCTAGGTCTGATTGCCCAAGTCGGCAGGGGCGAATCCTCCGGCTCAGTGATTGACAGCTACAAACACGCAATTTGCCCGAAGTCGCCTGACATCCTTCCCGATAGCGTTCAAAACGACTGGGTGATGTATGGCACGCCAGAGACGTTCGTGAGCGACGGGGGTCCTGGTTATGTCAGCGTCCAGACCCAATCTTTCCTGCTCGACGCGGGGTCCCAATCTCAGATCGTGCAGACCTATGCAGGATGGCACAAGCCGTTCATCGAACGATTCTTTCTGACGCTTCGCACCCGCTTTGCGCAGACACTGCGAGGCTACTGCGGGAAACATACGGATCGTCCCAACCTGGATGCAACGATCCAGGAGAAAGCATCAATGACGTTGCAGGAGTTTCGCACTGCGCTCTACGAATGGGTCATTGATGAATATCACCAAACTCCCCATCAAGGTCTGAACGGTAAAACGCCTCACGAAGTCTGGGAGAAGCGGGCACTTGAGCTTCCACCCCAATTGCCTGCCAACTTCGAGCGAATCAAATTCACCATGGGTGAAACTAGAATCTGTAAGATCTCTGGCGAGCACGCTCACCAGGGAATTCAGCTCCATAAGCTTCGCTATAACGACGATGAAGACAGGCTTAAGCACCTCGGCATGACACTTCGAAGAATGGGTCGGCCAGCCGAGGTCCAAGTGGAGTACACGCACAACGACGTTCATTCGGTCAACGTCGTGGATCCCATTACCGACGAGATATTTCAGGCTTTTGTCTCGGACCCAAACATCAAGCCAGGCACTACGCTCGCCGAGTTGAAAGTGCAGCAGGGAAGCACCTACGCCAATAAAGGCTTCACAGGCAAGCGTAAGGCTAGGTCAAGTCAAACTTTCACTAATGCCAATGAAGCGCACGACGAGAAAGTGCGTGTAGCTAGTAGCTCCCGACGCACCCAACGTGCCCCCACCAATGCCATCCATGCGGAACTCATGAGAATCATGGAAGAAGATCATGACACCCACATCCCGGGTAACACGAAGCATTTGATGTCGACCGAACCACTTGAACCCAGAGCTGAAGAATACGGTACAGATGGAGAGTACGAAGATGATTAATGCTGATGACAGGAACGGGCAAAGACCGAAGTCTGCGACGGTCGCTTTTGCGGATTGGCGGACACGACACGATCGCTTCAAACAGGCCATTGATGACATTCAGCGAACTCATGCAATGTCTGGCGTGGAGGGTGTTGGCATGTTGTTGATGGGTATTCCGGGACTGGGGAAATCCTCGATCCTGGCCTCCTACATTAGGCATCATCTCTCCGGAAGAGATGATTTGGAGAGTCCTACTCGCTCGAAAGAGCCAATCATTCTTGTCTCAGTGCCCGCAGAGCCAACTCTCAAGACGCTGATCCAAGAAATTCTTTTGGCGTCGAGCTACGAGGGATCGATCAAGGGAACTGTTGGTGAACTCAAACAGAAGCTCAATGAATTTATCCGCGAGCGAGGAGTTGAGCTGCTCATTTTCGATGAGTTTCAGCACTTTCTGCGCGAGCAAGCCAAGTCCAACACCAGAGGTGTGGTTAATCACATCAAATTGATGATGGATAAGCACAAGCTAGCCGTGGTTATGGCCGGCACACCCGCAGGCTACAGATCCATAGCGCACTATGACGAACTGTACCAGCGATTCGCCCAACGACAGACACGTCTCACACCGTTTCAAATCGACTCAGAAGAGACTCTCAAAGCGTTCGGTTCCTATCTGAGAGCGTGCACGGGTTTTCTTGAGCGCCAGGGCGTTGAGTTCATTCCTTTGGCCAACAAAGAAATGATGGTGCGCGTTTTCGTGGCGACAAAAGGGATCCCGCGATTAATCGCTGGGCTCATAAAAGTCGCGCTTGAGAGCGCAGATGAAGGAAGAATGATCACTCAGAAACATCTGGCTGAGGGGTTCAGCAAAACGTCAATGAACCCAGATCTCAAAACCTTTAACCCGTTTCGCGCGCCCTACGAAAAAGTCTTGGAGCGTGCTCGAGAAGCGCAGAAAAAGGCGGCGAGTGAAGACCGGAAGAGTTGGGATATCCACTGATGAAACGACTCGCTGTGCGGCCAGAACCTTATCCTGACGAATCGTTCAATGGCTTCCTGCTACGCATTGGCAAGCTCAACTGCATCTTCACGCCGAGAGAAATCCTAGACTGCCTGGGCACACAGCCTACGGCCGCGTCCGGAGTTTCTGGGTGGCTCGAAGCTCCATCCAGGACAACTTTCTCGTCGCTTGAACGCAGGCTTGAGAGGCCCATGGAGAGTCAGCGAGTCCGATTCAAAGCACGAGACCAGCTTCCATGGTTACGATCAGAGCATCGGATGATTTCCGATCTACGGCTGGGATTTCCCCGCATTTGTCCTAGCTGTGTTTCGGAGCAAGGTTATATTGATTGGCGGTGGGGGCTGGCGGTAACAGCCCATTGTCCGAAGCACGAGTGTTTGTTGGTTTCAGAATGCCCTAGCTGCCACAAGAAGCTCAATTGGAGCGGTAGTTTGCTGATTGGTTGTCCTCACTGCGACAAAAACTGGAGTGATATTCAGCTCAGCCGTGCATCGAAGATCACCGGGACAGAACGTCAGATCTGGGAAGAAATGACGGATGAATTCAGTGAGATAGACTCATCACGTTTGGGAGACATTTGCCTGGCGATCAGTGTCGCAATGCGACCATTCGACCTGATTCACGAGCCCGTTAAACATTGCCCCAGTCTTACCGAGCATTCTGAATTTGTAAGTCTGGCGTACCAGCTCTTGGAGAGCCCAGAGGTGACTGCCTCTTGGCGCGAACAGTGCCATCAAAAAAGAAAAGGTGTCAGCTTTCTGGGCAAGGACTTTGTGGAAGCACCCTGCAATCTGTTCAGAGTGCACCTGGAGCAGAAGTGGCGAGGCACTCATGAGAAAGATCCGCGTGGCACTGAGACTCCTGCACTAAAGCTTGATTTTCCGGAAGTCACTGAGTACATCTCTCAATCGAGGCGAGACCGGGAAATAGTGTCGAAAGGAGGCTCTGGCTATCGGTACCACGTCACTGTTCAGTCGTTCGCAGAAATTACCGGCATGACCATGGAGTCTGCGCAGGAATTTTTTAGAGGAGACGCCTTAAATGCTCACAAGAATGTGCGCTTCTCTCGTAGCCGAAGATTCGATCTCAGGCAGTTTCGCGGGGTTATCCGTGCGCTTCCAAAGCCCGAGAATTCGATTGAAGTTCTCTCGGAAAACCCAGCGTTCAAGAAACATTTGACCACCTTTGGGCAGCTCGCCAATGACGTCATACTCCGTCAAGTCTCCGGAGGATTCTCGAAAGCCAACGGGATCAAAAGCTTATTTATCCAACGGCACGAATTCGAAAAGTGGCTAAGCGCTCAGCTTTTTCGAAACGCCAAAAGAGAGCTGAAAGTCGAACAGGTCACCGAGGCCCTCGATTGCACGACTCAGTGCGTTCGTGATCTTGTTAAAGCCGACGTACTGAAATGGGCGAAAAGCCAGAAGGGACAACCGAGGGTCCGAGGCCGATCCTTTTGTGAGCATGTCTTGCTCTCAGCGCAGGTGAGATAGCGGGCGGTAAAGGAGCACGGGAGCTGACCTATCAGACATCAACCCGAGAGAATCGCTGTTTTGATACTTAGTGCGGGGCTAGATTTTCTTCTAATGTACAAACCAAATTCACCTAGAGCAAAGCAGTTATGTCCTTAGATACTCAAAGAATGCCAACGCTAGGCTATTTCAACAAAATTATTTGCGATAGCTTGGGCTTATGGTCTAGTGATCCTAAAGATATTTCCTTTAATGTTCCGGCGAATGAGGAAGAAAGGAAAAAAGCGTTACAAGATGCCTTTTGTGCCATCAAAAACGATAATGGATCCTATGGAACGATTAGTGAATTGATATCAGTAACAACAGAAACGGCTCCCGGTCACCAGGAGATAGTTCGTAAAAACAAGACTATCCAAAGCCATATCAATTATTTTTCTAAAGAAGATTTTGCTTCGTATCACGAGCTCATGGACTTTAAAGGATATATCAAAATTGTCATCGAGGACGTCTATAAATCACCGGAGCTTTCCAGTTTTGCCTATAAAATTTATGAGTCAGCTCTCATGTATTATAGGGAATTTATCAGGGAGCATGCTGCAAAGCCGGGAAAGCATCTGGACTCGTACATTTTCTTCGTTAAAAGCACCTTGATTGACCTGATAGGGTCATTGGCCAAAGAATTTTCAATAGACAAAAACCATCTTTTTCATAGAGCTAATCCCAAGCCGAATGATTGGCCACTTCGGACCTTCGTTGATTCTGTGACCGAGCTTTGTGGCGTGTCTCTACACAGACTCCATCAGTTTCATGACTTTAAACTTAATCATAGAACCTATTCTGATAAAGAAATATGGGGAGAAGATTTAACATCGCAGTCCATCAATACAAGGTCCAAACAAATTGTCGGCAGACTCAACAAAAATAATAAAATAAAGTGGAATGGGTTTTATCCAATAATAGAGCCTCTACTTCAACTGCTGCCTGAAGGGTTTAGTGAAGAATTTTTTGAGGTGAAAGCCTATTCTTCTTTTGTGCTTCATAACATAAATCGCCATATTCGTGAACTTTCTTCGAAAGGCATTTTCAGTGAAACTGACGTTTCCAACTGGCATTACCCTAGGCTTGATACTGACAACTGCCACATTCCTGTCAGTGATCGAGTCGACCAGTCAATTAACCACGGAGAGTTTATTGATGGCGAAAAAATCCAAGCCTCAATACACAGCTATCACGAGTTCGTGAAAAATTTGAGGCTTTTAAGTTATTCGCTTATTGGCAGTTTTAAGACACCAAGCACACTTGAGTTTTTATATAACAGAAATTCAATCGACCATCCGATCAAGGATATCTTGGACGTCAGCGATGAAGTTCCATTATGGGTTTATGAGTGGAATGAGGCAAAAATGGCAGTTTTATCGCGCGACGTGGCATCCGCACTCTATCATTATAAAATTTCACTCAAATCAGCAAAGTATTCGGCAGGGCCACTTTTTATTGCTCTTTATACTGAAATTTGTGCCTTTTGCAAGCACCAGTACAAACAGTTGAAAAATAATAATGAGGAGCATTTGTTTGAACGATTTTATGAGCCCTTGGGTGATGATGCTTCAAAATACGCAATACTGATTGGCTATGCACCAGGCACTTTACGGAATGCAAAAACGTTGATGCCAACATCAACTTTGCCTAAGAAAGATGCGCTTCTAATTTTTAAAATAGACTCAAAAATGAAAGAAATGGCATGAAGCTTTTCTCCCACGTTGGACCCTTGAAACCGACTCCCTAGTCTGTTGAAGGCCTTATTCTTTCTGAAATTTTTATGAAACCATGTCGAGAGAAAGGAGTTAGTTATGAGCAATCAGATTCAATGCGCTGAGTGTCTCTGCACTTTGTATTTTACTGGTGAGAATGGATCTTCGGGCGTAACTGGCGAGCTATGCGAGTCTTGTCAGCAAGATCACGATAATGAAGACGATGACGATGATTAGACAACGGTAAATTTTGCCTTTTTCAGTGAATTTCTGGCTGTAGAGTAACAATTAAAGCCACTTTCGAATCAGCAGCAGCCGCCAGTACTGCCGCTGATTCACTGAGGCGGGCCTCTATTGGCAAGCCAGGAGATTTAGCACTAATCGTATCCACTGCAAGCCATTTAATTAGTAAGTATAGTTTGAGAAACCACAATAATGAAGCGGTCGATTTCCGTAAATGATGAGATATCAATCCAATCGCTGTTAGCTAAGGATAGGACATGAGCTACTCAAACGAAGATAAATGTACTATTGATGATTGGTACACTTGGATTGATTCAGTTAATAAAAGAGCTAATGCTGCCAAAAAAGGGGATTTTCATAGTCGTCTTAAGCTAAACAGTAAAACGCTCATATTCGACAATATGAAGCATGTGTATGGGCCAATGATCGTCGGTATTGGGAAAGGTAACTCAAAAAGAAGAACACTATGGTTCTTAGACGTCACCAAGGAAAATCCATATGAACTAGAGTGGAGGGATAAAACTCAGACGTGGGCTGTTATGCGGATGGAGTTCGTAGAATCAAGGTTGGCGGAAAATCAGACCGATAACATGGGTTTATACGACGGACTATCTTTGTCTTTCCATTTTATTCAAAGACTATTTGAAAGAAATTTGATTAAAACGAAAAGTGATTTTAGCAGCTTAGTTCAGAAAGTCATGGCAGGAATCGTACGACTAGATACTAAAAATTTGGCCGAGGATTTTTTATCACTTGGGTGTAAAGACTTAGGCTTGGTTTCGGAGCTTGGTGTTTTTTTGTAGGACTAGAAAATATTGATTCTTCAGGCCGCATGATTTTAAAGACTTTTATTTCTTTCGAAGATATGAATAACAGCAAAAAATCGAAGTTTTTAAAAATCCTGAAAGAGTCAAAACTATATAAAATGTCATCAGTTAACTCTCGGTTTACCGTTATTTCTTCGAGGCCTGAAGATGGAAATTATGACGCATACGATGATTTTGTGAAAAATTATGTAACCTCTGACAAATACATACCTCCAAAAGCAGTGAACTCGAAACTCAACGAATAAGTCGTCGCTCAATCCACCTATGCTGCGTCCGCCCAGAGGCCCTTGAGATGTCCTCCGTTTGCGACTGGGGTGTGTCATGCGTACCGGGGCAAGTCCAGATTGGACTTACCTCGGTCCACCAAGGTAATGGAATAGTTATTGCGGCGCTGATGTTCAAGCAGCCTCTTCTGATTCAACAGCCCTTAGCATCGTAGATAGATCCGGCATTGCTGGTTGGGTAAAAAGTAGATCTCGGATAATTGAGGGCTCAAACGCAACGTTGTTCTCGGTACACGCCGACCTCAGCCTGCGGATAAATGCCATATCCACTTCTTTCATGTGGTCATGTTCAGACTTTAGCTTCAGCAAACGACTGTCGTGTTGAGTGTCGTCAATCAGCTCAAACATCTGAGCCTTGTACAGCAAGGCTATTGCCTTTCGAATATCTGCTGCTGTGACGTCCTTTCGCACCGATGCGATGCGTACGATTAGTTCCTCGATCAAGTCCTGCTTTTCGAGGGGAGGCAAATCTCTAAGCGTATCACCAACAAGGCTAAGTAACTCTCTAGGTACCGTGACCCATTTTTTCTTACGCAGCAGCGCTTGGTAACTCTCTCGGCTTCCAGGCTTCAAATCAGCACTAGGCTGACGGGGGCTATCTGTTGTGATCAGCTCTGCCAACCAAAGAGTATTGCTGCCAGGCGACATTTTAAGTGCCACTGTATCTATGGCCTTCAAAAACGTGGAAAAAGAGCCGAAGCCCATGTCCTTCTCACTGAATGCGCTATTGACGTTAAGGACACCTTGTTTCAGTACATTTAGCGGTAGGGGTTCTGTACTTGCAGCCAAGATAGATTCTACGATCTCAGCTGCATCATCGAACTCAAGCTCTCTCGTGTTTGTTGAGACGGGATCTGTGTGGATATAGCGAGAGCAAGACGATTTCACACTCTCACTCAATGGTGAACGAGGGCCAACCCCGATTACTTCCTTTCCCATTTCTCTGAGGCGACGAAATAAGGGCGAAAAGTCAGAATCTCCCGTTGCCAGCACAAACCAATCGACATCAGTTAGCCGCAATGCGTGTTCCATCACATCAACAGTTAGCTGTATATCAGCCGAGTTCTTACCACTTACAGGATGAAAACTGTGGATGAGTTCGAACCCTAGTCGATTCAAAGGGGCTTGGAAATTGGAGATACCTGGCTTACTCCAAACTCCATACGCGCGTCTGACAATCACCTGACCAATAGCACTGATATCTGCCATCAACCGCTCAGTACCATCGTCCTTCACCCACTGGGTCAGATTTTCAACGTCGATGAAAACTGCAATTTTAGACTTTTCCAAACACTCTCTCCCTGTCCCGATCAGTAGATATAACTAGCCCCAATGCAGTGGACACGCATTGGGGCTGGTTGGACTTACCCATATTTTGGATGCTTCGATGTCGATACCAAGTCGACTCCGCTCACGTTAAGTCTTAGGGCGCGAACGTTCTCTAGTCCAAAATACTCGATAGTTTCAGTCATTGTCTGAGCGGCAGTTTTTGAGTGCATCTTTCCCTCTAGAATGGAGGGCCTTAAATTATTAGTTCGAAGGTTTTTCGTCAATTCGTTCACCACACACTGTCCACGTCTCAAAGGCCAATTCCATCATCACTTTTTGTCGATGGGCGATTTCGGCGGAGCTCCAATCATTGAAAAGGTAACCCAGCTTTTCTCGGGCGCGGTTGAGCCCGGTGTTCTTCCCGATCTGGTACTCCGGATCCATTAAGTTCGTCATTACCAGGTCTGACTTAACGTACTCCCCTTGTTTCCGAGAAAACCAATCTCCATTTAGGTCATTAAAGTTGTTTACAGCTTGATTGATCATGGGTTCCAGCAACGTCACATTGCCAAGACGAGCAACCGCTGTTTTGTAGCTCTCCATGTCCTCATAGTCATCAGGAATCGATCCAGCACTGGGCGTTTGAGGCAACACGTGTTCAATTTGGAGCGATTGAATAAACTGGTGTCCATGGCTTCCCATTCCCGCCATCTGCCGTAGTGAGTTTTCAAGTCGACCCAAAACAAATCGTTGCCGATAACCAGGATTAAAAGCTGTATGATAAATAGTCGGAAACGCGGATTTGAACTCCGGGAGCTTATCGCGTAAATACGGCAGCATAGAATCGCGCAACGCTGCGTCCACAGTCGCTCTGTCATCTACTTCTCTCAAACTTACAGCCCATCGAGCGAAGAGCTGCTCATTTGTTCGCCCCTGGATACCCAAGCTATTGCTGAAGAAAAGGAAGGACTCGATCTGGCGGCCCAGGTAGTCCAGAAGATCGTTGTCGGTACCCGAAGGTAATGCGAGCAACAAAACCAAGTGCTGACGCGAGCGATATTTGTTAATAAAACCAATGTGGCTGACATGAGGAAATTGGCCGCCATCACCAAAATATTCAGTGGCCTTAACCAGTTCAGAATAGCGGTTCGCCAGACGTTCTAGCTCGCGTGCCAGCTGCAAAGGACGATCTTGGTATTGGAGAGCTGCTTTCCCCTCCTTTGAGATTATCCATTTGTAAATTTCGTCCTCGCGTAGAATGCCTTTGTGATACCGCGCAACGAGAAAATACTTTAGAAATCTTAGAGGGCTTTGTCCCTCGCCGCATGACTCCAGATTCTTAGTTAGCTTGCGCCAAGTGGCCTTTATCTGACCGAACTCAGTTTCTCTGGCCTCGCTGAACAACAAGTTTTTAACCAGATCCATGGCATTCAAGCCAGCACCGCGCTGATTAATAGTCTCAAATATCTTTAAGGCGCTACCCAGATTTTCTGACTGAATAACTACCAGTTCTATTCGCGTCAGCACATAGCCGGCATAACTAATTAGTGCGTCTAAGTTCTGGTCAAGCACTTTCCGGAAATGGGAGCTTATAAGTTCATAGGCGTCCCGCATCCGTGTGATCGAAGCAGTGTCCTCGCCAACATATGGCTCGCCATGTATCAACTGAGCAAGAAAATCCCGACTTTCATCATATTGCAACTCAAGTCGTACTCTTGTGGTATCGCTGCGAATATCAAAATCCATTAACCATTGCTTTAAGATATCGAAATAGCGGCTCTGCTTTTCTGAAAGTCTATGCTGCTTTAACAAGTCCCTTAGCGCACAAAGGCTGATTACAATGGTCGTCAAACGCTGCTGACCATCAATCACGTCGAACTGACCATCCCTCTCCACGATTATGATGGAGCCAATGAAATAGGAGGGGGCAGTTTTAACCTCGGGGTCATACTCGCTATCGATATCAAACAAAAACTGTTCGACCTGATCGTCCGCTTCCCACACGTACTCCCGTTGATAATCAGGGACTACAAAATAGAAATCCTTAAGCTTTTCGATTGATTTAACGTTAGCTTCAATATCCATGTTGAGAGATCATTTCCTTTTCGTAAGCTTTAAGTATGTCGGTTCGTCTATTCAGGCCTGACGACTCAGAAATCTCCAATAGGCGGTTTCTTGAGACCATCGTACCGAAATCTGAAATAGCACACGTCTATGCGTTGCGAGTTTGGCCCACCGATATCACTGAATCACTAGGTGTCCAGCAATATCGGTTGATCTGATATGTTTTCGATGCCGAAGGAGGACTCATTTGATTCGATGAGCTGAAATCACCTCATCATCTCTCCTTGTGCGGACAGATCACCACATCCGGATCGACTTCCCCCCGTGGACACTCCTAACCTATGATTAGAGCATAGGTGGAATTGCCATGAGCAGCCAACGTTATCCCCCAGAATTCAAGGATTAAGCGGTCCGGGGTATACTGGTGCGAAGCTATACCGTCGCCGAAGTATTGCAACGACTGGGAGTCTTGGCTCCATTTATCCCTAGAACTCGAAATTGTCCATTAATGAAAATGGCTGGCTGGACGCATGCTCATGACTCGCCCTGTCAAATCGATCATCCGAGAACGGGTACGTTGAGTTATTCACTTTCCTTTAAACTCTGATTCTAGAGGTAAAATGATTAACCCTTTACTTAGTCTCTTATCGCTGCTAAATCTGTCGTCCTTGCTCTATAAACCTTTGCGTTAATGCACCTTTTTTGAAAAATCTCATGCTATCCATGGAAAGTCATGAGAAATCTCGCCTTATCACGGTCACTCAGAATCGTAATTTTGGTGACCCCGCCGCAAGTATCTGATTTCAAAGACCACCAGATCTCACCTTAGCCTTGGACTGACACAAGGTACGAGAGTGGGTAGGCGGTAGGGCTTCCGAAAATGCTTGTAGCCACGGATGGCGGAAAGCAAGCGTACATGGACGTACTCGCAGCGGTTTTCGGAAGCCCTACCGCCTACCCACTCCTGCACTAAAACAGCGAAATTCAGGTAGGAAAAGGAGCACCACCGTGTCAGGCAAAACCGTCAACAGCGCCATTCTGCTGCTGGTCATCGGCAACGCCATGGCCATCCTCTCCGATGTATTTATCAAACTGCTGGAACCCGGCGCCCCGGTCTTCCAGTTCGCCTTCCTGCGCTGCCTCCTGACCCTGGCCTTCCTGATTCCCCTAGCCCGCAAACTCGACCGCCAGAACCTCTTCGGCGGCCTGAGAATCCACGCCATACGTGCCCACATCCACCTGGTCGGCATCGTCTGCATGGTGATCGCCCTCACCAACTTGCCGCTGGCCACCGCCAACGCCCTGTTCTACGCTGCCCCGATACTGGTGATGGTGCTCTCCGCCTTTTTCTTCCGGGAACAACTCACACCCCTGAGCGTCACCGCCGTCTTCAGTGGCTTTGCCGGCATCATCGTCATCCTGCGCCCGGTGGAATTCAACTGGGCAGTGATTGCGGCCCTGGGCTCGGCCTTCGCCCTGGCCATCAACGCCGTGATGGTCCGCCAATTGCCCAAAGAGCAGACCACCGTCCACAAGCTGTTCCTGAACTACCTGTTGATTGTGCCGGCTGCGGCTGCCCTGGCGCTATGGGAAGGCGCGGCCTGGAACCCGCAGATCCTGATCAGCGCCGCCGGCTCAGCTCTGTTCATCCTCGGCTACAACATCACCGTGTTGCTGGCCTACCGGCAGGTGGATGCCAATCAGGTCACCAGCGCCGAATACACCGGGCTGATCTGGGCCGTCGCCATTGGCTGGATCTGGTTTGGTGAGGTGCCGGACCTGTGGTTCCTGGCCGGCAGTCTGATGATTGTGGTGCCGCTGGTGCTGATTGGCTTGCGGCACCGGCGCCGCACCCCGGCGCGGGGGTTTAACCCCGCAGCCCGGGAAGAGCGCCCGGAAAGGCTGGTTGCCGAACCTACCGGCGGGTCTGGTCAATAAGAATCTGGGTATCACGAATGATCCGGGCTGCCCGATACTCCGGCGGTATCCGGTCGTTGTACCCCAGGGATGACCGGTAACCACTGCGATGGTTGTGGTACTTCGGTTTGTATCGGTAATGGGAATGCTTTTTACCATAGTCCCGGCGGTCGTACCGATGCTTGTGGCGATTATCCCGATAGCGGTTGTCGCGGTGGCGATCATGGTAAGACCGGCGATGCTCGGCACGCAGCATTTTCTTCTGATGGCCCGGTGGCAGCGCCTTGCCCCGGTCCAACTGCTTCTGGATACCCGGCGGATGGCCGTGGCCACGGTAGCCGTCTGCCTGGGCCATACCGGCAAAGCCCAGGGCGACAATCAGGGTACTGCTGATCAGTAATCGTTTCATCATGACTCTCCCGTCCCTATCGACTGGAACCATGCTAAACGGAAACATTCCGTGAAGCCTTGCCACCAGATTAATGATCAGAAGGGAGATGTCAGCGCCCAAGGGCCGGTTTTGCACAAGCTTTACATGGGTTGACGTTTAACTGTCCGAAGCCTCGACAGGCCCGGAACGGGTGAGGTGAGATTCAATCGAAAAGGTATGGCGGCAGTCATCCCCCAACGCCCGCAGGGACTCCGCCAGCCTGAGCAGATATTCGGAATTGGGCCCACTGGGGCCAGCCGCTGCGGCAATCTGGGCAGCAATATCGGCTTCCGGAGCCTCGCCCAGAAACGCTTCGTTGTCTTCCGTGGCGATATACACCAAGCCCTCGGCATGGCTGCCATCGTCAAAGGTCATGGTGGTGCTGAAGCGCAGGTAACCGTTTTTCTCCCGCACATCCAGATACTCAAAGACATTCGGCGATACCCGGAACGCCATGCCCCGGCAGACCGCTCCGGGTTGCTCGATCAGCGTGACCACCCGGCCAGGAGCCTCAGGCGTGCCACGATGGTCGTGGGAACCCTGCCAGAACCGGCGAGCCCAACCGCGAATGGAGGCCGGCCGCTGTTCCAGGAACGGGAAATCCACCTTGTAAATCAAAGACCCGTAACCGAACAACCAGACCGAGTCGATGCCGTCAAAGTTGTAGCGGGTACGATTGTGATCAATGGTGTTGGCGGGCATAACAAACCTGCAGACGATACGAAGGCCTGATTCTGTCAGGCGCCTTGAGTGCTTGCAATAAAGCCGGCGATACCGGTCAGCACGATTTCCGCCGCCATGGCAGAGAGAATCAGGCCACTGATTTTCGACATGATGTTCAGGCCGGTTTTACCCAGCACTTTTTCCAGGTAGCCGGACAACCGCAACAACACCGCCAGAATCAGCAAGCCGGAGACCAGACCCAGCAAACCGCCAGCCACTTCGTGAACAGCTTTCAGCTCGGCACCGTAGACCATGATGGCACCGATGGTCGCCGGGCCGATCATCACCGGAATGGCCAGGGGCACCACGGCGATATCGTCGCGGTCTTCCTCTGGCAGGCCCGTGGCATGGTTGCGGGTGCCGCTGGTCACCAGACTGATAGCCGTGAGGAACAGCAGGCTGCCGGCGCCAATGCGGAAAGAGTTCAGGGTAATACCGATGGCGCTGAACAACAGCGGCCCGGCAAAGAACAGCACCACACCCAAAATAAACGCCGAAACACAGGCCCGGCGAATGATCGACGCCTTCTCCGCCGACGGCAGGCCGCGGGTCAGCGCCAGGAACATGGTGACCACAAAGAACGGTGCCAGCAGGAACAGAAAACGGATGGTACTGCTGAGGTAAGTGGCGAAAAACGATTCAAACATTCAAGCAAATCCGGCCAGGGGTTAAAGCCGGTAAGCATAGCGCCTGTGGGCAGATTCTGCCGTAAGGAAGAGAACCTATTGGCCGGCGGAACGGATCAACGCTTCTTGATGGAGGGCTTGCGCGGCTTGCCGGGTTTGCCTTTCGGGCCGGTCGTGCGCCCACCGGCCTTCGGGCCACGGCCAGGCTTGCCTGCAGGCGGTTTGCCGGTGCCTTTACCGGCTCCCTTTCCACCTCGGCCGGGGGAAGGTTTACCTGAAGGCTTTGCGCCGGCCCTGGCCGGTTTACCACCGGCACCCGGGCGGGCGCCTTTGGCCCCGGCGGGTTTCTTACGGGGCTTGCTGGCCGCCGGGTGCGTCGCTTCCGAGGACGAATCCCGAATGGCATCAAACAGCACCGCCAGTTCCTTCTCCGTCAGATCCCGCCAGGCGCCCACCGGCAAACCTTGCAGGCTGACGTTCATAATCCGCACCCGCTCCAGCTTCGTCACCTCATAGCCAAAGTATTCCGCCATCCGGCGGATCTGGCGGTTCAGGCCCTGCACCAATATGATCCGGAAGACAAACCGGGAGGCTCTCTCCACCTTGCAGCGCTTGGTCATCGTCCCCAGAATCGGCACGCCGTTGCTCATGCCTTCCACAAACTCCCGGGTCACCGGCTTGTCGACGGTCACCAGGTATTCTTTCTCGTGGTTATTGCCGGCCCGCAGGATCTTGTTCACCAGATCACCATTGCTGGTGAGGAAAATCAGCCCCTGGGAATCCTTATCGAGGCGGCCAATGGGGAAAATGCGCTCGCTGTGGCCGACAAAGCGCTGGATATTGTCTTTTTCCGCGCTGTCGGTGGTGCTGACAATGCCCACCGGTTTGTTCAGGGCAATGAAGACCAGATCTTCCTCGTCCCGGGGCTCCACCACCTGGCCGTTCACTTTCACCACATCGCCCGGCAACACCTGATCACCCACCTGGGCCCGTCGCCCGTTGATGTGCACGTTGCCCTGCTCGATGTACCGGTCAGCATCCCGGCGCGAACACATGCCGCTCTCGCTGATGTATTTGTTCAGTCGGGTGGAGGTTCGGTTGGCCATGACATCCTGCCAGTTTCAAATGATGGGTAAATGCGCGGGCGGCACACAACCCGCGCATCATCCCATTGCATCACCCTGACGGCAACTGCCAGGCCTAATGTCCGTCAGCGCCTGCGGAACGGATAGAACAGCTGCCCCAGGTAGGAACCCGGCAGTTTCTGGGTGGTACCATACTCCGCCGGCCAGTGCGCTTTCGGGAAATGGTAAGTGCCAAACAGCCGGTCAAAGAGCACCGTGTGTGCCGAGTAATTGGTATCGATGGCCGGCTTCTCCGAACTGTGGTGCCAGTGGTGAAACTGCGGCGTTACCAACAGGTACTTAAGCGGCCCCCAGGGCACATTAAGATTGCTGTGGATAATGATGGCCTGCAGCGCGGCGAACGTCACATAGATGTCCAGTGCTTCCTTGCTGGCACCAAGCAGATACAGAGCCAGCATAACCAATCCACGTTCAATGAAAATCTGAACCACATGGGCACGGGAGCCTGCCAGCCAGTCCATGGTTTCCACCGAATGATGGACCGCATGAAACGGCCACAGCCGCCGGACTTCATGGAATACCCGGTGCTCCCAATACAGAACGAAATCGGCAACCAGAATCAGCATTACTACCTGCAGCCATAAAGGCGTGCTCTGGATCGCCGCCTGCAGGCTGTCGCTGGCCACCCACTCGAAGTGTGTCACCAGGAAATTGCCAAACAGCAGAACCGCTGAGATCAGCAAGTGATTCAAGCAGAAGTAAAAGAAATCCAGACCCCATTCATCCCGCAAGATGACCTGCTCCCGATACTTCGGAAAGAGCTTCTCCAGGCTGGTGAAGACAATAGTGGAACCCAGAAAGGCTAAAATCAGCCAGTCCACACCGAGCGACAGCGGTTTCGGCTCCACCGGCCCAACAGGAACGTTGTAGCCACCCAGAGCAAACGCGATCAGCGTCATGGCAATGCCCGCAGCGCCAAGCCGTTTGCGCCGATCAAGCACAAAAGTGGTGATGCCGAAAAAGAGGGAGAACCACATGCCGTACTTTAAGACATCCTGAAGTGCCTCAGCATCATACGCGGCACGAAGATCGGTGGTAGTCAGGTAGGAAGGGAACAGGTAGGCAAGCACGGCCGCTAGGCTCAAGCCGCCGAGAAATATCGAAAAATATCCGGGAATTCGTCCGTTCCGAAAGCGAAGCTCTTTTTCGAGCCTGTAAATAAATCTGTGTAACTGCCCACCCCATTACAGGTGGCCGTCCAGGCGGTCACCGAATTCGATAATAAAGCGATTCAATGCCGGCTTCCAATCACGGATCGGCATGGTCCATTTCTTTGAGGCCTGCTGGATCGCCAGGAAGGCCACTTTCAGGGCCGAGTCATCACTTGGGAACAGCTTCCGGCGCTTGGTGGCTTTGCGGATGACACTGTTCAGTGACTCAATAGCATTGGTGGTGTAGATCACTTTCCGGATCGCCGGCGGGTACTCGAAGATGGTGATCAGGTTCTCCCAGTGGCTTTGCCAGGAACGAGAGATCTGTGGGTATTGGCTGTCCCAGCGCTCTCCAAAGGCCGCCAGTGCCTGCCGGGCTTCATGTTCCGTGGCGGACTGATAGATCTGCTTCAGATCGGACGTCACAGCCTTGTAGTCCTTCCAGGACACGTAGCGCAGCGAATTGCGAACCATGTGCACGATGCACAGTTGCACCTTGGTTTGGGGGTACTCAGCGGCAATGGCATCCGGGAACCCTTTGAGGCCATCCACACAGGCGATCAGGATGTCCTCCAAACCACGGTTCTTCAGTTCCGTCAGTACCGATAGCCAGAACTTCGCACCCTCGGTTTCGGCCAGCCAGAGGCCCAGTAACTCTTTCTGGCCCTCCATGTTGATACCCAGGGCCAGGTATAGGGACTTGTTGATGACCCTCTTGTCCTGACGAATTTTCAGAACGATGCAGTCCAGATAGACGATGGGGTAGATCGGATCAACAGGGCGATTCTGCCACTCGTGAACCTGATCGATCACACGCTCCGTCACCTTGGACACCAGAGTCGCCGAGATGTCGGCGTCGTACATTTCCTTGAAGGCGTCTACGATGTCTCGGGTGCTCAGGCCCTTGGCGTAAAGCGCTAGGATCTGGTCATCCATCTGAGTCAGGCGGGACTGGCCTTTACGGACGAACTGAGGCTCGAAGGAACCGTCCCGGTCCCGAGGAGCCTGTATCGGTACTTCGCCGTGTTGGCCCTTCAGGCGCTTGGCAGAATAGCCGTTACGGCTGTTGCCGGTGCCACGGCCTTCAAGAGCGTGCTTCTCGTATCCAAGATGCTCATCCAGTTCGGCGTTGAGTGCGGTCTCGACGGTGAGCTTGACCAGCTGCTGTGTGAGGGCTCCGAGATCTTTTTCAGACTTGATGTCTTTGGCCAGCTCGGCGGCCATGGCTTTGAGTTTTTCTTGGTCCAATTGCGTACCCACGATGGTATCCTTTTGAAAAGATTACTCAGTCGTGGGCAGTTACACAATTTGGTTTACAGCCTCTCTTTTTCCGGACGGGGCTCTACCACCCGCTCGCGGTATTGGTAATTGGTATCGTGTTCCGTGTTCATGCGTTCCCTGCAAATGTTCTTGTCAGCACTCGTTTGAGAAAATTTTTCTTATCGTTCCAAGCGATGGCTTTGCTTTGACCCTATTTTACAATAGAAGTAATTTTCACCGGACAACTGCTATGAATTATAACTCTGCAGTGATCTCTGAACTTAATGTCTCGGGGAGATTGAGAAACTTTCTCCATGCACTTAGAACTGCTTTGAATTCCTCAAGTGAGAATCTACCTTCTTCTTGACCGATCCAATCCTCATTAACATTTATGTTAATCTGAACAAAATTACTTGAGATAAAAACGTCAACGTCGTTACCTTCCACCTCTAGAGTTTTTATTTTTCCTTCTTCAAACATTTTTATTTTGGATAGTATCCTGTCACAGTCCTCAATATTCTGAGCAATGCTGGTTAAGGTATTGGCTAGATATCTCTGATACCGGGCCACTTCAAGTTCACCAGAAAACTCTTGGCGCTGATGATAGATTTGCCCTAGAACAGGGTGTTTTCCGCCATCGGAATAGTACAATTTTAATTTCATTTCTCACCTCTAAGTGTTCTTGGGGCCTGGCACACTGGATAAACTGTGGTTCTTGGTGAAATCCAACCCTCAACTCTAACACCGGAGGGAGTTACAGAAATCCACTTATCACCCTGAACAATTTTATTTGGATCATTCCAAGCTGCATCAACTTCACTTTTAATACGGGTTTCGTCCCAATCCTTAGGGAACATCGTGTTGCTAGAGTTGTTACTCGTCTTGGTTATCCACTGCCCTGGATTCGCCGGATCTTGGACTTCAACAGTAGCCATGTATACACCCGCAACATCAGGCATCGTTTCGGTGCCAGGAACTATCCTGACATCGCCATAAAGCAACGTATGGCCGCCGGTCGGTTTTCCTCTACTCGTGTAGTCAGCCTTCAGTACATGCTCAAAATCAATTGGTGATTGCTGAACATATTTGACTAAGCCACTATCTCCGGCACTATCAGCCCGCTTCTGAAAAACCAGATACAACGGCTCAATCCCACTATCCTTCGGAAAACTTACGATCAGCTCAACCTGATCCTCGAAAGGCCGCTGGTAGCCCGGCGGCGAATGTTCCTGACCATCCTCCTGAATCGGCGTCACCAGAATACTATAGGGATCGATCCCGGAGTCAGCTGGGTACTCGGTGCTCACAACCGGGCGATGGCCGCTTTCGTCCGGATACCAGACGAGGGTGAAGTCGTCGTCAACCACCACTTCAAAATTCTCGCCCTTGAGCTCTGCGTGAGCAACCGGAACCCGGTCTTTGTATCCAGTGCTGTCGTTGACATGATAGCCGGCAACCCGGAGGTTTCCGGTGGCATCCACGTGCAGATGAAAACGTACCCGAATGGCCGCCTCAGCCATTTCAAGGAGTTCTTCCTTGGTGTACAGGGTGCTGTCGCCCAATTTGGATGGCCAGAGTGCCAAAAGTACTGTGCTGGCAGCCGTACTCATTACGCTGGCACCAATACGCGCCGCCATAGCCCAGCCTTTTGCCAGTCTCATTGCCGAGCCGGAGATCAAGCCCAGCGGCCGCAAGCCGTTTGCACCAGGGCTGGTGACGGTGGCGGGGGCAAGCATCGCAAGGGTGCCAAAGTTACTGGCCTTTTCCTGCCCCTCGTTGCTGTCGGTATCCCCGGAGGGCCGGGTGCAGGACTTGGCGAATACCTTTGGGCCCAGGGGCGGAAGGGCAAAGTTTTCCGATATTACCACAGGCGGTGGAAGCGGCTCAGGTGGCGGTTCAATTACCGGGGTTTCTGGCGTGTAGTCGAGCTTCGGTGGTGGTGCCAGGCTATCGGAATGAGCGTAGGCGGTGCCCCTTGCAGGAAAAGCTCTTCGGTCACCGAAGCGTTTTTCGAAGCCAGTGACGGCATTCTCTGCAATGGCGACAGAGGCTCTTTCCGTGGGAACAATGCGCCCGGATACCAGCCGGAAGACGGGAACCGCCGGGATCTCTTTCAGCAACACCAACTCGCCACTGGCTAACTGGTCTCGTAAACGGGCAGGGGTAAAACTGGAGCTCGAAAGGTAGCTGGCCAATTCCCTATCGGAGTATTGGTCCCAGCCACCCTCGATCATCAACGCTTCGTGAAGCGCAAGCGAGTGCGGGTCTGCTATTTTGGTCACGTCCGTGTTTCCACAAAGTATTAATCGGCACAATCCATGCCTGTAGTGTGGTCAAAGGTACCGGAAATCTGGCGCCTATCCAAGATCAAGCCAAAAAAAGCCGCAGAGCCCGGGGCCATCCAGGCTCGGACTCTGCCGTCTCTCCGACTCTAGCCAACCAACGCCGGCTCGCCACCCTGCTCCATCACTCCCGCCGCTTCACACACATACTGCTCGGCATCAAAACGCTTGGTCTGCTGCCGGAACTGCCAGGTAAAGCCCGGCCACAGGGTGGTGTTCTTACCATTCTCGTTCACGTACCAGCTCTTGCAGCCGGTCTGCCACACCGAATCGCCAAGCTTGGCGTGAATCGAGGCGTTGTACTGGCTGACGGCGTCTTCCCTCACTTCCACCGTCTTCCAGCCCCGGTGCTGCATTTTTTTCAGGGCATCCAGCACGTACTGAACCTGGGATTCGATCATGTACACCATGGAGCTGTGCCCCAGCCCGGTGTTCGGGCCCATCAGCATGAAGAAATTGGGGAAGCCGGCTACCGTGGTGCCCTTGTAGGCTTCCGCCCCTTCGCGCCAGGCATCGAGCAGGTCCTGGCCGCCACGGCCGTAGATCATGCCCCGGGGAATCGGCTCCTGGGCCTTGAAGCCGGTGCCATAAACGATGCAGTCCACCTGGCGCTCGGTGCCATTGCTATCCACGATGGTGTTGCCTTTCACCTCACGGATGCCATCGGTGAGCACGTCCACATGATCCTGATCCAGCGCCGGATAGTAATTATTGGAGATCAGCACCCGCTTGCAGCCGAAATGGAAATCCGGCGTCACCTTCTTGCGCAGTTCCTTGTCTTTGATCTGACTGCGAATATGGCGCCGGGCCTGCAGCTCACCGATTTTCAGGATGCGCGGGTTACCGACAAAGCCCAGCACCCGGGCTTCCAGCGTCCAGTAGATGCTCTGACGAAACGCATTCAGGGTCTGCGGCACCTTACGGAACATCATCCGCTCCAGCGGGCGGATTTCCCGGTCCGGCTTGGGCATGATCCAGGGTGGGGTACGCTGGTAAAGGTCCAGGTGGGCCGCATCCTTGGCGATCTCCGGCACAAACTGGATGGCCGAGGCTCCGGTGCCGATCACCGCCACTCGCTTGCCGCGAAAATCATAGTCGTGGTCCCAGTTCTGGGAGTGGAAGCTGGTACCGGTGAAGGTGTCCATGCCCTTGATATCCGGGTAGGCAGGTGTACTCAGGCCACCCATGCCGGATACCAGCACTTGGGCGTGCAGCTTGCGGAACCTGGGCAGGGTTTTATCGCTGCGATCCAGGACATCCCCGGGCTTCAGGTTGTTGGTTTGCATGTAGGCCCAGAGCTTGGGGCTGTCGCAGGTTTCGATGGTCCAGGCCCCGGTTTTTTCATTCCAGCGGGCACCCGCCACGTGGGTATTGAGCTGGATGTGTTCGAGCAGGCCGTACTTTTCCGCGCAGTGGCGCAGGTAGGCTTTGATTTCCGGCTGGGGCGCGAACATCCTGGTCCAGTTGGGGTTCTGTTCGAATGAGAAGGAGTACAGCGCAGATTGCACGTCGCAGGCGCAACCGGGGTAGTGGTTTTCGTGCCAGGTGCCGCCGATGTCGTCGCTTTGTTCGAGGATAACGAAGTCGTTGAAGCCGGCTTCTTTGAGTTTGATGGCCATGCCGAGGCCGGAGAAGCCGGTGCCGATGATGGCGATCTGTGCGGTTTGTGTCATTGCTGCACTCCTGTGTGGCCTGTTTGGCCTTGCCTGTTGTTGTCTGGGTGGTCATCATTGACCGGTAGACACATGTATACCGCCATGGGTAGACACTTGTATACTCTGGTTCGGGTGTTTGGCCTTGGGTGACAGATTGTTGGCCTGTGCGGCCTTTAGATTGGGTGCTCGGTTCGCCGCTTGCTTGGGTAGATAGCACCGGCTGGCCTTTGGCTTATGGTGTTTGGTTGATTTGGGGATGGCTTTCCAAAACACGCTCCTTCGGCACATCCATGTGACGCTTGGGCTCCGCCATCCATGGCTCCGCACAGTTTTGGAAAGCCATCCCCAAACCAACCTTTAGACTTTTATGAAGGCCGTCTCCCAAATAGTGAAATTGGGAGGGCCCGCATACTCAAATGTTAGAGAGGCCGGTCTGGTAGACCTTTCGAAAATGCTTGTAGCCATGGATGGCGGAAAGCAAGCGTACATGGACGTACTCGCAGCGGTTTTCGAAAGGTCTACCAGACCGGCCTAACTCCAAAAACACGAGGCTTAGATGAACACACTGGCCGGCGGAAAACTGAAACTGGTACAGGCCGCTCTGCGGTTGATTACCGAAACACGGAGCCTGACATCACTCGGGCTGCGGGAGCTGGCCCGTGAGGCTGGGTTGAATCCGAATACCTTTTACCGGCACTTCAAGAGCCTGGACGAATTCGGGCTGCAGGTACTGGGGTATATCGCCGAGGACATGAAAACCGGAGTGCGACAACTGCGGCAGATGGCGGATTCATCCGAGCAGGCATCCCACGACACCGTCACCTTTGTGTACCACTACTTCCTCGCCAATCCCGCCGCCACCACGGTAGCCGTCCGCGAACTGCACGGGCCCTCGCCGGTGTTACGCCGGGCGCTGGAGGCGCAGCTGGATGCCAGTGCCCGGGAGATGGCGGAGGACATTCTTGAGCGGGGATTGGTGCCGGGTGTGGAGACCGCTGTGGTGCATGAGGTTTCCCACATGACCATCCGCTATATCCTGTTCCGGGCCATGGATTACATTGAGAAGCCCGAGCAGCGGGAAAAGATTCAGCAGGAAACCGAACGGTTTATCAACCGGCAGTTCCGGGGGGCCATGATTGAGGGGCTAAACGAGGAAGAGGTGCTGGCGTTGAAAACTGCACCGGGGCAAACCTGAAGCCCGCCCCGGCACTGAACAGCCTTACTCGGTGGTATTAAACACGTAAGATGACACAGTGCCATCGCTATTGAACCGCACCACCAGGTCCGTCGTTTCGGCATCACCAAAGGCAGACCAGCGATACTTGCCATAAGTCCAGGTGCGCTTGCCGTCTTCCACCCCGGTGCGCCAGGGCTCGCCGAACATATCCTGAATGTCCGCCCGGGTGGTTTCACCAATGCGGATCTGGTCCACATTGTGGGTCGCAAAGTCTCGGCCTACCGTCGCGCAGCCCACCAGGGTCGCCAACAACAAGGCCATGCCAGCCAGTTTCAGATGTCGAGCCACTGCCATATACAACTCCTTTTTCGATGGTTGAGTCATTACTGAACACAGCATAGCGGTTCTGTAAAACTGTGCGATTAACAACCGGATAACTTTCACCCACAAAAAAGCCGCGGGGCCTGAACAGGCGCCGCGGCAAGCAGGATCGAAGGGATAGATCGATCAGTAAAGCTTGGCCAGGGATTTCTTGGCGAAGGCTTCCACTTCGTTCAGCCGGCCTTCTTTCACTTTCACCAGCCACTCCGGGTCTTGCAGCAGGGCCCGGCCGACCGCAATCAAGTCGAACTCGCCGTTGTTCATTCGCTCTACCAGCTCGTCGATGCCGGACTGCTCCACGGCTTCCTGCTTGCTGGCGAAGGTGCCGCTGATGAAGTCTTCGGTCAGGCCCACGCTGCCAACAGACATGGTCGGCTTGCCGGAAAGTTTCTGGGTCCAGCCAGCCAGGTTCAGGTTGGAACCCTCGAATTCCGGCTCCCAGAAGCGGCGTGTGGAGGCGTGGAAAATGTCGACGCCGGCCTCAACCAACGGCTTCAGGAAGCGTTCGAGCTCTTCCGGGCTGTTCACCAGTTTCGCTTCGTACGCCTGCTGCTTCCACTGGGAGAAACGCAGCATGATCGGGTAATCCGGGCCGACGCGGTGGCGTACTTCTTCGACGATTTCCACCACAAAGCGCAGACGGTTTTCCAGGCTGCCGCCGTATTCGTCGTCACGCTGGTTGGTGCCTTCCCACAGGAACTGGTCCAGCAGGTAGCCGTGGGCACCGTGGATTTCCACACCATCAAAACCCAATGCTTTGGCGTCTTGGGCGGCGTCGCCGAAGGCTTTGATCACGTCCTGGATGTCTTCTTTGGTCATGGCCTTGCCGTTGGGCTTGCCTGGGGCGAACAGGCCAGACGGGCTGTATCCGGGGACGGACGGATCCGGCTCGGTGCCTTCTTTACGCACGGCACCTACGTGCCACAGCTGCGGGAAAATGGCACCGCCAGCTTCGTGAACGGCATCGACCACTTTCTTCCAGCCGGCCAGGGCTTCGTCACCGTAGAAAGCCGGTACGTTCGGGTAACCGTTGGCCGCCGCGTGGTTCACAATGGTGCCCTCGGTGATGATCAGGCCAACGCCGGCTTCGGCGCGGCGGCGGTAGTAGTCCACCACGTTTTGACCGGGTACGCCCTTGGGCGAGAAGTTACGGGTCATCGGAGCCATGGCTACGCGGTTACGCAGCTTGAGGTTGTGAAGTTCAAACGGCTCAAACATAGGACCAAGATTCATACTCATGTGATGTGCAACCTCATTAATTTGGTTTCGTTAAGCAACCCTATTAAATCCGGTTTCAAAATGCAACCCTATTCGGTACACTCCCTCACATGGCCAGAAAACGTTTTGATGACTCCAATTGCTCCGTCGCCCGTGCCCTGAATGAAGTGGGGGACTGGTGGTCCCTGCTGATTGTGCTGCACGCCATGTACGGCACCCGCCGGTTTGTGGATTTTCAACAGCAGTTGGGCATTGCCAAAAACATTCTGTGCGACCGCCTGGCACGCCTGGTTGATAACGAAGTGCTTCGCAAAGTAGACGTTGGCGAGCACGGCTCCCGCTTCGAATACCGCCTGACAGAGAAAGGCCGGGATCTGTTCCCGGTGGTGGTGGCCCTGCGCCAGTGGGGCGACAAATGGAACCCGGCACCTGATGGGCAGCCGCTGGACCTGCGCGATCGTGATACCGGTAAGCCGGTGCAACCGGTTACCGTGCGCAATGCCGAAGGCCAACCACTGTCAATCCGTGATGTGTTCGTTCCCGACAATGCTGAAAGCGACAGCAAAACGGCCTGACCATAAGGGCAAACCGCATTCTCCGGAATCACCCCGATTTTTTTTGAGCTGAATCAAGAGCCACACCAAACCAGATCCGCTGCCCGCCATTTCTTGCGCTAAATCAAGTTTCCCCGGCCCCGCTCCATTACATTGAGTCCATCGACTTTTAATGGATAAGGAGATGGCTATGTCTCGTAGTTTCAAATTGGGTGTTCTGGCAGCGGCCGTGATGGCAACTGCACCGGCCGTTCAGGCTTTCGAAGCGGGTGATTTCATTCTGCGTGCGGGTGTTGTGCATGTGGCGCCGGATGATTCCAGCGACTCTATCACTGTGGGTGGTGCGCCGCTGCTTTCCGGTGCGGATTCAAAAGTTACCGTCGATTCCAATACACAGCTGGGCCTGCGTGCCACCTATATGTTCACCAACAGCCTCGGTGTCGGCCTGCTGGGCGCAACCCCGTTCAAGCACAACATCAACGGTGGCGGCGATATTCCGAGTGACATCAAGCTGGGCGAAACCAAGCACCTGCCACCAACCCTGACACTGCAGTACTTCCCGATGGCAAGCTCTTCCGCCTTCCAGCCGTTCGTGGGCGTGGGCGTGAACTACACCACTTTCTTTGAAGAGAAGACCACCGGAACTCTGGATAGCGTGGTTGCTGCAGAATACGGCATCCCCGGAGCCCGCACCTCGCTGGACCTGGACGACAGCGTTGGCGTGGCCGTGGAAGTGGGCATGGACTACATGCTGAGTGAGAACTTTGGTCTGAACGCGGCCATCTGGTGGGCAGACATCAATACCGATGCCCGCGTGAAGGTTTACGATGCGAACGGTGATTTCGCCGCACAAACAGATAAGTTTGAAGTCGAAATCGACCCCATGGTCTACATGGTCGGTTTCACCTACAAGTTCTGATCCCACGTACCCCTGGCAGCCTTCTGGTCTGTGGGCTGCCAGCTGGTGCGTTCTCCTGTGCGGGGCTGTTTTGCAGCCCCGCTTTTTTATGTCTGGAGAACCGGGGTGATCAGGCGCTCTGGCGCTGAGCCGGCCGGCCACTTCTGCCCTGCCCCTGGCCACGGCCCTGGCCTTCGCCCTGACCACCACGGCCACGACCGCCGCTGCGACCAGCCGGTTTCGGGCCAAAGCTCTTGCCAGCGCCACCCTGGGGGCGACGATTGCGGGCCTTGCTCGGATCCGCCTTGGCTTTGGGCTTCAGCGGCAGGTTGTTCTTCGGCTCAAAGCCTTCGATTTCCTTGCGCGGCAGTTGCTTTTTGATCAGCCGCTCAATGCCCGCCAGCATCTTGCCTTCATCGGCGCTCACCAGAGACAAGGCATGGCCACTTTCGCCGGCGCGGCCAGTACGACCGATGCGGTGTACATAGTCTTCCGGCACGTTGGGCAGTTCAAAGTTCACCACCTGGGGCAGCTGCTTGATGTCCAGGCCGCGGGCCGCGATATCGGTAGCAACCAGCACACGCACTTCGCCGGCCTTGAAGTCCGCCAAAGCACGGGTACGAGCACCCTGGGACTTGTTGCCGTGGATAGCGGCAGCGGTAATGCCGTCTTTTTCCAGCTTCTGGGTCAGGCGGTTGGCGCCGTGCTTGGTACGGGTGAATACCAGTACCTGCTCCCAGCCATTGTCACGCACCAGCTTGCTCAGCAGCGCGGTCTTCTGGCTCTGATCGACCGGGTAAACCGACTGAACAATGCTTTCAGCCGAGGTGTTACGGGCAGCCACTTCTACCTGCACCGGGTTATCCAGCAAGCCCTCAGCCAGACCACGAATCTCGTTGGAGAAGGTGGCGGAGAACAACAGGTTCTGACGCTTGGCCGGCAACAAGGCGAGGATCTTGCGGATATCGCGAATAAAGCCCATGTCCAGCATGCGGTCGGCTTCGTCCAGCACCAGGATTTCCACTTCGTTGAAGCGCACGGCGTTCTGCTGATAAAGATCCATAAGGCGGCCCGGTGTTGCCACCAGTACATCAACGCCTTTGCGCAGCTTCATCATCTGCGGATTGATTTTCACACCACCAAACACCACAGCGGCCTTGGTTGGAACGTATCTGCTGTACAGGTTCACACTGTCGTGCACCTGTGCTGCCAGCTCCCGGGTGGGCGTCAGAATCAACGCACGGGGGCCTTTGCCATTGCGCGGGTTATCCGCCAGGCGCTGCAAAAGAGGCAGGGTAAAGCCGGCGGTTTTGCCGGTTCCCGTCTGGGCCGCAGCCATCACGTCTCTACCAGACAACACAGCAGGAATCGCCTGAAGCTGAATGGGAGAAGGGGTGTCATAACCCTGATCAGAAGTGGCACGGACCAGCTGCTCGGACAAACCGAGGGAAGAAAAACTCATATAAAATATACTCTTGATTGATTCTGCCTCCACGAACACCGGATGCGGCGAATGCGGGCAGATGCCATGAACATTCATGGAATAAAAGACGACTACGGTCACACGCCGATATCGGGGTGACGTCCTCTGACAGGTCGTATGGAGGTTCGCAAAGCGGCAAAGAGCCAGAAACTGCGGAATCCCTAGAGGCAGGACGCAGGCACGGTAACAGAGGGCTGGTGAAATAGCTATAGGTGGTTTTGATTAGCAGGCTTGTATTTTCTGGCGGAGAAACGGAACTCTCCCAAAGGCCACCGGTCACTAGCTGCCGTGCGCATTTAAAAACCTTTCGGAATCCGGAGATACCATGCTCAGTGTTGGCGTTGGCCCTGTCAGTTTTTCCATCGGGCACCTGTTGCTGGTCCTGGCTTTTATTGTTGCCCTGATTGTCGGGGGCATCACCGGCCGCAAACATGGAACACCCATCGCCGGCACTCTGGCGGATATCTTCGTGGTCGCCATGCTCAGTGCCCGCATCGGGTTCGTGATTCGCTATTACGAGCACTACCAGGGCGACTGGCTGGGCATGATTGATATCCGCGACGGTGGCTTTGATATGGTCACAGGCCTGGTCGCAGCCCTCGTGTTTGCCGGCTTCCTGATGTGGCGCCGGGCCAGCAGCCGCCGGGCGTTGGGCACGGCCATGGCGGCCGGCCTGCTGACCTGGGGCCTGACTGGCGGCGCCATTCAGCTGATCAACCAGCAACTCAAAGGCCTGCCCGAGGTGGCCCTGACCGACCTCAACGAGCAACCGGTCGATTTGAGCGCGATCGCCAATGGCCAGCCTACCGTTGTAAACCTCTGGGCCACCTGGTGCCCGCCCTGTATCCGGGAAATGCCGGTGCTGGAAGAGGCCCAGAAGCGCTACCCCGGTATCAATTTCGTTTTCGCCAACCAGGGCGAGCACCCGGAAACCATCCAGCGATTCCTGTCTGAACAGAAGCTGAATTTACACCATGTGCTGAGCGACCGGCAGGGCCAGTTCGGCCGGGTGACCGGCAGCCACGGCCTGCCCACCACCCTGTTCTACAACGCTGAAGGCAACCTGGTGGACAGCCACATGGGCGAACTGTCCCGTGCCAGCCTGGCCCGATCGCTGGAGCGTTTCGATCCGCAATTCCTGGTGGCATATGACGAAGCGGTCGGATACGCAGAATAAAGCCACGGATTGAGAAAACGGATCAGGCCAGCCAGACCGTCAGGCCAGCGGCAATAGCACTGGCGGCGGACAACGCAATTAACGACAACGCCAGGCTCCACTGCAAAGACGCATCCCGGGCGCGATAACCTGTCAGCCGTTCCATGATCAGGGCATTGGCCGCAAACGGGGTGCCGAACGCCGTGATCCCCCATCCGGTGACCATGGCAAAGCCCAACCCCAGCGCGGCGCCAAGTGGCCACGCAGGCCCCAGGATACCGCCAATCAAGGTACCGGTGAGGATTGGGTTGGCACCGGCCAGCCCGGCCAGAAAGAAACTCCAGGGCACCAGTGCCGCCAGTACCGGCCACGCCCAGCCCGGCAGGCCCATATCGCCGTCCACCTGCCCCAGCACCACCGCACTGATCACCGAACCAATAAAAGCAGAACCACCCACAATAGCCAGTTCATTACTGACGTTGGCCATAGTCGGTGGTCGGGGCCTGTGGCCGCCAGCCAAGGACAGCGCCCAGCTGATGATGACCGCCGTCAGGCAGCTCAGGGTAACCGAACGGGCGTAACTGAATTCATAGACATGGCTGAACAGGAATACTCCGATACAGATACCCAGGATAATCCCGCCAAACCGTAACCAGGCTGCAGCCCCGGCGGTGTCTGCGGCTACGCCCGTTTCAGGCTGCGGTTCCGGCTCGCGCCAGAGAAAACCCGCCAGAAGCACCAGCATGGCGAACGGCAGTGAAAGGCCAATGAGCTGAGCACCGCCAAGGGTGGGCAGAAGCGTCAATGTCAGTGCTACGGAGATGGATAACGGAGACCAGATTGGTGATACGCCAAAGCCTCGGAGCACCGCCCGGGTGCTGTTGCGGGTGGCCGCCGAATCGCCGGAACGGCGGATTCGCTCGGAGATCAGGCTACCAACTACCGCCACGGAGCCGAAGTTGAGTGGTACCGACACCAGCGCCGTGCCGAACGCCAGGCTCGCATACCGGGTACCCGGCTTGCCGCTGAACAGACTGCTGGAGATTCGCTGCAGATCCCGGGAACCGGCCAATACCGACGACAACAACATCACCGACAGAATCAGCCCGGCCAAACGGGTCATGTTCCCGGCCGCCCCTTCCACCAATCCGGGGTCACGGCCAAAAGCAAAGGCCATCGCCAGCACCGCCACCGCAAAGACCGCACGAGGCACCCGGCGCATGTCCTGCCAGCCAAGACTGACCGCCAGGCTCACCGCCACCGCACCCAGAAATGCCATACCCGGCAGAGTCGCCAGAACAGCAGAGAGTAAAGCAACATAGGCTAACGCGGAGCGAAGTGGCAGCACGACCGTCTTCCCGAACAGATCAAAGGAACCTGAAAAGACGATCTATGTTAAGGAAGCTACCTTCACCGCGCTATCAGCAATTATGAGGATGGCCATCAAGCCAGCCCATGCTCCCGGGCACTGGCCTCCAGGCGAGCCTGCTCCTGTTTCAAAAGTTCTCTGACCGCCGTTAACTCGGCAATCCGGGCATCCACCAGGGCCCCCTTGCGCGCCATTACCGCCGCGCCCTGCAGACAGTCGATCCGGTCTGAACGAACGGCATCCAGCAACTCGCGGATTTCACTCAACGAAAAGCCCAGTCTCTTGAGCTGCCGTACCATCGATACGCGTGCTACTGCCTGCTCCGGATAATCCCGATAATTGTTGCCGCTGCGGCCGACCTCGCGAATCAAACCCTGCTTTTCATAGTAGCGCAACGTATCGCGGCTCACGCCAGTGCGCCGTTCCAGTTCCGATATTCTCATGCCAAGCACTCTCCCTGTTGACCCTGGAGCATACTCCATACTTTAGGCTGCGTTCGGCTCAATGAACAAGGAACGCACCATGACCATCCTGATCACCGGCGCCAACGGTTTTATTGGCAAATACCTGTGCCTCACCCTGTTGCAGCAGGGGCATGAAGTCCAGGCACTGATCCGCTCCAAATCCAGCCTGAACCAGCTCACCGGCTTTCTTCAACAACAGGGCGCCACCATGGAGCGGTTTTCCGCACTGGAAGGCGACCTCGAAAAGCCTGATCTGGGGCTGGTCGCCTTGCCGGACCGGATCGAATGCCTTGTGCACCTGGCCGCCCGGTTCGCCTGGAACCTGCCCGAGCAGGAGGCCCGGCACACCAACGTTACCGGCAGCCTCCGGGTGGCGGAGCTGGCCCGTCAACTGCGCTGCCGATTGGTGTTTATCAGTGGCTTCATGCTGGCAAACACCGGGCATCTGTCACGGCTTGGAATCAATCGGAGCCATCCGGAGCAGACTGACTGGAGCCGGGTGTACCGGCGGGCCGGTGGTTATGAGGCCAGCAAACTGGAATCCGCCTTCCGGTTGCGGGAATTCGTCGCAAGACAGGGCATGGATGCGGTCGAGGTACAGCCGGCGACCGTTGCCGGCCACTGTTCAACCGGGGAACTCGACCCGGCCCAACCGCTATATGGTTTACTGGAAAACCTCTACCACGGACGACTGGCCATGATCCCGGGGTCGCCCGAGCACTGGTTGCCTTTGATTCCGGTGGACAGCCTGGCCCAAGTGATTGCGGCAGCCTGCGTGGCCAATCATGTGCCCGACACGCTGTTGGCGCTGGACCAGAACACGCCAAACCTGGCAGCGCTTTTACAGGCAGCGGCGCACTCTCTGGGCAAGCCGGGGCCCCGCAGGCATCTTCCGATCGGCGTGATGAAAGCGTTGCTGACCATTCCGGGCCTGCCCGGCCTGCTGAAGGTTGCCCCGGAATCGCTGGCCTTTATTCAGACCTGCCGATTCGATACAACCGTGACAGAGCGATTTCTGGCACAACAGCAGGTGACTCTGCCCCCGTTCCGGCAATATCTCGAATCAAGCTGCCGTCACTACCTGAAGAGTGAGGTTGGCTCCGGGAAGCTGACAACCCACGGAGCCTGACTCAGGCCCCGAACAACGCCGAGCGCAGCGGTTTCAGGAAGCCCGCCTTCTCCGGGCTGGCCTGCTGGCTGCGCCGGCCATCAAACTCCAGGTAGCCGTCTTCGATGGGTTCGAAGCGCAGGATTTTCACATCCTGCAGGTAATTCTGGGACGCCTTCCAGGGCCCGTGAGTGCCCTGGCGCGGCAACCGGTCTTCGGCACGCTTGATGTAACCGGCATCCAGCGAGCCCAGAATGGTGTCGTTGCCCAGGCTGTTTTCCGTGTCTCGCGGCACCACCACCTGATAACCCTTGCGGTCCATATGGTTGATCAAACGGCACAGGTATTCACTGGCAATATCGGCCTTGAGGGTCCAGGAGATGTTGGTGTACCCGAAGATCATGGCGGAATTGGGCATGCCTTCCACCATCACGTTCTTGTAGATCACCTTTTCCTTCAATACCACGCCCTGGCCATCCACCGTGGGCTGGATGCCGCCCAGCATCTGAATATCCAGGCCGGTGGCCGGAATGATGATATCCGCTTCCAGCTCCTCGCCGGATTTCAGGCGAATGCCCGTGTCGGTGAAGCGTTCAATATGGTCGGTTTTGATCGAGGCAGTACCCGCCTTGATGGCATCAAACAGGTCGCCGTCTTTCACCACGCACAGGCGCTGATCCCAGGGGTTGTAGTCAGGGGTAAAGTGGCGCATATCCGCCTTGCCCTTCAACTGGCGCTTGATCACCGACAGGAACAACCGGCGCATGGCCTTCGGGCTCTTGCGGGAACGCTCGTAGAGCAGGCGCGAAATCGAGATATTTCGGGCCCGGGTCAGCCGATAGGCGGCTTTCTCCGGCAGTACCTTCTGCAGCGCCAGGGTGACCTTATCAGTCGACGGCAACGGCATCAGATAGGTGGGCGAACGCTGCAGCATGGTGACATGGGCGGCTTTTTCCGCCATGGTAGGCACCAGGGTAATCGCAGTCGCACCACTGCCAATCACCACCACTTTCTTTCCGGTGTAATCCAGGTTCTCCGGCCAGTGCTGCGGGTGCACCACCTGGCCTTTGAAGTCTTTCTCGCCGGGGAAATCAGGCTTGTAGCCCTGATCGTAGTTGTAGTAACCAGTGCAGCCCACCAGGAAGCTGGCCGTGTAGGTCTCCGCTTCGCCGGTTTTTTCGTTCTCCGCCGTCAGCTTCCAGCATTTTTCCTCACTGGACCAGTCCGCTGTCTTTACCGCCACACCGTAGCGGATGTTCCTTTCCACATCGTTTTCCCGGGCGGTGTCGGCCACGTACTGCTTGATAGAAGCACCATCGGCCAGCACCTTGCCACCGGTCCAGGGCCGGAAGTTGTAGCCAAAGGTGAACATGTCGGAATCGGAGCGAATGCCGGGGTAACGGAACAGATCCCAGGTACCGCCCAGAGACTGTCTGCGCTCCAGAATGGCGAAGCGCTTGCCGGGACATTCCCGTTTCAGATGGCAGGCCATGCCAATGCCGGAAACCCCGGCGCCAATGATCAGGACGTCATAGTGTTGCTTACCCATAACCTGCTCCCTCGGATTCGGATCCGTTTATTGTTGGTCACGTCAGTCCGATCACGATAGCCCAGCGTAGTGCACCCGGAAATTGGCCATCAAGGTCCGAAATCATGGTTGTTTGAGTCAGTCGCTGTTCGGGCATCCTCCCCCAGCTTGAACTTCAGGGTTGAGGGGCCGGAATGAGGCATGCCAGGAATCAGCCGCTTAAACTGGGTCGAATTCATCCACCGGGGCCCCCCACATGCCATCATCCATAATGATCCTTGGCGGAACGTCGCTCGATACCATCATCCACCTGAACCAACTTCCCGCACCGGTACCCCAGACCATCTGGCCTCAACGGGCATATCGAAGTGTGGGCAGCACCGGCGCCGGCAAAAGCCTGAATCTGGCCGCCCTGGGGCATCGGATAATCCTGCACACGTTGCTGGGCCGGGATGGAGAAGCAGAGACGATCCGCCAGCAATTGGCAAAGCCCGGAATACGCTTGCTTGTGGAGACCACCGACACCTCAACGGAACAACACGTCAACCTGATGACCGCCGCCGGCGAGCGCATCTCACTGTTCGTGCAGCCACCCGCCGAGCCAGAAACCGTAGACTGGCAGCCGGTGCAGAAGCGGCTGCCCGAAACCGACCTGGTAGTGGCCAACATCCTTGCTTACGTCAAACCCGCTCTGGGCTGGCTGCGCGAATCCGGCCGGCCGGTTTGGACAGACCTTCACGACTACGATGATTCGGACTCATACCATCAACCGTTCATTGACGCCGCGGACGTCATCTTCCTGGCCAGTGACAAGCTCCCGGATTACCGGCGCACCATGGAGCAGCTGATTCGAGGTGGTAAATCGTTTGTGGTTTGCACCCACGGTTCCGCCGGAGCCACCCTTCTTAGCAGCGACGGAAGATGGCTGGAGCAGGCGGCTATCAGGGTGCCTGACGTGATTGATACCAACGGTGCCGGCGATGCCTTTTTCAGCGGCTTTCTACACCGTTACCTGCAGGGCGGAAACCTGAAGACGTGCCTTCGTGCCGGGGCCATGGCCGGAGCCTTGTGCGTAACCAGCCAGGACCTTGTGAGCAACAGACTGACCCCGGAAGCACTGGCCTGAGCCACGCTGCGCTCAATCTCCAGGCCTGAAATCCGGATACTTCTTCTGCAACTGGTACAGCCGGATGATCGTAATGATGTTGGTGACCAGCACCATGCCCTCAGCCAAGGTGCCTCCAACAGAACCAATCACAATGTTATTCAGCATCCAGCAGAACGCCGCCAGCCCCAGCACAATGCGCAGTGGAATGCCCCTGAGCAGGAACATGCCGATGGTGCCCAGTACGGCCGCCGCCAGCGGGAATACATCGGTCGCAGTTCGCCAGGTCGCCCAGGCCACCAGGGCATTAACCGTCAACATCGCCGCCAAGATCGCCCAGTTGCCCTGATACTTCCTGGCCAGGGCGATGCGCACAATCACCAGCACCGTCAACGCGGCAGCGGTCCAGCTTTCAAAGAAGGCAAACATCAGGGCGAAGGCGACGTTGGCGGAGATCAGTAGCACCATCAGCCGGTCGTCGTTCTTGTTGGCGAAGCCGGCAATGCAGAAGGCCAGAGCGACCAGACCAAACAACTGGCCGAGGCTATCGGTAAGGCTGAGTGAGGTCATAAATTCCGGCATAGGAATTCCGTGTAGCCCAGAACAAGGAGGGCGGGCCCTATTGGCGAACCAGCTGGTTACCGCCACCCAGCTGGATAAGCCCGGACGAAAACTGATCCATTAATTGCTCAGCGCTGAAGTCCTGTTCTCTCAGCTGCGGATTGAGCGCCCGGCTGAATTGCCTGAAATCGAGGGCCTTCCAGTTTTCCGGCGCCAGCATTCGTTCGACCAAATGCACATTGTCGGCTGTCGCTGGCTCAAACTGGTAGCGCAAGGCCGCAGATCGCCGGCCCTCAGCAAAGTCGTAACCATGGTGGTAATCGTGAACTAGCAACAGCGCGAGGCCTCCGCCCATAAAATGGCGACCAAGGCTCACCATCAGATCACCCCGGTGAATGGCTGCCAACGCCCTGGGCTCCCAATCCACACCGCCAACAATCACATCCTCGCCGGGCGTCCGGCCAGCGTTTCTGGCGGCTTCAATGGCGCCAAGCGCCATTCCATCACTGGCATTCCAGATCGCGGTGGTTTGCGGATAGCGCCGGAACAACACCGACATTTTTTCGCTGGCCTGCTGCTCACTCCACTCAGCGAGCACCAACTGCAAGAGCTGGCCATTACCGATACTGGTGGCGTTTAGCAAACCCTCGTTTCGATCCCTGGCAGCGGAAGAATCCTGCGTTCCGGTCAACGCCACCATCGGCACCGGCTCCCCGGCCTCAACCAAACCACGCTCCACCGCCCGGCGCTCCAGCAGCCTGGCCAAGGTTCGGCCAGCCTCCACGTTGTCAGGCACCACATGGCCAATCCAGCTATCCAGCGTCTCCCTGGGCATTCCCACTGCGGCCCGTGTAGCCTCGGGCACATCCGTGTTGAAAGAGAACACTTTCACACCCTGCCCATGGGCCTGCTCCAGTATCTGAGTGGTCACCAGTTCTTTGCACATGATGATCAGATAATCGGGCTTTTCCTCAGCGGTGACGATTTGCTGAGCCATGCGTAAGTAACTGAAGCGGTTCCGGTCGGTATCGAACTGGACCTCAAGGTCAACGTCCAGATCAACCGCCACCTGCTCCATAAACCCCGCCACCATCTGCCAGAAACGGGAATCGTCTGGTGACAGGAACGCCACACTTGGTCGTGTGCCGGCATCGGCAACCCGCATAAAAGAGCAAACAATGAGACTGATCAGCAGGACTGCGCGTAATGCCATGTAATTCCCTAACCATTGGCGTTTCTGGTCGTTCAGTATAACGAACATTCCAACATACGAGCCCCGGAGAACACCAACTCGATCACAACCGGTACTGATGGTCAGCCGAATTGGCGGATAAAGTCATTGCCCATAGCTTGCTAACCGAGCGATCATCGGTCAATCATGCGCCAATGCCGGAAGATCACCATGGAAAACTACCTCAAGCCCACCGCATTCTTCGATTATGACAAGCCGGAAGTCAAAGCCTGGATTGACCAGCAACTTGAGGGTGTGCCCAATGAACCGGTAGAGCAGGTCAAGGCGTTGTACCTGGCGGTCCGTGACAGCGTCCAGTACAACCCCTATGTGTTCCAGACCGACCCAAACACCCTGTCTGCCAGCTACGCGCTGAAATCCCGCGAGAGCTACTGTATTCCCAAGGCGGTACTGCTTGGCGCCGCCGCACGCTATATAGGCATTCCCAGCCGGCTGGGCCTGGCCGACGTGCGCAATCACCTGTCCAGCCCCAAGCTGATCGAGTGGCTGCGCTCCGATATTTTCCGCATGCACGGTTTTATCGAGCTGTACCTGAACGGCCAATGGGTTAAAGCCACCCCCGCCTTTAACAAGCAGCTTTGCGCACTGATGAAGGTGGAGCCGCTGGAGTTTGATGGCGTGAACGATTCCGTGTTCCAGGAGTTCACCGAAGACGGCGAAGCCCATATGGAATACATCAACGACCACGGCGTGTTTGACGATGTGCCTTTCGACTTTATCGTTGACGGGGTGCGTTCCGCGTACGGCCATCTGTTTGAGGCCGACGGAAAACCCGCCCGCGTTGATGGCAGCCTGGAGCAGGACGTCACCAGCAACCCATAAAAAAACCGGCCACCCACTTCCCGTGGGCGCCGGTTACAGGGGTCAGCCTGAATGGTCAGGCTTGGGTGAACAACTTACTCGGCTGAATTACGGATCAGGAAGTCAAAGGCACTCAGGGCAGCCTTGGAACCCTCTCCCATGGAAATCACGATCTGCTTGTACGGCACCGTGGTGGCATCGCCGGCGGCGAACACACCGGGAATCGAGGTCTCGTTACGATCATTTACGATGATCTCACCGTGCTGGCTCAGCTCAATATCACCTTTCAGCCACTCGGTGTTCGGCACCAGGCCGATCTGCACGAACACGCCTTCCAGCTCAACGTGGTGCGCTTCACCGGTGGTGCGGTCGGTGTAGTTCAGGCCACTGACCTTACCGTCTTTACCAACCACCTCGGTGGTCTGGCCGGAGGTAATGATCTTCACGTTGTTCAGGCTGCGCAGTTTCTTCTGCAGCACGTCGTCGGCACGCATCTGCTCACCGAACTCGATCAGGGTTACGTGGCCAACAATACCGGCCAGGTCGATTGCCGCTTCCACGCCGGAGTTACCGCCACCGATCACCGCCACGCGCTTACCTTTGAACAGCGGGCCGTCGCAGTGCGGGCAGTAGGCCACACCCTTGTTGCGGTACTCTTCCTCACCCGGCACACCCATCTGGCGCCAGCGGGCACCAGTAGACAGAATCACCGTTCGGGCTTTCAGCGAACCGCCGTTTGCCAGCTTCACTTCATGCAGGCCACCGGTTTGTGCCGCCGGAATCAGCTTCTCCGCGCGCTGCATGTTCATGATGTCGACTTCGTATTCGTTAACGTGCTGTTCCATGGCCGCCACCAGCTTCGGGCCTTCGGTGTAAGGCACGGAGATCAGGTTTTCGATACCCATGGTGTCAGCTACCTGGCCACCAAATCGCTCGGCCGCAATCCCGGTGGAAATCCCCTTACGGGCGGCGTAGATGGCCGCTGCGGAACCCGCCGGGCCACCGCCAATCACCAGCACCTCAAAGGCGTCTTTCTGGTTGATCTTCTTGGCTTCTTTCTCGGCGGAGTTGGTGTCCAGCTTGGCCACAACCTCTTCCAGCGTCATCCGGCCCTGGCCCCAGGGCTGGCCGTTCAGGTACACGCTGGGAACCGCCATCACTTCACGCTGCTCGACTTCGTCCTGGAACAGGGCGCCGTCGATGGACGTGTGCTTGATGTTCGGGTTCAGCACACTCATCAGGTTAAACGCCTGGACGACATCCGGGCAGTTCTGGCAGGACAGGGAGAAATAGGTTTCGAACTCGAACTCACCGTCCAGTTCCTGGATTTGCTGAATCACTTCCTGGGAAGCTTTGGACGGGTGGCCGCCCACCTGCAACAGCGCAAGGACCAAAGAGGTAAACTCGTGGCCCATGGGAATACCGGCGAAACGCACGCCAATGTCAGTGCCCACACGGTTGATGGCAAACGACGGACGACGCACATCAGCCGAATCTTCAGTCCGCAGGCTGATTTTCTCGGACATCGGCTCGATTTCTTCCAGCAGCTGCTTCAGCTCCTGGGACTTTTTGCTGTCGTCGTAGGCTGCCACCAGCTCAATCGGCTGCTGCAGCTTTTCCATGTAGGCCTTCAACTGTCCTTTGATATTGGCGTCCAACATGTTCGGTATTCCCCTTTATGTCGTGAAACTAACTGTCTGAATTCAAAAATGAATCGTTATCTGAAGTTGCAGGTACGATAAGGGCAAGCCGGGACCTTCTCAAATTGATTGACCCAACCCATCTGATAGCTCAGACCTATACGATTCCATAAAGTCGATTGATAGATACAAAAAAGGCCCGCTGTGCGGGCCTTCTTGCAAGTTTCACCCGAAAAGGGAAACTTAGATCTTGCCAACCAGGTCCAGAGACGGAGCCAGAGTTTCTTCGCCTTCTTTCCACTTGGCCGGGCACACTTCGCCAGGATGGTTACGAACATACTGGGCAGCCTTCACCTTGCGCAGCAGGTCGTCTGCGTCACGGCCGATGCCTTCAGCAGTGATTTCCATCGCCTGGATAACGCCATCCGGATCGATCAGGAAAGTAGCGCGGTCTGCCAGGCCCTGGCCTTCACGCATCACACCGAAGTTGTTGGTGATGGTGCCGGTCTGGTCGCCTACCATGTAGTAGTTGATCTTGCCGATGGTGTCGGAAGTGTCGTGCCATGCTTTGTGGGTGAAGTGGGTGTCGGTAGACACAGAGAACACTTCCACGCCCAGCTTCTGCAGCTCTTCGTACTTGTCAGCGACATCGCCCAGTTCGGTCGGGCAAACGAAGGTGAAGTCGGCCGGGTAGAAGAAGAAAATGGCCCACTTGCCTTTCACGTCTGCTTCAGAGATTTCAACAAACTCGCCCTGCTTGAATGCGGTGGCGTTGAACGGTTTGATTTCGCTGTTAATGATACCCATCTCAGAATAACTCCTGTTGGTTCATTTGGGTTTAGTCTTGAAAACGGTGCGTAAGATACGGCTTTGGCCCACTGGGTGAAAATTGATTATTTCCAAACCCGGAATAGGCTTAAGCTATCTATGGGGCCTTATCCCGCAAGTTCAATCTTTCGGAAATCCAGAATATTTTCTTTTGGTGACGATTTGATGGCCGCCACCTCGGCCCGTTTGTTCGCCAGAATGTAGGCAAAACAGGCGAAGTAAAGGCCGATCACCAAGGCCCCAACCCACTGAATACGCAGAAAATCCAGCTGGAATAGCATGGTCAGCATCACCATAACGCCAAAATTCACGATCACGTAGTTCATTCGGCCCATACGCCGGGCGGTCAGGTTCAGGTTATCGGTGTACAGTCGAATCAGCGAGTCCAGTGAGTTCACCACCATCAGAACCCCCACCGAAATCATGGCCAGGTTGGTGAGCGCCGCAATTTTCAGCCCCTCGACATGGTAGTGGAACAGCACCGAGAACCACACACCGATGGCGATGGACGGCACCACCAGCATGGCGATCAGCAACTGCCAGGTTTTGATGCCACTGACAAAACGGGCGGTGAACTGGCCGATCATGATGCTCCAGGAGAACCACCAGAACAGGTAGAACTCATGGTAGTCGTTGATCGGCAGGGCAAATCGGTGAATGTTGGTAAAATATTCCCCCAGCATGCCCGCGGTACCGAAGAAATCCGCCGGTGAGCCCTTGCCCAGGGCAAAGGCCCGCAGCCACATGCCGGCAATCAGGGCAATAAACAACACGCTGGAACCGATACTCAGAATCCGCACATACTTGATCTTGGAGCTGGAGTACACGGCCAGGGCAATGGCCGCAAACACGATCACATAGAACGCCGGCATCACGGTTTCACCGTCGCCCAACTGCGGCAGATACCAGGGCAGGTTCACCAGCAACAGGTACGCCGTGAAGGCACAGGTACCGATGATCACCACGTTATTGATGATTTTCACCACCGGAATCTCGAAGAACTTCACCCTCGGCTCGATGATGGCGAAGTAAAAACAGGTCAGGAAATAGAAGCCCCAGATCAGGAACGCCCAGAAGCCAAACTCAATGGCCAGGGGATTGGCGAACCCGTATTCCGGGCTGGCAGACAGATCGGCATAACTGCCGAACTCCGTCAGCGGGAACATGATCAGCCCTACATCCAGGCCCGAGGTGAACAGAATGGCGATGAACGTCAGGGTGCGAACCGGCGTTACGCCAATGCACTGTACGTCCCACCATTTGTACAGAATCAGGACAATGGCGGCGAAGGTGAAGATCAGGCCTGTGGATAACCAGAGTGTCATGCGCTGAGCCTCCGGTTGGTTGTTTTCAGTTTAATGCACAGCATGGGTGTTCCTCCTCTACTTTTTAAGCGCTGCTTAATTCGAATCGGACACAAACCCCCGCGTTTTCTTCTCGTTACGGGCCAGGACTTGCCTATCTGACGCCCAGGAAACGACCAGCACAGCCGTCGCGTTGATAGGGAAATCCTGATGGTTTGCTAACCCCGGAGGCGTTGCGCCCCCGGGGCCGGGGCTTCGGGTGCTAGATCAGTACCCGTTTCGCTTGCCCCGGTCGTTGGTGTGCCTGCCACTGGTCATCCATATGGACCGGCACATCCTCAGGTTGCAGGGGCTCCTTGCCCCGGATCAGGTCGGCTGCCCGCTCGGCCACCATGATGGTGGGCGCATTCAGGTTGCCATTGGGTATGGTCGGGAAGATGGACGAATCCACTACCCGCAAATTATTGAGCCCGTGTACACGAGTGTCTGGCCCGACTACCGCCATTGCGTCGGTACCCATCTTGCACGAACAGGACGGATGGTAGGCGCTCTCCACCGCCTGGCGCACAAAGGCATCGATTTCGTCATCGCTCTGGACAGCCACGCCGGGCTGAATTTCCGCACCCCGGTAATCGTCCATGGCGGGCTGGTTGATGATCTCGCGGGTCAGGCGCACGCAGTCCCGGAAACCCTCCCGGTCGGCTTCGTGCTCCAGATAATTAAAGCGAATGGTCGGTGCCTGTCTTGGATCGGCGGATTGAACCCGAACATAGCCCCGGCTTTTCGGCTTGTTGTGGCCGATGTGCAGCTGGAAGCCGTCGCCATCAAAGGCTTCCTTACCGTCGTAGCGCATGGCCGCCGGCAGGAAGTGGTATTGCAGGTCCGGCCACTCGACACCCGCCTTGGAGCGGATAAAACCGCAGGACTCGAAGTGGTTGGTGGCGCCCAGCCCGTCTTTGCGCAAAATCCAGCGCACGCCGATCTTGAGCTTGTTCCACCAGTCCAGTTTGCCGTTGAGCGACACCGGCTGTTTGCAGCGGAACTGGAAGTAGAATTCCAGGTGATCCTGCAGGTTCTCACCCACGCCGGGCAGCTCGTGCTTGACCTCAATACCGGCCTGTTCCAGCACCTCTCGTTTGCCGATGCCGGACAACTGCAGCAGATGGGGTGAACCTATGGAACCGGCAGACAAAATCACTTCCTCAGCGGCATTGGCCTCGTGCATCTTGCCGCCCTGCTCGTAACGCACACCGGTGGCGGTTTTGCCCTCAAGAAGGACCTTATGGACCAGGGCGTGGGTCACCACCGTCAGGTTCGGTCGCGCCATGGCCGGGCGCAGGTAGGCGTTGGCGGTGGACCAGCGGCGACCGTTCTTCACGGTCATGTGCATGGCACCGAAGCCTTCCTGCTGGGCGCCGTTGTAATCCGCCGTTTCCAGGTAGCCGGCATCCACACCCGCCTTGATGAACGCCTTGTACAGCGGGTTACGCATGTTGTTGCCGTTGTTGACCCCCAGCGGGCCGGTGTCGCCCCGGTAGTCATCGCCGCCAAAGGCCCAGGTCTCCGCCTTTTTGAAATACGGCAGTACGTTCTGGTAATGCCAGCCTGTGGCACCCTCGGAATCCCATTCGTCAAAATCCCGGGCGTGGCCACGCACATACACCATGCCGTTGATGGACGAGGAGCCACCGAGCACCTTGCCCCGGGGGCAGTGCATGCGGCGGTTATCCAGATACGGCTCCGGCTCGGTCTCGAACTGCCAGGCGTACTTCCTGGTGTTCATGGGAATGGACAGGGCCGTGGGCATCTGGATGAAGATGCTTTTGTCGCTGCCGCCGGTTTCCAGCAGCAGCACCTTGTGGCGGGCGTCTTCGGTGAGGCGGTTGGCCAGCACACAGCCGGCCGAGCCCGCGCCCACAATGATGTAGTCGTATCGGTTTTCTGTCATACGCGCTCTCCTCTGTGGCCTGTGGGCTTAAAACGGGGCGTCGAGGTCGTTCATTCCCACATACACCGATTTGATCTGGGTATAGTGGGCAATGGTCTCGCGCCCGTTTTCCCGGCCAATGCCGGAGAGTTTGTAGCCGCCTACCGGCATTTCCGCCGGCGAGGCGCCGTAGCTGTTAATCCAGCAAATACCGGCCTGGATCTGGTGAATCACCCGGTGCGCCCGGCGGATGTCGTTGGTGAACACCCCGGCAGCCAGACCGGTATCGGTATTATTGGCCCGGGCAATCACCTCGTCTTCGTCGCGGAAGGTCAGCACGGACATGACCGGCCCGAAGATTTCTTCCCGCACGATGGTCATGTCATCGGTGCAGTCGGTGAAAATGGTGGGCTCTACGAAGTAGCCGCCTTTGGCATCCTCCGGCTCAAACGCCCGGCCCCCGTGGCTGAGCGTGGCACCTTCTGCGATGCCTTTACCGATGTAGCCCATAACCAGATCCTGATGCTTTTTGGAGATCAGGGCACCGAAGTTGGTGGCCGGGTTCATCGGGTCACCGGCTTTGATGTTCTTGCGGGTGCGTTCCAACAGCCGTTCAATAAAGCGCGGGTAGATGTCTTCGTGCACAAACACCCGGGTGCCGTTGGTGCAGATTTCGCCCTGGGTGTAGAAGTTGCCCACCATGGCTGCAGAGATGGCGTTCTCCAGATCCGCATCGTCAAAGATGATCAGCGGGGATTTGCCACCCAGCTCCATGGTCACGTCTTTCAGGGACGAAGCAGACGCCGCCATCACCTTCTTGCCGGTGGCCACTTCGCCGGTGAACGATACCTTGGCGATCTCCGGATGATGGGTCAGCCACTGGCCCACCTCGGCCGCGCCCTGCACCACGTTGAACACACCCGCTGGCACGCCGGCCTCGATGAAGGTTTCCGCCAGCTTCACTGCGCCCATGGGTGTTTCTTCCGACGGCTTGAAGATCATGGCGTTGCCACAGGCCAGGGCCGGCGCGGACTTCCAGCAGGCAATCTGGATCGGGTAGTTCCAGGCGCCAATACCGGCACAGATCCCCAGCGGCTCCCGACGGGTGTAGTAAAAATCACCGCCCAGGTCTTGCTGATTGCCCTCGATGGACGGCGCCAGGCCGGTAAAGAACTCGATGGCATCGGCACCGGTCACCACATCCACCGCTTCCGCTTCCTGCCAGGGTTTGCCGGTGTCGCGTACTTCCACCGCTGCCAGTTCGTCATTGCGCTCGCGCAGCAGCGCTACCGCTTTCAGCAGAATCCGGCTGCGCTCGATAGCCGGGGTGGCCGCCCACTGGGCAAAGCCGGCGCGGGCACTTTCAATGGCGGCCTGCTGCACCGCCTCATCCGCTACTTCCACCTGGTAGATCACCTGGCCGGTGGCCGGATTCACCACCGGGAAGGTCTCACCGGAACGGTTGGCCAGAAACCGGCCGTGGACAAAGTTCTGAACAACAGGAACAGATGCAGACATAAGCGGTTGGTAACCTCAATTCGGTGTCTTCAGGCCTTGTGGGCCATGGAATTCGCGTTGGCTCAGGCGCTTGCCCGGGCCAGTGTCTCGTGAACAAACTGCTTGCAAAGCCGCTCGCCGGCTTCAAAGCTTTCGGCCGGGTCCAGGCTCAGGGCGCTGCGCAGCCAGAAGCCGTCAATCATCGCTGCGGTTTGCCGGGCCGCTTCCGTGGCCTGCTCCGGCGGCAACACCTGGGCAAACGAGTAGCGCAGGTTGCTGTACAGCCGGGCGTTGTTGATCTGCTGCAGCCGCTTCAGCCCCGGCTCGTGCATTGAACGGGCCCAGAAGCTGAGCCAGGTTTTCGCCGCCAGCGCCGAACGCTGGAACTCGGAAAAGTTGGACTCAATGATGCAATCCAGCCGCTGGGCCGGGGAGCGATCGGTTTTCGCCATGCGCTCCCGCAGCTCCTTGCCGAGCTGGTCCAGCAGATAACGCAAGGCCGCCTCGATCAGCCCCTGCTTGCCCCCGAAGTAGTGGCTGATAATCCCGGAGGACATCCCCGCCCGCTTGCTGATGCTGACAATGGTGGTGTTCTGCATCCCCAGCTCGGCGATGGACTCCATGGTGGCGTCTATCAACTGTTGGCGACGGGTGTCTTTGATTCCGACTTTTGGCATGGCAGGCGTGCGCTTTTCCGTATCTTTTCGTTAATTGAACGTTCAATTAATAAAAAGGTTACAGAAATGAGAGGAAGGATTCAAATATTCCGTTTCCGGCTACGGTTTCAGGCGGTAATCCGGATCGGTCCAGCACTTGGGCAATGCCTCGCCCGAGGGGAATGCCAGATCACTTTTCTCATAGAATTCCGGATCCTGGGCTTCCTCCCCGTAGTGCATACTGCCCTTGATCCGGCTTTTATGAGGGTTGAACAACGCCTGGGTATCCAGCACTTCAATCAAGTGCCCGGTGGATCTCTCTGCCACAAACATAACGGCCTCCTTTGTCTACCAAAAGCTTAGACCATTGGCAGGGCTCAGGGGTTGTCCCAGCCATCTTGCAGCAGCTGTTGCTCGTCTTGCGGGCTCAGTGCAGGCCCAGCCATCAGTTGATCCAGGGTATCGTCCATGGCCTGACCACCACTGGCTGTCTGGTAGGTTTGGCCGGGCTGGTGCGGTTCAACCTTGGCGCGGGCCACGGCCTGCCAGGTGCCGCCAGCATCCCGGCAAGCAACGTTTTCAGAAGATGCCCCTGGTTGGTCAACGCGGAACTGACGGCACCAGTCGCCAGCCTGGTTCCGGAAGGTCAGTCTCGGCATAACGGTGGCATCGGAATTAACCTCATAGGCCTGACCGCTGGGCTGCTGCTCCAAAGCCTGGGCGATGGACGGCCATGCGGGATCGTCCACCGCCGGTGAGCCCAGCCACTGGGTCATGGCAAAGCCGGCCACAAACGCCGCAGCCACAGCTTTTCCGGAATGTTCCTTCAGCCGGCGCCACCAGGGAAAGGCCACCACGTTGTCCGGGCGGTTCTCGGGGGCGGCCTGCGCCAGCATGCGGGTTACGGCATCCGGCATGGGCTGTTGATCAATGGCCCCGTAATGCCGCTGCAACTCGGCATCCACCGAGGCCAGTTCCGCCAGCCGGTCCGCCAGTGCCGGGTCCAGGGCGATCTGATTGCGCACCGCGTTCATTTCCGGCTCGCTCAGTTCGTTATCGAGAAACGCGGACAGTACTTCGTCTGTGATGTTCATGATTCGGTCCTCATACCCGCCGCCGGCGCCAATGCCTCACTTAACGCGGCCCTTGCCCGTGCCAGGCGGCTCATGACGGTGCCCTTGGGGACTTCCAGAATATCGGCCACCGCCTTGTAGGGCAGGCCCTGAATGGCCACCAGTGAGATAATCTGGCGCTGGTCCTGGGGCAGCTCCGCCATGGCCGCATCTACCCTGCTCCATTCGATCTGCTGGGTGGTGTGGTGTTCGCCGTTGACCACCTGGCCATCCGACAGTTCCGGCTTTTCGGCCGCTTCCCGGCGAACCTTTCTGGCCCGGCATTCGTCTATCCACACATTACGGCACACCCGGAACGCCCATTTGGTGAGATCTGCGTCATCCGGCCGGTCCCGTGCCAGCAACCGTTCCACCGTGCTCTGTAGCAGGTCATCGGCATCCGGCATCGAGCCGGTCAGCGAATAGGCAAATCGCCGCAGCCCGGGTAACAGTTCAGTCAATTCCTGTTGCATGGCATTGTCTTTTAGTGAGTGTTATCAGTAGAACGGCTCAGGCCGAACGTTATTCCCGGCCCGAGGGAATTTTTTTCACCGCCGGCCGTTAAATAACCAGAAAGCCCTACACCCTTTGCTCAACCGGAAGGCGTTTATGAAATTCGATTCCACCCTTGGCCTGATCAGCGTGCTTACCCTGTGTTCCGTGTCTACCATGGCGCTGGCCATTGGCAGCCAGGCACTGGACCGGCAACTGGACTCTGTGTCCCGCCAGGTAGAGCAGAAAACCGAGCGGGCCATTGAACGCTCCATGGGCCGCCGGCTGGACGCCGTGGAACAGCGCATTGAATCCCGCGTTGAACAGGCCAGGGGCCAGCTGCCCCGGTTACCGCGCTCTCTCCCTATTCACACGCAGCAAGGCGGCAAAGCGTTCAATGATGTAATGCTGGATGACGGCTTCCGGGCCGTGGAGCGCCAGTGGCTGGCCACCGGCACCGCCGCTGAAGTCGCCGAACTGGACCGCCCCGGCATCACCATTCTGGAGCGCCGGGAACTGTCAGGCCTGGGCATGATTCTGGTGCGGTTTCGGGTAGCCCCGGCACTGGACTCCCTGGACGCCCTGCAATCGGAGCTACCGGGGCTGGCAGAGCAGCTGGACCGGAACCACATTTATGCGCCACAAAGTGACAATGCCCCCGAAAGCAGCGATGCGGCCCTGCCCCAGTGGCAAAGCCTGTGCTCCGCACCAGTGCGGGTAGGCATGGTGGATACCGCCATTGCGCTGGACCACCCGATGTTTGAAGGCGCACAGATTGTTCAGGAAAGCTTTCTGGAACTGGCAGAGGCAAAGGGCGAACTTGCCGCTCCCACTGCCCACGGTACGGCAGTCGCCAGCCTGATGATCGGCCGCCAGGCGCCGCATTGGCCGGCGCGATTACCGGGGGCCACGCTGTTCAATGCCTCGGTGTTCTACGGGCGTGATCAGGCGCTGTCCGGGGCTACGCTGGGGCACTTGCTGGATGGCCTGAGCTGGCTGGCCGCCCAGGAGGTTTCAGTGATCAATATCAGCCTGACCGGGCCGGACAACCGGCTGTTGAAAACAGCCATCGAACGGCTGAATGATCGGGGAATCGGTTTGATTGCCGCTGTCGGCAACGAGGGGCCAGCAGCAGCCCCACTTTACCCGGCAGCCTATGGGCCGGTGATCGGTGTCACGGCCGTGAATGGCTCTGGTGAACTATACCGCTGGGCCAACCAGGGCGAGCAGGTGCAATTCGCCGCCCCCGGTGTTGCGGTACCGGTAGCCATACCCGAGGGTAACATGGCGCTGGACAGCGGCACGTCTCTGGCTGCCCCGGTGGTGGCCTCGGCACTGGCCTGCGAGCTCAGCCGGGTTGATTTGCCCGGGGCCATAGAGGCATTGACGAGCAATGCACAGGACCTCGGCGAACCGGGCCGCGATACCCGGTTCGGCCATGGCCTGCTGGATTACTAGAAGCCTGCGCGCAGCGACACGCCCGCCACAAACCGGTCGTAATCCGCAGAATCGATGGTGGAGGTGTAGTGGCCGTAGGACAGCTTCGGCTCCAGGCTAAACACCTCATTCAGGCCCAGCCGCCAGCTGGCTTCCACCACCCGGGCCTTGTCCACCCGCTGGCTGGTTCGCTCTTCCAGATCCCGGGTCAGAAAATCGTTCAACCCCCGGCCGGTCTCTTCCGTGATCACCACCTCATCGTATTCCTGGTCTTCGTAACGCCAACTCAAGCGAAAACGGCTGTCCTGACCACCGACGGTAAACCGGTGTACCAACGCCAGCCGCAACCGGAGCAACTGGTTGTCGTAGGCATCCGAGCGGGCATCTTCGTCGTCCAGATCAACCCCGAACACCAGGTTGCTCCGGGCCTGATTGAAAAAGAAGAACGCATCGAAACTGCCACCCCGGATGTCCGAATCCCGAGCCGTACCGTCGTTAAAATCTTTCGATTTGTCCTGAACACTGGCCAGCAGGTACACGTTCTCGCCAATCAGGCTGCCGAGATACAGGCTGGTGCGCCGGAAATCCAGGAACCGCTCAGAATCCAGGGTAGCGTAGGAATAGTGATGGCTGGCACCCACAGTGACCGGATCAAAATCGTAGCTCAGGTCTGCCGAGAGCAGGTGAATGTCCTGATCAAACTGGTCCAGATTGTGATACCGGCGCCCGGACAGGTCGTATCCCAGGGTCAGGTTCAGCGCTTCTGTGGGTTTCAGAATGCCTTCCAGCCCGGCATCAAACACCCAGGCTTCGTCACTCTGATCGGACGAGGCGTTCAGTTCGTCTACCGTCACGTTGCTGTCGTGTTCCAGGCCGCCAGCCAGGTACCCGTTCACTTCGGAATCCGCTTGTACCGCCGGCACCGCAAGCCCCAGCGTTACCAACCAGATCGACATTCGTTGAATGTTACGCATGTCTGCTCCTTGGTTCGCTCACAAACAAAGGCCGGGCACAGGGCCCGGCCATGGTCGGATGAGTGATTATTGACCACCGTTGCGGGCAGAACCCTGCACAGCACCCCGCACAGTGCTCTGTACCTCGCCACGGACCGTGTCAGAAACAGACGTTCCAATCTGCTTGTTGGTTTCAGCACGAATCTCGGCATTTCGGGCCTCATTCACCCTTTCACGGGCCTGCTCACGGCGCTGGGCCGCGCTGTCCACGGCCGCTTCACCCTGGGCCCGGGCAGTGCCGCTGACCCGCTCACCAACTTCAGCGCCCAAGGTGGCCGCTTGGCTGGCACTTTCACGAGCCTCCGTGCTTACTGCCTCACCGTGGTCGGCGGCTTCGTCACGGGCCGCATCGCCATCAACCTGAGCCTGCGCATTGGCTGAGCCGCTGCCCTGAGCCGACGCACCATCACGGGCACTGGCCTGGGCGCTCATGTTGGCCTCAGCCTCCACGTTCGCATTGGCGGCACCTTGCTGGGCGAACACGCCGGTGGAAACCAAAGAACAGATTGCGAGTGTCAGTACATGCTTTTTCATGGAAACATCCTCCTGTGTTTTGCCCTTTCGGGTTGCTTTCATCAGGAAGACGGGTGGGCCGCGAATCTATTCCAAAAAATTGACCATTGATGCATTAACATTGAGTAACCAACGGTTTTTACGCTGTTTTTCCTGGCTTTGTGCTACGTTTTAAGCTGAACCGTTACCGCAGGATACGCTTTACATGGCCTACTTCAGCAAGCACTACCATGCGCCCGGCACCGCCCCTGGCACCCTGGTCTCCACTGACTCCGACCATAAGATGTCCATTCACCTGATGGACTACTCGGGTGATCATGTTGAAGAACAACGGCTGGCCACAGCGGAGGAGTGCCAGGACTACCTGGAGCGGGACTCCAAAACCTGGATTCAGGTCAACGGACCGGTTGATGCCAACACGCTGCGGGCCCTGGGCGATATGTTCGATCTGCACGACCTGGCTCTGGAAGATGTACTCAACAGTGGCCAACGGCCCAAAATGGAACTGTATGACGACCAGGTGTTCCTCATCGCCGCCATGCCGATGTTTGATGGCGACCGGCTGGAAGTGGTCCAGGTCAGCCTGTTCGCAGGTCCTGGTTACCTGATCTGCCTGTGCCCACTGGAAGAAGACCCCTTCGAGCCGGTTCGCAAACGCATTCGCCAGCCCAATAACCGCCGGTTTACCTCCCGGGGCATCGACTACCTGCTTTACGCCATGCTGGACCTGATTACCGACTCCGCGTTCCCGGTGCTGGAAACCTTTGGCGACAAGCTGGAGGAGATGGAAATCGACCTGCTGGAGCACCCCCGCAAACAGACCCTCACGGCCCTGCACCACCTCAAGCGGGAGCTGCTGATGCTCAGGCGGGTTCTCTGGCCCCAGAGGGAAGCACTCACCACCCTGATGCGCATGGAAAATTCATTGATACACCAGGACATCCTGATTTACTTCCGGGATTGCCAAGATCACAGCATCCAGATTATTGAACTGCTGGAAAGCTTCCGGGACATGGCCACCAGCATGCTGGATATCTATCTCTCCAGCATCAGCCAGAAAACCAACGACACCATGCGGGTACTGACCATCATCGCCACCATCTTCATCCCGCTGACGTTTATTGTGGGCGTGTACGGCATGAACTTTGAGCACCCGGAAAGCCCCTGGGCCATGCCGGAGCTGGGCTGGTACTACGGCTACCCGATGGTGTGGGGGCTGATCATTGCCGTTACCGCTGGCCTGATCTGGTTCTTCAAACGGCGGCATTGGATGTAAGCAGCCAGTCTTTTATCGACTCCAGCGGGGCTGGCCGGCATAGCCAGAAGCCCTGCAACATATCGGCCCCCAGGGTTGCCAACAGTTGGGCGGAGGCCTCGTCTTCCACGCCTTCCGCCACCACCAGAAAACCCAGGCTGCGGCCCATGGTGATGGCGGTTTCAGCGATCGTTCGTGAGCTGTCACTGGTACAGATATCCTGCAGCAGTGACCGGTCCAACTTGATTTCATTGGCCGGCAGGCGCTTGAGGTACGATAACGACGAATAGCCGGCCCCGAAATCATCGATGGACACCTTCAGGCCAGAACTGGCAAGCCGTTCCAGCGCCTGCAAACCTTTTTCGGGGTCGTCCATCGCTGCTGTTTCCGTAAGCTCCACGATGACATCGCCGGCCTGCAAGCCATAGGTCTCCAGGGCCGTAGCAAACAGTTCATCCAGGCCTGGAGACAGCAGGTCCCGGGCCGAAATATTGACCGACATGGTCAGCCCCGGACATACGCTTTGCAGCGACTTGAGGTCTGCCAGGGCCTGGTTAACAACCCACCGGGTAAGGTGTTTGATGACCCCGGTCTTCTCCGCCAGCGGTATAAACTCATCCGGCGGCACCCAGCCACGCTCAGGATGAAACCAGCGCATCAATGCCTCAACGCCGACCACCTCACCCGTGGAAAGGCGAGTCTTTGGTTGGTAATACAGCTCGGTTTGCCGGTTCTGAATGGCCTCTCGCAGGTGCGAAATCAACGTCAGCCGGCTTTCATCGTAGATGTCGTACTTGCCGGAATAGAACCCCGTCTCGAATGAGCCCCGGGGCGTCATCTCCATCGCCACGTGGGCATTGCGGATCAGCACACTGGCCTTTTTACCATGATCGGGGAAGCTGGCGGCGCCGTATTTCAGGTGCGGATCAATCGCCAGGTGATCCAGTGCTATCGGTTGCGCCAGTTGCTTGAGGGCGCTGTCCAATGCCCCAAAATCATCACCCGCCTTGCGGGCATCCACAAGCAGGCCAAAGCTGTCTCCGGAAATCTGATACACACGCTCAGTCCTGCCCAGGCTATCCTGGGTGGCATGCACCATCGGTAACTGCCCTGCCAGCATGGTCATCTGTTCTGCCAGCCGCTTAAGCAGCCGCTCACTTCGCTCAAGGCCCAGGGTCCGGTTAATCTCCTCCAGGCCGGTTACCCGAGCCACACCCACCATGTACGAACCACCCGGGTTCAGTTTCAGCTGTTCGTCTACCATCCATTCAAAGCGATTTCGGTTCGGCAGGCCGGTGGCCGGGTCATGGGTCATGGCGTAAGTCAGGCGGTCCTGGGCATCACGGCGCGCCTTTTCCTGGCGCAGAATATCGGCCTGGGCCTGAATCTTCTGCTCCCGTTCCCGGTACAAGCGGTCCGCCAGGGCCAGGGTAAGAATAAACGCCTCCAGCCCCGAACCAATCTGCATGGCGTAATTGGTAAAGAAGTTCTCAGGAAACACCCCCAAAGCCCGACCTGCCGTGGCCATGACACCCACGGTCAACGGAGACCATGCGACGGTAAAGAATATGCCGGCCCGAACCCCGGCGGCCCAGCTCACGGGCCCGGCAATCATCAACAGGGAAAAGAATACAAACGCCGAGACAGCCGCCAGCAGTATCCCCGTTTTGTAGTCCAGAAACGGTACCGCCAGAAAGTACAGAACCTCGAAGATCAGCATCCCGATCAAAGCGGCCCGGAGCCGGGGGCTGTGGGAACGCACCCGAAGGAATTCCATACAGAACAAGATTGAGAACATCGCCAGGAACGGGATGGACAGCATCAGCACCTGGGCATGGACCGCCGGAAACGAAGGGTAGATGTGCTGAAAGCTGAAGCCGCGGATCGACGCGAAAAACACCAGGTAACCGAAGATCGCCAGGCAGTAATACAGATAGAGCTTTTCCCGCAGAGTAAGAAACACCGCGAGGTTGATCAGAATGATCACGGTGAGGCTGCCAAAATAGAAAAACTGCAGCTTTTGCTCGGCCCCGGCGGATTCGTAGAACTGATTCTCACGCCAGAGACTGAACGGCAACACCATGGTGCCTTCAGTGGCAACCCGGATATAGAGGGTCTTTGCCTCTTGCGGGGCAAGCTGGAAACGCAGCAGGCTGTTGGGGTGGTCGACGTCACGGGGGTAAAACGGCCGGCGATCTCCGGTCTGGAATGTTCGAACCAACGCACCTTCGGCGATGACATGGAAGGTTACGTCGTCGAGTTGGGAGTATCCGAGTTCGGCAATGAGGCTGAGGCTGTCTGGGGTATGGTTAACAATCGGAACCCGCAACCAGTAGGCAGACTCGGTAATACCCAGGGTTGCCCGGCCGTTGGCCTGAACCTGCCATGCGGCATCGGGCAGCGCCCGGATTTCATCCAACGTGGCGCGGGCGCTGGTGTCCTCCCAGTATTGAAACTGATGGCCGATGGCGGCGCCGGGCATGATGGTTACCGGCTCCATAGCTGCAGTGCTGATCGGCCAAACGATCAGGAACAGCACCAAACCCAGTATCCGCCATGCCTTGCAAGGGATCACCAACAGCAAACTCCCCGAAAGTGGCTACACGCCTTTTTGTTGTTTTATGCACTTAATACTAGCAAGGCATCAGGGCAGATCGCTACTACCTATTCCCATTCGAGCGCAATTACGGCCAGCACCCTTGGCTTCATACACCGCCCTATCCGCCACCTGCTGCAATTGGTCCGCGTCCTCGCCATGCTCTGGGAACATAGCAATGCCAACACTGCACCCAATGGTGATATCGGCAGAATCGACTCGAAAAGGTTCGGCGAGAGTCTTGATGATTTCAGCGGCTTTGCTCATGGCATTGGAATCGTCTCGAAGGCCAGGAAGCACCACCACAAACTCATCCCCGCCCACACGGGCAACGGTGTCAGAGGCCCGCACAATGGCACTCATGCGACTGGCCGCCGCCTGCAGCACCTGATCACCTGCCGCGTGACCATAGGTATCATTTACTGGTTTGAACTGATCCAGATCCACATACAGCAACCCTACCCTTTTTTGCTCCCGGTGCGCTGAGGCCAGTGCCTGCGTCAACCTGTCAAACAACAGCGAGCGATTAGGCAAGCCGGTCAGCGGGTCAGTATGGGCCTGAGACCAGAGCAGGCGGTTGGCTTCCTTCAGCTCCAAATTCTTCACTTCATCGATAACGCCATACAGAAACAGACGGCGCTGATTGAAACTGTTGTACCAGCTGATCACCAAACCAAATACAAGAACAGACGCGTGCAAACTCGCATAGATGAACACCCGCATCCATTCGCCCTGGTTAAGCCACCACACGCCTCCCAGAACCAGCGCAGTAAGTGTGCAGGAGCTTATAACCGCCGTACTGAAGCGCGCACTCGAACCAATGTTGAGCCAAAGCACAAAAATGACACTGGCAAAGGCATAAACGCCCACCTCTGGGCCTGAGCTCCGAAACAGCACCGAATACCAGATAACGGCCGCCACATGCACGTACAAAGCACCAACGGCTTCCAGCAAATAGATATTCTGCGCCTTCACAACCATCCACTGGGTCAGACCCAGCACGGCTGCCAAAAACACAGCTCGCAACAGCAGCGAGCTCCAGAAAACATCCCGGGCGACCACGAGATCACCGAGCGCAAACAGGAAGTACCCGATAGCGCCAATAACAATGACCGCGTGAATATACGGGCGGGTTTTAGTATCAACATAGTCCGCAAAGCGAATGGACAAAGATGTGGGAATCGGCGCACCCGGGCGCGCCAGCGCTCTGGTGGCCAGAGCCCCCAATGTTGAATCAGGCGGATTCTTACGGTCGATTGTCAGGCTCCGCATAGGCTAATGCTCAAGTTGACCGAACGCTCTCGCTGCGTCAATTTCATGCCCTGAGCAGCGCTGTCGCATCAATACCTCTATCTACAGGGCATTCTCTGTGTCAGTGTCTTCGAAATGCAAGTATAGATCTCGTTATAAAAATAACCCCGGCACAAGGCCGGGGCGAGATTATACAGGTGTGATCAGCGCCCGGCTTCCATCACCACCGGCTCGGGAATCACAACCGACATGGCATTAACCGCCACCGGGTTGGCCGTACCACCAATCGGGCCGACCTGCTCGGCGGTGCCAGCCAGAAGGTTGAGGGTGTACAGCATAGAGCCCGCACCTGCTGAGGTTCTCAGGGCTGCATAGGCGGTGCCGCTCTGGGCAATGTCCATGGTTTGCTGAATAGCGCCATCCGTGGGCAATACCAAGCCTTCCAGCAAGCCATCACCCACTGCCACCAGGGCGCCGTCGTTAGGCACCGCTACCCGCGCCAGGCCGCTGTTTCGCGCATCGATCACATACTGGAAATCCAGGCTGGGTATCACGCCCTCAAGCTGCATCGGCGCTGCACGATAAGCCACCGCAACCGGTGCCGGCACCATGGTGTCGCCCAGGCGAACGGTGCCATCGGCAAAGGCAAAACCGGCTGCGCGCGCTTCATCCGCCAGCACACGGTCCTCATCCAGGTTCACCCGCAGGTTCTGGCCGGCATCGCCGATAATGCGCAGCAAATCGGCACGGGGGTTGAAGTCGATGTCGAAACGGGTGCCGGAGAGATCGGTGGCAAGAGTGGCGATTTCCGTTGCCTGTGCCTCTGGCGTCAGAATGATCGGATCGCTTTCTTCCAGCAGGTAGATTCGGCCACTTTGAGCAACCGCATACAGGCCATCATCCGCACCCTCAGGACTGGTGGTGCGAAGATCGAAACCAACAATCACGTCGCCCTCAACCAAGCCGGTGACTGGCAAGGTTTCATCATATCCCGCCAGCGCCATGCCCGGCATCGAGTCCGCCGGATTCAGCTCGACTATCCGTAGCACGAAATCATCGTCTGCAGACTGTTCGAACACAATGAACTCGCGCAAGGCAGGCTCATCGGTAACATCATTCACCACCAGATCCATGTAGTTACCACCAGCCTCAGGGGCCGGCAATGGCTTGATCAACGTGGTGGCTGCGGTCTCCGGATTGATACCGTACAGGCCCACACTGCCGTCCACCTCGAACACGGCGTAGTGCTCGTTCATACCGCCTTCGGTGGTAAACACGTTGTAGCCTTTGACATCCACCGATTCGGCGCTCGGGAAGAGCCCGCCAATGCGGGTCAGCAGGCCGACGTTCGGGTTCTGCTGGAAAAAGGTGCGGGAGTCTGCGCTGATCACAAACATCTGCGTGCCTTCCTGCCCGGGATTCACATTGGTGTAGGCCGTAGCCACCACGCCCTGAAGGTAACCGAAGGTGCCGTCTACCAGCGCTTGCTGCTGCGCGTTCTCAACCAGCGCCGGTGACCCCATGCGGAAGTTCTGCCGGGCATCACTGACCAGGCGCAAGGCATTGGCGGCGGGATTGAAATCGATGTCGTAGCGGGCACCTGTCAGTTCGCCGATGCTGGCCGTCACCAGGGTGGTTTCTGCCGTCATGGGGTCAACCAGCACCAACTGGCCCATATCGGTCAGCGCATAGAGTTCACCGGAGGCCGGCCGGAAATCCAGCCCCACAACCGAGCCCGCCACATCCAGGGAGCCCACGGCCAAAACCGTGGATGGATCAGACAGTGAGAAACGCACCAGGCAGGCGTTGTCTGCCGTCACCGCCAGCACATCGTTTGTTGTCAGCGCTGCTAAATCTCCTTCAGCGTTGCACTGAAAGGGCGTGATTGCAGCACCGCCACCGGAGCTGCTGTTACAACCCGCCAGCGCCACAGCGGCAGATAAAACCGATACGGTCATGACTTTGTTATTCATCGCTCTAATCCCTAAGTTGATCGTAGTTTCTTAACCGCAAGGGATCGAAGAGCCATCACACACAACGACGACCGCGCTCCCGACGCCTGCTCATCAAGCTACGGGGTCGGGATATGGAAAGTTTCAGTTCAGGTATCCGAGTAACGCGACGGGTTGGCTAATAAAAGCATGTCCGCACGAAAGTGCCCTATTTGTTCGTCTCAATCGAGAAATGCCGGTCCGGCGGCGGCAGGTTGGGTAGCATGGTCTCCACATCAACTGTGTGGGTGGAAAAGAACGCTTCTGCGGCCTCAATCAGAGCCGTCTCGGTTTTGAGGATACCGAGATAGACGGGCCATTCGGCGTCGATCAGTTCGGTGCGGTACCGGTGCGGGTCGATGTCCAGCAACTGCGCCATAAACCGGAACTCCAGCTCGTTCATGACGATGTAATCGCACCGTTTGTGCAGAAACATGTCCAGCATCTGCTGAGCATTGTATGCATCATGGCGGCTCAGGTTGGTACCGACCCGCCGCTCGAGTTGATCACTGTACACAAACCATCTGCGCAGGCAAATGCTGCCCTGAAGGTCATCGAAGGAGCCCGGCTGTCGGCCTGGTTGCGCGAACACACGATCACGCCAGGTTAATACCGGCCCAACGGCGTACATCCGGTCCGGCAGTGGCATCCACAGCGGGTTGGCGAAAACCGCATTGGCTTGCCCTTCTTCCAGGGCCCAGACCTGGCGGTTACGCGGCATCGGACGGAACGCGACGGCGATACCGGCCTCCAGGCTGAAATCATTGATCACCTCGACCAAAATGCCCTTGTCCAGGTTGTCACCGTAGTAGAACGGCAGAAAACCCTCGTCTGACCCCATAACCTGGAGTGTCTGGGACGAAGCTGGAAGCGTCCAGAATACGGCGATGATCAGAAGGCCTATTCTCATTGCATGCTCCTTCCAGTGATCGATTTAGGGGGCCATAGAGAGACCTTTTCGGCGTGCCGGAGCGCCAGCGAAGGTGCGCCCGCCGGCAGCCGCCGGTTATGTGATCTTAGCCTACTCTGGCAGGCCCCCGAACTCTGGCGCGTTACCAATCGCCCCCTCCCAGATCGCTCTGCTCGACGTGAAGATGTGCGCAGTTGGCGACACAGAAACTTCAGTATCCAAACACCCTGCAGGAACAACGAGCAGGCCTGTAAGTAGAGCATTTGGTAATGCTGATCCACACGATCTACAAAAGCTTTTGTTGTGGCGAGTACCTGGAAGCGTAAAGGAAGTCACTGCATCTACACCCGCCAGCCAGGTAAGTTTAGCTGACTGCGAGAATAAATTTGCCGCATGAGCCGATCCCGTATCTTTTTGACAATACTTACAATGACACAAGTAGAAACTGTCGAAGTCTCCATGGACCTCAAATTTCACTATGCCACACAGGCAAGAACCAACATGCTTAGTCATAGGATTCCCTTCTATGGCCTGTAGGTTATGCATTATTCGTAGTGGCTCCAGAGCCTGAGGACTTTCACCACTTGCTCGTCCTCTAGCACTTGGTAGACCAGACGATGCTGAATATTGATGCGGCGTGAATAGGCACCCGCAAGATCACCAATGAGCTTCTCAAACGGAGGCGGCTTGCGGTATGGATCTTCTGCTATCAGCGCTAACAGATCCTGGGCTTTGGGTTTAAGGCCGCTGGAGGCCAGTTTCTTTGCATCTTTCTGGGCTTGCGTGGTGTAAACCAACTTCCATGTCACCAGTCCAGCTCCTCATCGCATTCATCCACGGGGGTATCCATCCCCTCACGAATAGACTCCCGCATACCAGGTACGGAAAGCAGGTAAAGTGTTTCCTGAATGGCCGACCAGTCTTCTTCCGATACCAAGACGGCTGTGTTCCGCTTACCCATGATCACGATTGGTTGGTGAGACTCGGCAGTTTCATCAATCAACCGATAAAGGTTGCTTCGCGCCTCTGTTGCAGTGATTCCGGTCATGACACACCTCTTGCGTGTTCAACTTTTCATCAGTGTACGCCATCGAGTACGTACGTCAAGACGAACGCTTTTCGTAACACCGAAGCGCACCGGTGACTTTGGCATAGCGAAGCGCAGACAAAGGCATCCGAGTGAACTGCGCCGGGTTAGCTGCTTCCAAGCATGAACGCACGAAGCTGCCGCTCCTCTCGCATGACATAGAGGATGAGAACCCGCTTCTCATCCTCACGATAAAAAATACGACACGGTGGAACCACTACCTCTCTGTATACCGAATTGGGGAGTTCGGGAGGAATCCGCCCGGATTGGGGAAAATTTTCCAAACGCTCGGTCTTATCGAAAACTTCTTGGACCAGGTAACTTGCGGCAGCAGGGTTATCCAGAGCAATGTACTCAGCGATGGCATCCAGTTCTTGAAGGGCGGGCTCTGTCCAGATTACTTCAGCCATTTACTCATTTTCTCCCTGGCCTCACTTTGGCTGTACGTTCTTCCCTCAAGTACAGCACGCTCTCCTCGTGAGAGCCCCTCAAGCAGCTCAAGTCGGCGCTGCATAAACTCGTAATCTTGCACATCGACAAGGTATGCGGATGGCTGACCATGCTCGGTGATCAGTACCGGCTCTTTCGACAAGTGCAGATCTGCCAGAATCTTTGTGGCTTGGCGCTTGAGGTTCGTAACAAGCTCAACTTTCATGGACTCACCCTGAATCAGACTATTAGTGACACTATAGTATCACTCTCCGGGTGGCGCAATCACAGCTAACGCGGAGCTTTGCAGCAATTTTGGAACCGCGCAGCGGTGGAAGAATTGTCCGGCATTAGCGGCTGGTTATGCATTATTCGTAGTGGTTCCAGAGACTGAAAACTTTCAGCGCTCGACCTGTAATGTGGGTATGTTCTCACCATCCTCATCCACATAATGAATCGCTTCAGAAACCATTTGATTCCAGAAAACAGACCAGTACCCACTCAAAAACAGCGCCGGCGCGATAAAGACTGCAAGGAATGCGGCAATAAAGAACGAATCTGACCCCACACCAGACTCGAACCGAAGGAAGCTACTGAGCGGAATTGCCACAAATACAATGAGAGAGGCTCGCCGAACAAACGCCAGCTTCACGGATCGAGCCAAAGACAGTTTCTTCCCGAAAATCCCCCGCACCACGGCACCCAGAACATAAAGCACCACGGAGATTTTCGCCACGACCGAGAGCGCAGCTTGCACGCCACCTACGTCGTTGTCGCCCCGCGGGATTTGGTCGGTACCGAAAACCAACAGTCCACCTTCTTTCATCGGCGAAAAGACATCACCACCCCATTCCACAAAGACTTCCAGAATGACGATGACAGCGTTTTGCGAGAACAGAGCAACGACAAACATACCGAGAGCCATCCAGACAGCGGCGGCCATCGCAGTCATAAAATAGCCTGTGTAGCCAATAAACTGCTTCAACAATATCCGCATAGCTGCTGACTTGGGCACGCTAAACGTGAAGTCAAAACGGAAACTAGCCAAAAGTGCTTCTCCTCGGTGTGCCGGTAATTCACCGCATAACGCTAGTGGTAGTGGGCGACAACGGAGCGCAGCGTAGTTGGCGTCCCGTTGACCACCTGGTTATGCCAATTGCTGCAGCCAATCACAAAACCACTCCGTAGGCATTTTTTCTTCTTCAAAATTTTTTGCCCGAAGTTCCTCAAGTGAATAGGTGTTCGCCAAATATAGGTCCCACTGGGTTTCAACATCAGTGAGCACTGGCATCAAGGACTCAATCTCCGGCTCCGCGTCAACATCAAGGTATTGGCACCAAAATCTGTCGCACCACTCCGCAATTTGTTTGTGGGAGTATGGAGACTTTTCCGGCTCTGCACCCCACCTCAGCATTTTGATCGCGGCTTCCCGCGTAAATGGCATATCTACCGGAGCGCTCAATTCCATATCAGATATCCTCGCCTACGAGGGCATAACGCCAAGGGTAACAGGCGCGACGTCAGGAGCGTCCTGTTGACCCGTTTGTTAGTGGGGGCAAAGGCCCGCGCCACTGTTGATACTCTCGTCCCTTTGGGGTGACAGAAATCATTTCCGCTTCGTCTTGTTGAATCAGATGATGATTTCGCAACGCCCCAATGATGGCCTGTCTTTCCTCTGCCGAAGGAATAAATGGAAGCCAAGTTGAGTCGAAATGAGCGTAAGTTGTAGGCTGAGTTAGGTTAATCAGCCAATCCAAGACCATCTGAGTACCTCTTGCCAAGAAATAGTTGAGGTACCGATACTCCCATGTATATGCGGTTGCAATATGCGCGCGTATCAACTGTTCCACACGATCTCTTTGCTCGGCGGTGAGGCCTTCAGGAAGTCCTGGAATTGGCATCTCATCATTTGCCCGAGGCTCAGGAGCTGGCTTCTCCTCTTCAGCATCCAGCTGCTTGGATTGGGGCGTATTGAACTCCGTTCCACCTGGAAGCTTTATTTTTGCTATCCGGAGTATAAGTGCCTTTATATCCTCTCTAAAAACAGCAATCACCACGAGAGCTACCAGCGAGAACAGTACCGGGCCAGACAGCAAAACCTTGAGGTATTCTAGAACCATGCTCTCAGTACTCATCGTCTTTTCCCACTAACGCCAGCGCACAACGGCGCCCTTGGAATGGAGGCGCAGCCGCAATGTAAAGGGCGTCCGGCGGCCATCGGCCGCGTATTGATGCGCCTTGTTATATTTCGTCGTCCTCAATTGGACCACCAACCGTATCGAAAATCATTGTGTGGCATTCGACCGTAAACCACTCGTCGAACAACTTCAGAGTGAGCTTCCGGGGCCATAAATCAGGGTCGACGTACCACCCGCCAAGCTCGCTCTCAAATAGCGGGCGGAAGTTAGCTTTGACCCATTTTCTGAGTTGTTCAGGAGTGTCGGCCACTTCTTCATCAATGAGGTAAACGGTACGTTCCTCGTTAACATTCTCTAGCGTGATTGCTGGGCCATCGGGGTTCGGATCAGCTTCGTTGATCCAGCGCACTGCGGGCTCTTTGTAGCGGAGGATTAAAGCTGACCTGTTGAGCAATTTTGAACTCCCTCAGAAATATAACGTTTGCAGCACGCGCGCCCTTGGAATGGAGCCGAAGGCGCAATGGAAAGGGCGTCGCCATGCCTGCATTTGTTATAAAAATGCAACAAGGTAACCCCCAAGCTTATTCATCAGATCAACATACTGAGAATGATAGGTTATAAAAACAAATGCCAAGACTAATATTACGAAACCCTCTAATCACGTGGCCATTCTCCACCCACTGGTCTTCTCAGCCCACTTAGGGAACTTATGAAATAACTCAATGTAAATAAGCGATGTAATTACTGTTAGTTGAAAAATAAGAATTAGTGGAAATAATGACATGAGCAAAAGACCACAAAACAATTCTTTACTTTCAAAAATTAGCGCTGGCACGGATAGACCCCACATAAGCCCTAGCCAAGCGATACCCAATAACGAAGCGAAATTTTCAAGAATAAAAATTATTCCCTTCCGCTCTTTAGGCTCAAACTCCATTGCACCAAAAAAAATTCTATGTAGTGCGGACATCGTAAATATTATAACCACTAGAAAAACCAGCGTTGTCGGCGCCAGATTTTCGTCTAGAATTTTTTGTGCTGCATCGGCCAAATCAAAATCAATAGATGCGTAATCTAGGTAACTGACCAGCCAGTCCATCTTTCTAAGATATTCTGAAAGACCAATTGCCAAGCCTGCAAAGAGCCCGGTAAGTATAAATGGCGACACATTATCGTGGATTCTTTTAAATTGTAACCTGAACATCTAAAACCTTTTATAACGCGGAGGGAACCAAAAGCGGTACGCTTTTGGCGTCCGGTTGACCGCATTGTTAAAACCGCTGAGAGCACCCAGAATACCCTTGAATTATTGAATGGCTGTACCGATTCCTTGGAGGGTGAAACCACCAACCAAGAAAAAGAGGCCTATCGCCATAACAATGTGTTTACGCCTCTCCCATTTTCGATACTCAGACGTGAGCACCGGCCGGGAGAAATCCAAATCTTCCAGCTTCTGGCTTTGCTCAACTACCTGACCTTTGAAACGGTTGATCACTTCAAAGGCAACGAGCACGCACCCGATTACATCGCAAACCAAACCTGCGATGACCACATACTGTGAAACGGACAAATCCATTGGGGGACCACTTTCTCCCTAAAGTTTTAACGCCAGCGCACAACGGCGCCCTTGTAATGGAGGCGCAGCCGCAATGTAAAGGGCGTCCGGCGGCCACCGGCCGCGTATTGATGCGCCTGGTTATATTGTGTTTTGCACCTAGACCACAAACCTCAGAACTACCCAGCTACAGCCCAAGGTAGCTCCGATTATAAACATAAGCATCGGCGGGAAGATGACCCACATTGGGGTATTGCCGTCCAATCTTCCAGAAATCTTAGCCATACGAGTGTTTATGGAGTCTCCACTGACATCGGCCAGCCCATCGATAACCTCATGGTGAAACTGCTTCACTTTCTCTACTGATCTGCCTACGGCCAAGGAAAGGTGAAAGCGAAAGACAATAAACAGTGCTACACCCAACACAAATAGAAGGAATGAAAGCCCGAGAAAGCTGACATTATTGCCACTTGGACCCGCCGCGATAAGCGAGCTTGTGACAGCTACTCCACCAGTGTTGGCATAAAGAATAGACTTGCTGATGTTTTCGAAAAGCTCTCTACCATTCTCCGACTGCTGCGCCGCCTGTTTCACCAAGTAGCCATTTAGCTTTTCTTTTTCTTCCTTGGGAAGGTCGTTATATTTCAACTTTGAGTTCCTTCTTAGTCGAGGCTGGCCCCAGCAATATAACGCTGCGCTCTGCGGCATTTTCGTAGCGCAGCGAAGAAATTGTCCGGCAGCAGCGCTTTGTTATACGCATTCTTTTTCATGCCACGACTTCCATCATTTCTTGGTAGTGCTTTTTGTCCAATTCATTTATCCAGTCAAAAATATCTGATATGACCGTAACACCTTCACCAATTAGGTTTTCAACAAATTCTTCATTTGTTTCAATAAGGTCGTTATGTGAATACTGATTAATAAATTTTCGAATCTTTTCCTTCCCTTCGTCTTCTGGGTTCTTGCTTGCTAATACAGCCGCATTAAACAAGTTCGCGAAGTTTCCCCTATTCTTTGGGAACTTGAAGGATAAGAAGGATTCAAGTAACTTTCGGGATAAATTGGCGGCAAGGAAATGATCATCCGTTTCAAGGGTCTGTTGGTTTTTTAAAGAATACAGGCGTGAAAATATGTAGTGATACTCCGAATTATATAAAGTTAGTGCTGATCCAGCGTTTGTATAAGTTGAAGTTCGTGGCACTTCGTTATTTGCCTTAACAACATAGAAGTTTGCAATGTTCTGATTGTCGCGCTTATTCTTTCGAGAAATCCAATCACGAACCAACTTGAAAAACGTAAAGTTATGGGTAAGGACAAACATTTGCTTTGCTTTTTCACAATTAATTTTCATAAATGAATAAGCGTGAAAAAGGTGGTTAGAATCGAAACTTGAAATAGGGTCATCTACAACAACAATAGTGTCTTCAATTTTGTTGTCATTTTCTTTCAACTTGGTTATGAAGTAGACAAAAGCAATAGCCGTTTTCTCGCCTTCACTCAGATTCCCGTCAACCTGTTCCGAGTCGTTCCGAAGTATTTCATACCCTTTTTTAGTCGGATTAAATCGAAGGGATAACTCACTGCGACCAAGAAATTTATGAAGTGACTCATTAAACTGGTCAGCGCCGATGCCTTCATTTGATAGTGAATCTTCAAGTGTTCGGATTTCAGTGTCTCTCGCGTTAATAGATGTTTTTAGCGCTCTATTTTTAGCTTTTCGATCACCCACTTCCTTTTTTTTATCGTGATAGCCGAATGACTGCACTTCAGTAGTTGCATAGTGAAGTTCAAGTTGCTTTTTGGCTTTGTCAGTTTCTTCCTTGAAATTTCCTGACTTATGATTGTGCTTATCAACAGCCGCGCTAATAGCGTTGAGAGAATCGTTAAACGCTTCCACGGATGATTCACTGATAGCTTCAACTGTTAGACCAGTTTCAAGTGGATTAGCTATCTTTTCTTTCAGTACAGTGTGCCAGGCTGTTATTTCTTCGTTCAGGTCTGTGATTGCTTTTTCCAACGCTTTACATGCTTGACTGTATCCATTTTTGAATTCGTCATAGAAGTCGTTTGTTGCGGGTAGCGCTGGGGGTTGAATATACTGACCAGAGAGCCAACCATCTGCACTTTCAAGTCGGGTTTGAAAGGCTTTGTAATCGTCGTTAAAGTGGGCTTCAAGCTGTTTGATGCGTTCGTCGGTGATGGTGTTACCACAAAATTCACACTGATTTGTGTCATGACGCTTATGAAGGTCAAGACCAATTTCTACCCAAGACTTTATATCGCCATATTCAATAAGTCGCTGAATAGTTTGACTAACTACACTGGTTTTCAAAAGGTCGACAAGGCGTTCTTTGGCTTTAGTGAAGGTTTCTTTATTAATAACCTTTTGATTAAAGGTAATCGGGGACTTCTGATCAGGCTTAGCAGCGTTTGTCAACTCAATAATTTTTTGATCATCAAGAAGTGGTTCGTCTGACTTGCTTGCTTCAAGGTTGTCGTTGATAAAGGCTTCAAATTTTCGCTTATCATAATTAAGGTAGTAGCGATCTGTAGTGTCAATTGACTGAAGGCTTGTCTTCATGTGTCGTGCGCTATCAGTTCCGAACTTCGAAATAGCGCTTTCAAGTCTTCTTATTTCTTCATCTTCACTAGTGTACTTTTTATTATCCGATTCCTGTTCTTTTTTTAGCTTTTCTAGCTTTTCACGCTCTTCAATCTTTTCTTTATCAACAAGTAATATGCTTTTTACAACGCTATCCCATGATATATTTTCGTCAATGAACTCATGGTTAAAAGTGTAAATGTTTAGATCAGAACCCGCCACGTTCGCTTGTGTAATTGGCGCGCCATTGTCAATGCTTACCGTGAATTCTGACGATGGGAATTTACTTGAAGTGGTATTATTTTCGATACATCGAAACACACCCGATAGGGTAGATTTTCCGCTTCCATTCCAACCATAGAACAGATTGTACTTTCCGAAATCTTTAACGTTAGCGTTCGTGTGATTTTGGAAAATACCGAATTTCTTTAATTTTTGTATATTTTTTATTGACATAGAATCCCTGATCTAAACTTCACTCCGCCCTAGATTTGCGTATAACGCGAAGCTAAGCGGCGGCCCGTCAGGGACGTCCGGTGGACGGCCTTCAGGCCGGGAACGTACTTAAGCGATTGGTTAAGTGTTTTCACGATGCTGCGCCCCATCATCCGCCTTTTTTTCGTCAATGATGTCCTGGTACAGAGGCTTCACGCTGAGCCAACGGTGTGCATATTCACCCCGAGGCCCTTTATTCTGGAGGCAACGATCCTGGGGTGGCGTGTTGTTGGCTACGAAAAAATAGAAGACCGGTCCAACTATCGGCATGACAGTCACGCAGCTAACGGCAATCTTGAATGCAAGATGCTCGTTGCTTCGCCAAACCTTGGTCAAAAGGAAAAGCGAAACGATTCCGGAGCCGATCGCTATGACTAAAATTTCATCCATAATAGACACTTAACGCGGAGCTTTGCGGCAATTTTGGAGCCGCGCAGCGGCGGAGAAATTGTCCGGCAACAGCGGCTGGTTATGCATTATTCGTAGTGGCTCCAGAGCCTCAGAACTTTCACCACCCGCTCCTCTTCCAGTACTTGGTAGACCAGACGATGCTGAATATTGATTCGGCGCGAATAGGCCCCCGCGAGATCCCCTATGAGTTTCTCGAACGGAGGCGGTTTGCGGTAAGGGTCTTCTGAAATCAGCGCCAACAATTCCTGGGCTTTTGGTTTGAGGCCGCTGGAGGCCAGTTTCTTTGCATCTTTCTGGGCTTGTTTGGTGTAAACCAACTTCCATGTCACCAGTCCAGCTCCTCATCGCATTCATCCACGGGGGTATCCATCCCCTCACGAATAGACTCCCTCATACCCGGTACGGAGAGCAGGTAAAGTGTTTCCTGAATTGCAGACCAGTCTTCCTCGGAAACCAGGACGGCTTTGTTCCGCTTACCCATAATGACGATTGGTTGGTGGGACTCGGCGGTCTCGTCAATCAACCGATAAAGGTTGCTGCGCGCCTCAGTTGCTGTGATTCCGGTCATGACGCACCTCTTGTGTGTTCAAATTTCCACCAAGTGTACGCCTTTGGGTACGTACGTCAAGACGAACGTTCTGCATAACGCTTGGCACACGTGCCGATTTGGAGCCGCAGCGCGGCGTAAAAACGGTCACCGTGCTGCCATTGGTTAGGCTGACCCTTGACCTGAACTTCACAAGGTTTCCTCAACCAAAAGCAGAATAGCAGCCGCAGTACTATTAATTGTGTAGTGCGCAATATGCTGCGGGGCTTGCTTCTTGGCTGCCCCGGCACCATGGGACTTACTTAACCTGTTTCGTATAGTGCCTACAATTAGCAGGGGATCAGTGAAAAATGGCTCTAGATTTGACTCTGATATAATTGTCTTGAGCAGAGAGGCCGCTGCATCTTTTTGGTCATATTGCCATTTCCTCTTTTCACAAATGATCTTCATGACACTTTCGAATGCACTTCCGCACTTGGTAAGGCAATCGCCATAATCCCGCTTCCTGTAGTCCTCAAGAGCTTCTAAAAACTCATTATTCGCGGACAAGAAGGCAGGATCTGTTAATAATTTCAGAGCAGGTTTAACTGCTTCGGAATGCACCAACTGGCTTTCCTTTAAAATAACCTGAGGGTACGCACTTACCTTAATATATTTAACAGGAGACCCTCTGTACATTCCGGGCTCTTCCGTCTGCACGTAATCCGTTAAGTAATAGGGCAAGTCATCAATATCAAAGAATGAATTTATACTATCGACGAACTCCGACTTGGATGGCAAATGCTTAGAAGCATCTACTTGGAAAATATACTCAACAAAGTCCAAAAAATGGGTAGAGTCACAATTTTCAAGGTATTGAAGGATATCTTCAACTTCGTTGGCAGGCCTGTTGTCTGGGGCGAGGATCATCGTTCCATGCAAGTACTGCAACTTCTGATGGATCTCCTTCCAGAAATCAGACGCTCCACGGTCTCGTCCGATAACATCCCCTATTAATAACACCACTCGGCTACGGAAAGTGTCACTCACAGGACGAAGATGCTGTGCTTCGTATGATTGACGCCGACTGAATACGTCAAAAATGGCGTTTAGAAAATTCATTGGATACCACGGTTGATTTGTTTTTATACAGGACCTAGGTTGCCTACAGTAGCGCCTAACGCCGTTGTTCAGCGGCAGCCTTGGCAGAGCGAAGCGGCGACAAGGCTGTCCGGTGGAGGGCCTTCGGGCCCGGAACGAACTGGAACACTTGGTTAGGTGGAGACTAGCTCTCCATGACGATTTCTTCGACGTTCCCATCGTCGTCGAATGACACACTAACCACGTAATCCGTCACTTCATCAGGAAGAGTAAAATCGTATACCTCTTCGTCGTCCCATTTTTCTCTGAGGACCAGTAGCCCAATTACTTGCTCACTGGATGGAGCAGAAATTCCAAGATGTTTCTGCCAATAACTCTCGGGAAGCTCTTCCAGATGATGCGAAACGAACCCATCAATTCCGTACTCGCCCGTTTCGGTGCCGGCTGATCGTTTGATAGCTTCGAGGGCTTTCTCTTGATTGCTCATTAATACACCTAACGCTTTTGTTCAGCGGCAGCCTTGGCAGAGCGAAGCGGCGACAAGGCTGTCCGGTGGAGGGCCGTCAGGCCCGGAACAAACTGGAACTATTTGCTAGACATCCAAGACCTTATCACCATGTCGAGCTTTAGCATCTTCAGATATAGTCTTCGATTCACCCTCTCTAACAAATCTAAAACCACTGGTGAAGACCTTTTTCTAACGCGTGAAACGATCAGGAAAGGAGTAATTATTAACAGTGCTGGAATCAGCAAGATAAACCCCAAAATTCCACCAATGAGATCAGGGAGCGCCTGAATAACACCAGATACCGTTAATGGTTTTTCATAATGAAGTTTTTTAGTAAGCACATCTGAAATCAGGTTGGTCCCAATCGCGGCCGAAACGAATGGGAAAACAAACATGAAAACGTTGGATCGTCTTTCAAATTCATCAAGAAAGCTGTCCGATATCTTCCCATCTTCATTGAATGCTAAAACTGCTTCTTGCATCCAGTTTACGTACCACAGCGCAGCACCCCCAATTGCTACAAGACAGATTCCTACCAACACAACTAATTGAGGCGGGGAATCTTTATCTAGGATAAAACCAACGACAGCCAGCACGAGTAAAAACACACAAAATGATAGGACTAGCTGTACTTCATCACCAAAAAGGCTTTCGTATGACACTAACTTTCCTTATTTCTTTGACTGTCTAACGCCAGCAATAAACGGCGCCCTGACAAGGGCGTCCGGTGGAGGCCGAAGGCCGGAACGAATTTAATTGCCTTGTTAGATTTTCAGGCACGACGTCCAGACTTTAACCTTCCGACAAAGTGCCAAATGACGGTTGCAATTAAAGATGCCAGTATCCCGAAGCCGAAACTGATAGCCCTTTCTACCCATATGCCCTTTTCGAATTCCCGTCTTTGTTGCTCGAATATGGCATCTACTGTTTCTTGATGAGCGTTAACTATTGGTTCAAGCTGGGATTTCTTCTCTTCTAAGTCTTTGATTAGGCGGCGCGTTGTCTCTATCTCGCTATTTTTATTTTCAATAAACGAAGAGAGATCATTTAAATTTCTTTCCGTTGCTTGCAACAATTCGATCTGCTCATTGAAGCTTTGAGGCTGCTGCAAACGCTGTTTTCGATCAATCTCTGAGAAGTAGATTGCGGAACCTATGCCAAGAAATCCTATGATCAACCCTATTGCTGAAATAATTGCGGTTGGGCGGGGTGATTTTTTATAGGCTCTTACCCAAAAGTCGACGAAAAGCTCGGCAAAGGTATCGAATCTAAAGCTTATCAGTGACTTTACAAGCTTTACGGACTCGTCAACCTCATCTGGTGGAGGAGGCTCATGATAGATTTCAAAGCTGCTATCTAGAATCTCCGCGCCGGTGGCATCGTCATCAGTCATATTGATGATGCCTACAGGGTATTCCCAAACTTCAAATTTTAGATAAAAATCGTTACCGCACTTTGAACATTCATGATCTATTTCAGAAACATACTGAGTTTCTTGCCCCATTCCCCTTTCCGAACCAGATTCGGCCTCGAAATGGAAATCCTCATCACGCAGGAAATATTTAGCACCACATTTTGAGCATTGATACGTGGCGCTTCCTTTTATGCCGTCACTCATATGTTTCTGTTCACAACCTCGTAAAATCTAACGCATCGCTGAGCGGCGGGCTTGGAGCGGGGCGGAAAGCCCGTCCGGCGCAGGCCCGCCCAGGGCCGGAGCGAACTCCAGCGACTTGTTATAACGGGCGACCATAGATGCTGCGATTATGGTAATCGATGCTCTTCTGAGCCACTTCATGGCCCTCGGCCACCTGGAGGGTTCGAAGTGTCAACAGTACCGAAGTTTGACCGCTTTTCATCAACCTAGATTGTCCGGTTTTCATCAGTTTTCAGTGTCCGGTTTTTGAGCGTCAGTGTCGTCAGAGTCCTCCTGTTGTTGGCTAGTACCGGGAACGAGGCCGGCCTTGCGTTTGTCCTTCAGCCGGTAGCTCTCGCCTTTGATGTTCAGAGTGGTTGAGTGGTGCAGCAGCCGATCCAGTATCGCAGTGGCGATGACCTGATCGCCGAACACCTCGCCCCAGTCCATAAAGCTCTTGTTTGAGGTCAGGATGGTGCTGGCCCGCTCGTAGCGCCGGTTGATCAGGCGGAAGAACAAGCTGGCTTCCTCGCGGGTCATGGGCAGGTAACCGATCTCATCGAGTACCAGCACTTTCGGATACGTCAGTTGTTGGAGTTGCCTATCCAACCGGTTTTCCTGGCGGGCTTTGACCAGCGTGCTCACTAGACGGTCCAAGGTCATGAACAGAACCCGGTGGCCGGCCTCCGCAGCCTTTACGCCGAGGGCGACCGCCAGGTGGGTTTTGCCCACGCCAGGGGGTCCCAGCAGGATCACGTTCTCGTTGCGTTCCACGAACCCAAGGCCGGAGAGTTCTCGCACCAGCTTGCGGTCAATGCTCGGCTGGAAGCTGAAGTCGAACTGCTCCAGGGTTTTGATCCAGGGTAGCCGAGCCTGTTTGAGACGCGTGTCCAGGCCTTTCTGGTGCCGACCACCCCACTCCTGGGCCAGGGCCTGTTCCAGGAATTCCCGGTAGTTCAGGTCCTTCTTGCTGGCATGCTCGCACAGGGTATCCAGAGAGGCTTGCAGGTGGTCCATCTTGAGCCGGTCGAGGAGTTGGTCCAGATTCATTGGAGCACCTCCTCATACACAGCCAGGCTCCGGTGTTGCACCGGCATCACCTCTTGCCACAAGGGCTCGTGGTGTTCAGCCACCGTTTGCCAGCCTTGCTGACGATGGGCCATTCGGTGGCGGGCGACTTCCTGTCCCCGGAGGTCGTAGACGGTGAGTTCACCGTCCAGACTGATGCGGATGTTGACCCGTTGACCACAACACTCGGCCGGTACGCTGTAACGGTTGCCTCGCACATCGATGTAGGCATCCCAGCCCACATGGCGGATGTCGTAATAGCGGGTATCGAAGTCCGTTGCCGGACAAGGGCTGAGTTGATGGCGCTCTTCCTCGAAGCGCTGAGCCGGAGATTGCTGGAACTGGCGTAATGTCCGCTGACTGGCATAGCTGCTCAGCCACTGCTCCAATAACTGATTCAGGTGCGCGTAGCTGTCGAAGCTGCGATACCGCTGGAAGAAGTGGTGCTTCACATAGCCCACCATGCGCTCGGTCTTGCCTTTGGTTCTGGGGCGCTGGGGCCGACAGGCCCGGGCGGCGAAGCCATAGTGATTCGCCAGTTCCAGGAAACCTGCGTTGAACACCACACGACCACCGCTGTCATGCCTGATGACGGCCGCTTTCTGGTTATCTACCAGGACACGCTTGGGTACGCCATCAAAGTACCGGAAAGCCTGTACCAGGGACTCGTAGGTATGCTCCGCGTCCTGGCTGGGTCCAGCCCAGACATGGAAGTGGCGGGAGTACCCGAGGATGTTGACCGCGAAGTTGACAGTGCACAGGCGACCAGCGACCTCAGTCCGGATCTGGCCCCAGTCGTGCTGGAGTTGCTCTCCCGGGATCGTTTCATAGCGCACCGTTTGTTTACTTGCCCTCAGGCTGCGCTTGGGCTGAACGTAGCGACGAATCAGGGTCACACAGCCGTCGTAGCCCCGTTCCTGGAGCAGCTGACGGATGACCTCTGCGTTCCAGACTTCCTGGCCCAGAAGTTCATCAATGTATGGCTTGAAGGGATCCAGCTTGCTGCCACGTGGGGTCTTGGGTTTACCAGTCAATGGTGCCGGCAGGGCCAGGTAACGGCGTACGGTGCGCTCGGAACAGCCAATCTGGTGCGCGATGTCCACGATGTACGCCCCCTGACTGCGAAGTTGTTTTATCATGTGAAAGTCCTCTCGGCTTTGCATGATTCGATTCCTGTTCGGTTTGGTCACCTTCAAGAAAAGATCATGCGGGTCGGGAGGACAATCTACGTTGCTGATTTAAGGTCTTTTAGCAGTACTGTCGACAGAAGGTCGAGTTCAATAGCTCCATAGTCACAGAGCACATGGTGATTCGGGCATAGGACAAGGATATTTCCTGGAATATCAGATCCGTTGTGAGGGTTTCCAAGGGGAATGATGTGATGAGCCTCAGAATAGGTCTTCCCGTCAGAAAGGCGAACCACCATACCGCAAATTTGACACTGATCTTGGTGTATCACTTTTATCTTGCGCGCAAGCGTTGTATCCCGAAGTACCCGGTACGTGAGAGTGTATGTTCGGCCAGGCTCTTCAATGCCCTCCGGTAAATCTGAAGCTTTTGGAGTTTCAGCCAGGTAGGATCTAAGGCCCCATATACCAGAGCCCAGCCCCTCAACCGAAAAGAAAAGGTCTTTCCCGCCCTTAAATCCCGCCGAGTCAGAGGAAAGGTCTTGCACTCTACGCCGCACCACGGATTTCCAGCTCTCGGGAAGGTTGGGACGAATGCGCTCGATCTCCGTATACAACGCATCATAGTTTGCGCTGCCACCGAGGTTCTCAAACGCTCTAACAATATCCTCGTCCCATGTCGACATTAGGTTTCCTCGTTATAACGCAGAGTGCAGCGGCAGTTTGTGGAGTGGCGTTTTGTGCTAGCGTAGCGACTGGCACAAAAAAGCCACGGAACAGACTGTCCGACTGGCACGTATTGTTAGGAGCCACTCTCAGGCTCTCCCCATGCTTCACAGTATATTGAAGCTGACCAAGTATTAAAATCCTTCCTAAATAGTTCAAAATCTTCTATTTCTTTGTCAGCAATAGATAAATCATCTGGTTTCTTTGGGTGAACAAGTCCATTACGGGATTTATATAACTTTTTTACTCTAGACCAACGTTGCGATCCGAAATCCCACAATAACTTTGGATAAAACGACCCCAGAATTTTTATGACAGCTTTTAGCTCGTCAACAGGAGATACTATTTTCATTCTCGCCTTAATTTCACCATTATTCCCGACGCTCCATTCATTACCATCTAGAAAGGCAAGCACTTGTGGCGAAAGCTCAGAATGATCAATTAAATGATCGTTGGTCTTTAACTCCAATTTGAGCAGATAAACCCTAGCTTCAACAAATGTACATAGGCAACGCAGATACGAGCGCTTCCAATATTCCGTATCTTCGCCTATTTCGATCCCAACAAGGCAACGCTCAACATCATCGTGAAGCGGGCCGTAATAATCTAACAAGTCGACTATTGGCATCATGCTGAAAGCCTCCTAACGCCAGTGGTAATGGGCGGCAACGGAGCGCAGCGTAGTTGGCGTCCCGTTGACCACCTTGTTAGAAATTTACGAGGGATTGCTGGGTTTTAGGACATTAAGTACACGCAGCCCTTCACTTGCAGCGGTATTGGCAAGTTTCGTGTCAGCGGTAACCAATACTGTCTCCGATCCCTCTATCCCACCTGCGAAAAATCCCTCTTTCACACTGAGTATCTGAAAAGCGTCAGAAACATCCAAATCGTATCTCCTGGCCAACTCTATTGACCTAAGCAGGTATGGAGGTTTGCAGACGTCTATGTCTTCCATCTCATGTAACCGAGCTTCGAACTCACAACCCAGATCAAAGCACGCATTTAGGTACTGCTCTTTGGTAAGCTCTTTACGATAAAGATACTTAACCTTAAGCACACCAAGCGCTTCGTAAAAGCAGAACGGCGTCGTGTAGAGCGTCGCTTCTGAGTCTATAAAACTGCGAACTATCTCACTGCCTTCTTCGTCCACGTGCCATTTCACCAGTACAGACGCATCAAGACAGCAGGCTCTCAAAGAAGTCATTTCCATAAGATTTCTAACGCTGAGGTAACCGGCGCCGGAGCGCCAGCGGAGGGAACCAAAAGCGGTACGCTTTTGGCGTCCGGTTGACCGTATGGTTATGGCTCAACCAACCAAGCTCCGCCGGAAAACATAGCTTTAGTGGCAATGATAAGGCTGTGAGCCTGCGTGACAGCATTGCCCAGGTGGGCTGTCTTTCCGGCAACCGCCACCATGAGCGAACGCCGTCGACGCGAACAAAACAAGAACCAAACTTAGCATTATTTTTTTCATGGTCATTCTCCAGGATTGAGGTGCTAACGCACCGTGCAACCTCCATGTTCATTGCCCTCCGACTATCTTGGCACAACCCAGAAAATGTAGACGAAATGTACGTAAAGCGCCATAACGCTGAATGTTAAGCGGCGCCTGCGGAGCGCAGCGTAGTAGGCGTCCGGCGGACGGCCGCCAGGCCGTTAGCGAACTTGAACGATTGGTTATACATGAGGCTACCACCCCCACCAATGCCAAACCTTGGCTATACCGCGCCAGACACCCCCGAGAATAGATGGAAACAGTTTCGGGAGCAGCAACGCCAACACAGCAAAAACCAAGATACAGGAAATGAGGTAACGACTGCTGAGAAAGCCGTCCCAGTAGACGGCCAATTCTAAATTGACCCAGAGCCAAACGAATACTGCCGTTGGGATCGAGAAAAACAGCGAAGCAAAAAGGCTGATCAACCTTGTTTCAATTGGCCCACCTTGGCCGCGATTCCTTGGCATGATCTATGAACATTCCTTGTGTATAACGCTTTTGTTTAGCGGCGACTACGAAGCGCAGCGTAGTAGGCGTCCGGTGTAGGGCCGCTCAGGCCCGGAACGAACTACAACTATTTGTTAAAACGCTGCTCAGCATGGGAAACGACGAGACAATACTGCGCCAACCACAGAAATTGCATAAAGCTCTCGGGCATCCTCAGCTTCAAGGAGGAAGTCATGCACCAGCCCGACCAAATCGGCGCGGGTTATGCCTGCAGGGATACACAGAGAGTCAGAAAATGCATCGTGAGCTGCTTGTATGAACCCATGACAGAAACCTATTGAATCGTTGTCGGGCTTTGAGCACATATCAACGAAGCCCTGTCCCGTCATGACTGCTGGATTACGACCTTCCTTGCCCGAGTCGGCTTGAGCGGGCGAAACGGAAAGGAGTGCACAAAATGCTAGTACTGTAATGCTTCTCCAAAAGGCAAATCTCGTCAACATGGCACCTATCCGATTCTAGTTTTAACGCCAAAATTCAGCGGCGGCCTTTGCGTAGCGAAGCGGAGAAAAGGCCGTCCGGTGGAGGCCCGTCAGGGCCGGAACGTACTGGAATGATTTGTTATGCATTTACCAGTTTACGAGAACATCTTTAACTTTGTGCGTTGCGGCATCAAAACCAACGGCCCAAAAAACTTCATCCTCACTGGCAGAGTATTTCGCCTTCCAAAGGGTAAGCTGGGAACCAGCTCTTCGAAGGCAATCTATAAACTCAACCTCACTCAACTCTCCCAGTTCATGTTGAATGCTTTCGCACGATGAAATGTAGGCATGTTCAGTAATAGTACCGTCGCTCTCTTCGCGAAGTGATGGGGCCGACATTTCCTGCAAGAGAGCAAAACTCTTCCCGTCATGCAGCTCTATTACCTGCTTCGCAAGCTTCCTTTCCATATCTGAAATCATGTTTCCTCCTTAGTGCATAACGCGGAGCGCAGCGGCGGCCCGTCAGGGACGTCCGGCGGCCATCGGCCGCGTACTGACGCGGTTGGTTAGGTGGTGACAACAGCCTGACTCCGACTAAAGGCATAGTCTAGACTACTCAGTGGACGGTTAAACCGCTCTAGAATGTATTTGCTCCACAGCCACTCACCAGCATTACTCGCAACACGGACGTGGCCATTGAAATAGCTCTCTGATAAAAAGTAGACGTTCAGTGAGTCATCATATTCGGACTCATTTTTTGTGCCGAATGTATCCATCAGGAGTGTGCAATACGCTCGTTCTTTGACCGCCACCAAAGCAAAGGTGCACTCGCTATTCTCCAATAACGAGAAAGCGATGCCTATATCCCTACTGCCTAGCTGCTCGACACCGTTCCTGATAACAAGCGTCCGCCCGAAAAGAGCGAAATCATCGTAGGGCAACCATTGAACCGGCTCGTAGATTCCTTTCTGCCTGAGACGAGCGAGGAATTGAGTTTCGGCCTGATCATAGTCGCGCATACAAACCACCTAACGCTGAGGTAACCGGCGCCGGAGCGCCAGCGGAGGGAACCAAAAGCGGTACGCTTTTGGCGTCCGGTTGACCGGCTGGTTAGTGGCCGGTCACCACCAAGGTTTCCCCCGCACCCAATGCTGCATGCCCTCTCCCGAACAGCTTGCACCAACTCAACGGATGGCGAAAGGAACCAGAACGCAAACCGCACCAACCCGATTACCATTTGAACTGGACGGCCCCGCGACTGGGGCACGCCATGAATAACTATGCTGCGTGTGATGTTGGCAACCAACCCGGACAGCAACTTTTCCGGCCTTGGCCATCATCGACATAAGCGGCTTTGCAGCCAAACCCGATGCCAAGGCCTTTGCACGGAGCCCGCCAAAAATGGCGACGGCCTGGGCCAATAACGCGAAGCTAAGCGGCGCCCTGACAAGGGCGTCCGGTGGAGGCCGAAGGCCGGAACGTACTTAAGCGACTGGTTAGCTGGGGGTAACTTTGAAGACCATTCCCTGGCAACCAACATGACGACCTGCACCGCAGCCCTGGCACCAACACCTGCCGATGCACCGTGATTAAAACCACCGCATACGATGCGGTGAACGAACCTGAACTTCAGAGTAGCAGAGCCGGACGGAATTTTTGGCGGATTGCCCCGCACGGCAAACACTGAATTTTATACCTACCTAATATTCCGATTGAGCTGCCAGCAAGACTGCGAGTTATGACGGCCTTGGCGAAACCCCAAAAATCTCGGTTTTGCTGTTAGTTTTCGGCCAAGGCCCGATGGCACAAAACCACCCAAAAGGACCCGAGGCACTACCAGCTAACGCCAAAAATAAGCGGCGACCCGACAGGGGCGTCCGGTGGACGGCCGTCAGGCCGGGAACGTACTTGATTGATTTGTTACATGCTGAACTCGGCTACAAGCTCGGTACACAAACCCTCGCCATACTTGGCAGCTACACGGACGTTGAGCCAGTTGCTCGACATATAAAAAAAACTACCGGTGAGCTCTCCACGCGTTTTGATCGCCAGCGGCAGAGATATTTCCTTGCGCTCCTTTGCCTCTTTCATCGTAGCCGACAAGATCAAAAGTCTTAACTCCATGCCATCAAATTCCCGAGGCACCCTGACATGATACATACCGGAAGCTGGGTCAGAATCTGGAGTTATCGTGACAGCCTCATGCTGCTGGGAAAAGGGCTCCAGGCAATCCTCAGCGGAAACGACGCTGCAAAACATTGATAAAAATATAAAAGTTATAAGTTTCATAGGCATGTAACGCCGCCAGCATGCGCGGCTACGAAATGAAGGCGAAGCCGCAATGCAGTAGGCGTCGCCGTGCCTGGCCTGGTTATGCATGAGCTTCCTCCGGAATCTGAGCCAACAGGTCAGTAACCCCGACATCCATGCCTGCCTGTGATAGCAAAGTAGAGACTTGCCCTCGGTGATGAGTCTGATGGTTAAAGAAATGAAGCACCAGGCTCGAATATCGTTTATTGGCAGCGACCCCCTTAGTGTTTCGGTAGCTTAGGACGAAATCCAAATCACCTTCGGATAGCCCGGCTATCCAGTTGACAATCTGGCGATCCAGCCAGATTCGCTGCTCAGATAGGATACCAATATCTTCGAAGAGTACCTGATCCAGGCTTTCTGGGCTTTGCAGGTCGGCGACCTCCCGCAATGAGTTCAGGCAGGACGGATGAGTCGCAAAACGTTTGAGCCAAATGGTATCGCCAACGAGGATGTGGTTCAGAGTTCCAAGGATGGAGCCAAAAAACGCCCCACGGTCTTTCACCAGATCTATCGCAGGGAGCTGTCCAGCAGCCGCATAAACCTTCGAGTTCATCCACTGGTTGTAGGAAGCTAGTAATTCAAAGTGTTCTTTCAAGCTCATCTGAGTTCCTTCTCATGTATAACGCCTTGCTTACCGGCCCAACGGAGCAGAGCAAGCTTGTGGTAAAGTTTGCGCAGCAAACCACAAGCTTGCGGCGCGTAGTTGGGTCCGAGTACAGCAAATTGTTAGGCTATACTGACTGACAATCCCCGAATCAACGGCTCCCTGTACTCCTGGTCTTTTTCATTCCAAAATACGAAGCCGTTTCTTAGGTCTAAATTAAAAAAAGACTCATAGTAGCTTTCCTCAAGATCGTCACCCTGATCCTTGCCGAACAACTTAATTTTTATGGGATCGGATGTCATGTCGATCTCGCCTTGATGAAGAGCTATTCCTGTAAACTTTTCTTCACTTATCATTTTGGCAGAAGCATCCGAAAATCCATACAGACGAGCTAGCACATTTATCAAATTATCGCTTTCTAGTCCCGTCCGATAAAACTTTACACCTCTTCTATATACGTGATCCTGAATAAGGTTCATATCTTCATCGAAACCACCTTTGATTCCTTTAATAGCTTCGACACCAAAACCAAGAACAAGCCCATCGAAAGATGCGCGGAGATCAAACTTGTAATAATCTGGACTATCTTGCCGATTGATAACTTTTAACACGCAGTCAACGAATCCATCTTCACTGAACTGATTCAGTGTCGGATAACCGTTTTCATCAACCTCAATTTCCATGCTAATTCCTTCGCGAGCCTAACGCTGAGGTAACCGGCGTCGGAGCGCAGCGGAGGGAACCAAAAGCGGTACGCTTTTGGCGTCCGGTTGACCGCCTTGTTAATGGCCGTTCACCGCCGTGGTTGAGCCTGACACCCTGGCCGCATGCCCTCTCCCGGACAGATTGCACCAACTCGACGGATGGCGAAAGGAACCAGAAAGCAAAGGCTACCCGCCCGATTACCGTTTGAGACGGACGGCCCCAAAACTGGGGCACGCCATGAATACCAACACCGCTGACTATTGTGGCAACCAAACCAGACAGCGAATTTTCCGGCCTTGGCCATCACCAGCATGAGCGGTTTTTGCAGCCAACCCTGATTCCAAGGCCTTTGCACCGCACCAGCCAAAAACGCAAAAGCGCCTGGCCGTTAACGCTGAAATAAGCGGCGGCCCGACAGGGGCGTCCGGTGGAGGCCGCAGGCCGGAACGAACTTAATTGACTGGTTATGTGAGCCCGAAGCTAAGCACATGCGCTACTCCCCGACGTGGTCTACCGTTGCAAAGGCTGCGGCTTTGCCGTTTGCAAATGCCAACATGTACGACTCTGACCAAGAGGTGACTGATACGCCAGATGTATCCACCAGATTCCAGGTTACAGAGGCAACCACGCATTCAGAACCAAGTCGATTTACAGCAAGGTTTGAGTAGCAACATTCGCGGCAGCCTTGTGAGTGATACTCATCCAGGTAGGACTGAAAATACTCTGCCAACTGGGGCCGTGAATCGAAAACATTGCAAACATCGCCCGGACCTTTAGCCATATAAGGAAGGCTAAACTTGGTGGCCACACGATCGCCATCAAAGCTCAAAAAGGCCGTGACAAAATCCTCAAAAAACTCCTTTACGGCGGCTTCCTGCTCTTCATCCATGTAGACCTATCTCCTTGGTATGCCTGAAATTCACCACATAACGCAGAGCGCACCGGTGACCTTGACGCAGCGAAGCGGAGACAAGGGCATCCGTGTGACGCGTATTGTTAAATCCTTTACTGAAGCCGCGCCTCATTGAGGCTCACCGACAACGCGTACTCGAACAACTGGATGCCCTGAACTCCGGAGCAGGCCAGCAACAGATCTTCTGATATATGTCGAGCAACGATAATGCCTCGGACCGACTGTCCGGGCTCAGTCTGGTTCTTCCGTATCCAGGCCATATAGCGGAGAAGCTGACCGACGACCCTGTCATAGCCTTTGGATACTTTAAGCTCTATGACGACGTAATTGCCATCCGAGTCTGTGGCCAGAATATCAATAAATCTTCCACCTACGGGAAACTCAAGGCCGTTGATCCCTTCGTCCTCGAACAGGGTAAGCCCCGATTCTATGAGATGAAGGTTTCTTGAAAGATAATTCTGCAAGTCCTTTTCATACGCAAATTCTGGGCTTCCTTCCTCTGCCAGCTCATGTACTTCTTCCTTTACCGTCTGCTCGACATCATCCCCAGGATAAATCGGCGCCGGATCGTTGCGGGACTGGTATAAACGAAAATGCTTTGGGTCAACCTGAAAAAACAGGTCGTCTTCTCCGGGCTTAGCTCCGTAATGTACTCGGCTCTTGGAGTTGACCGACATTCTGAGCAGGTGTGCAGCTATTGTCCCATCCTTGATCTTTGGATATCTCTCCTTGAACCAGGAGCGAACTTGCTCTCGGGAAATTATCGTATCCGGCTTTAGCGCAACATCACGTACCATGTCATGCATCAGAGTGCGGACGGGCTTGTCATAAAGCGTTGCCATACTACCTCTCAGAATTTAACGCCAGCCAGCATGCGCGGCTACGAAATGGAGGCGAAGCCGCAATGTAGTAGACGTCGCCGTGCCTGGCCTTGTTATAAATCAGTGACTTTGGTGCTCATGAGAGCACTGTTTTCAGAGAACCCAAACTGCTCGTATAGCCCTTGTGCATCTCGAGTTTGCAACACCAACTGGGTTCCTTTTATGGCCGGATGCTCTAGCAAACATTCCATAATCCACTTACCCAGACCGGCGCCGCGAAATTCGGGTTCAACCACAATATCCGCCACCCAGGTGAACGTAGTGCTATCGGTGACGGCTCGTCCAAACCCAATCTGTTTAGAGCCATGGTAAAGACTGAAACAGATTGAACCAGCAACCATACGATCAACTATTTCTCTGGTACGGCGATCACCCCAATAGGTTGCGGCGAGCAATCGGTGAACAACCTCCAGTTGTACCTTGGATCTGTCGTCAGTGACTAGGTACTCGTTCTTGCGCCATTCCATCAATGGCTACTCCCTGATTTATAACGCCGCGCTCTGCGGCAAATTTGGAGTGCAGCGGAAAATTTGTCCGACAGCAGCGCCTTGTTAAGTGTTGCGATACCACGCATCAGTATTGAACTCTTCTGGTATTCTTTGTTCGGACGGATCGTCGAACCCCAATGCCTCCAACTTGTCGAACCAAGCATCCCGCTTCGAGTCGGGCAGCCTCAATCCACACCAAGGACAGAAACTTATTTGCAGAGATGAACTACCGCCATCATGAATGATTAGCCCGTACTCATCGAACTTAGGGATATAGCTAACCAGCACATCGGGGCACTCGTATACATCCTTGTGCCGATCGCAGTTCAATACGATCGCACGTTCCATTTCTTGGCAACAATGAACAGTCATAGTGGACACTTAACGCGAAGGTAACCGGCGCCGGAGCGCAGCGGAGGGAACCAAAAGCTGTAAGCTTTTGGCGTCCGGTTGACCGCCTGGTTAGTGGCCGGTCACCACCAAGGTGTCCCTTGGCACCCAGCGCTGCATGCCCTCTCCCGAACAGCTTGCACCAACCAGACGGATGGCGAAAGGAGCCAGAACGCAAACCGCACCAACCCGATTACTGTTTGAACTGGACGGCCCCGCGACTGGGGCACGCCATGAATAACCATGCTGCGGGTGACTTTGGCAACCAACCCCGACAGCAACCTGTCCGGCCTTGGCCATCACCAACACAGGCGGCTTTGCAGCCAAGTCCGATGCCAAGGCCCTTGCACTGAGCCCGCCAAAAATGAAGACGGCCTGGGCCATTAACGCTGAAATAAGCGGCGGCCCGTCAGGGACGTCCGGTGGACGGCCGTCAGGCCGGGAACGTACTTAATTGACTTGTTAAAAATTTCACCGTGGCTGCATCGCCGCTGCAGACTTCACCAATGGGTAAATTTGCATTGCCGCATCCTTGGGAATCCCCGCGTTTATCAGGAGCGCTGGAACCATTGATGCCACGTGATTGGCCTGCTTCTGATAGCGTGCATGCTCTTTGAAAATTGCCTGAATTTCTAGAGGGTCAAATTCCTCTGTGCTGGTAAGGTACTCGCAAATTTCCGCTGCACACTTCCTGTTGAGAGGATCACTGTTTCGGGAGCCATTGATCACGCCATAAAGGACTACCAAAAGAACTATCCCACCGATTACGAACCACATGGCTCCCTCCTTTTTGTATTTTTAACGCTTTGCTCACCGGAAAATTAGGAGCGCAGCGAGTAATTTTTCCGCGTGCAGCAACTTGTTAGGCCTGATCATTATTTCTCTGATCTGCCATCAATTTTAGGTTTTTTCTTATTAGAGCCATCGCATCTTTTGGGCTCTTGCCTGCATTATTCATATGATCTGGATCCGCACCATGATGGATCAAAAGTGAAGGAACCGAGTCATCACCTCTAGATTTTATTGTTGCTGTCCATAGCGGCCCATTACCATGTGCGTCCGTAAGGTTCGGGTTCGCGCCTGATCTTAGCAACACCTCCAAGACCTTAACATGGCCATTTTGAGATGCCGCATGGAGCGCACAAAATCCATTTCTGTCTTGTACATCAAGTTGCGCACCTTGATGGATCAACCACTGAAGGATTTCCAGGTTTCCTGAAAACGATGCGTAAATTAGAGGGGTTCTTCCTTCTCCATCGAGAATATCTACAGACACATCGGTGAGAAGCGAAATAGCCTCTTTATTTTTCATAGCTTCTATGGCGAATGATATGTCATCTGCTAGCGGATCATGTTTTCTGGGTCTTCCACCTTTAGCCATACCTCGATCCTCATTCTGCCTAACGCCAACGTTTAGCGGCGCCCATGTAGCGCAGCGAAATGGGCGTCCGGTGTAGGGCCGGCAGGCCCGGAACGTACTACAACGACTTGTTAACCATACTTGATGGCTAGCAAAATTGCCGACACTGCTGCCGCAGCTAAAAACGGGGCCATGAGTATGAGCAAAGAGACTCGATACTCCTTTAGTGACTGATAAGTCCAATAGGCAGCAACAAAAAAGGAAGCCACCCCTACCCCGTGGGCCCACTTACCCGAAAACTCAGCGAGTCCCGTGCGCCCAGGTAGCGTCACATTGTCGAAATAGAATGCCACCGTACCGGCAACCAGGAACACGAAACTGAACAAACCATTAATGAATGACCAGCGCCGACGATAATAGCTAGCATCCCTGATGACTGGATCAAACTTCCACAATGCACGGCTCTCCAGATTGCCAGTGTGGTTAACGCAAAGCGCAGAGGCGCCCTTGTAATGGAGGCGCAGCCGCAATGAAAAGGGCGTCCTGCGGCCTTCGGCCGCGTACTGACGCGACTGGTTAGCTGGGGGTAATTGCGATGCCTGTTCCCTGGCTAACAACATGACGGCCTACTGCGCTGCCCTGGCACCGGCAACCGCCGATGCACCTTGATGAAATCACCGCTGTTGATGCGGTGAACAAACCTGAACTTCAGACTAGCAGATCACAACCGAGTTAGCGGCGGATTGCCCCACACGGCGAACACCGGTGTTGCTGAAAATGACGGTGATCGATTTGGCTGCGATTATGACGCCGGTTTGAAACCAATGGGCACACAGCCAACAAAAAACTACGCCAAACCAAACAGATAACGCTGCCAGCATGCGCGCCTTTGTAGTGGAGGCAAAGCCGCAACGGAAAAGGCGTCGACGTGCCTGGCCTGGTTATAAGTTCTAGAGTGCACCCGCGAATTCTCGATCTGCAGCGATGGCCAAGAATTTCCTTTGCGCACCAGTGCAACCAGATATTTTGGCTAGTTCACCGCAGGCAAGGAACGCGTAATTATCGGAGAACATCAAAGTTTCTTTTAGGAATTCATCATCGTAGTTTTGCCGAATCTCATCCTGATTAACTCTCCGCTTGAGCTGTGCAGCGCCAGTGTGAGTAAGGCTATTCAGTGAGCGCCAATACAGTTTCTTCGGTTGGGACAAGTCGCTGCCTTTTGCTTCGTCAATCTCCGATACCAACTGCCAGAATGGCTTCTCAAATTTATCCTTACGTAGGCGAGTGAAATCTACTTCCTCAGCACACTCAGAAAACCAAACACCCTTTACGTACGTACGCCTCGAAGAGCGACCGCACTATGCTGCATGCCGAGCTGTATAACTGATGGTCGATTAGAACTGCCACACTCCTTTGATGTTCAATCGCTACATTGTGAAAAAGGGTTGGAAAAAAAGAGCTATCGTCGCCCGGAATAACTATCCCGCGAAGACATTCGTTCATTTTTTCTGATAGTTCATACGATCTGCGTAAAGTGGTTTTCACAGACTCCCTCACGACTTATAACGCTGAGCGCAGAGGCGCCCTGTCAAGGGCGTCCTGCGGCCTTTGGCCGCGTACTGACGCGACTGGTTAGCTGGGGGTAATTGCGATGCCTGTTCCCTGGCTAACAACATGACGGCCTACTGCGCTGCCCTGGCACCGGCAGCCGCCGATGCACTTTGATGAATCCACCACAGTCGATGCGGTGAGCGAACCTGAACTTCAGACTAGCAGATCACAACCGAGTTATTGGCGGATTGCCCCACGCGGCGAACACCGGAGTTGCCAAAAATGCCGATGATCGAGTTGCTGCGATTATGACGCCGCTTTGAAACCAATGGGCACACAGCCAACAAAAAACTACGCCAAACCAAACAGATAACGCCCGGCTTTGCGGCGTGCCGGAGCGCAGCGTAGGCGCGTCCGACAACAGCCGCTTGTTAACCCCGTAGCTCGAGGCCTTCTCGAATGACCTCGGGATGACGGGAAGCAATCTCAATGAGCGCTTTTGCTGGACCAGAGGGTTCACGTCGACCTTGCTCCCACTCCTGCAGGGTTCGCGCGGAAATATGCAGTACCTCAGCAAACTCGACCTGAGTCAGTCCGGTTTTGCCTCGAGCCTCTGCCACCTCGTTAGGCTCAACACGACTGACTCGTGCAGTTTTGCCCGCTTTCATTTCTTTAACAGACTGAAGCAACTTGTTGCCAAGCTCCTCAGCACTTAGTGTCTCGTCACTCATTTTCCAATACCTCACGAATCGACTTCAGGATATGAGCGGGTATATTGCCCCTGACGGCTTTCTTGTAGATCACCAATAACCAGATCTCACCATTTGCCAACTTGGTGAAGTAAATGACTCGCACCCCACCGCGCTTCCCTGAACCCGCTACCGACCAACGAACCTTTCTACATCCGCCGCTACCCGGAATGGGGTCACCAATTTCCGGACTTGCCGCAAGCCAGGCAAAGAAAGCGCTTCGTTCTTCCTCAGTCCAGATTTTTCTGGCATCTGCTTCAAATGTAGGGGTTTCGATGATGGTAAACATGACAGTCAATATACGTCATTGACGGAGTTTTGCAAGATGCTGGTCACAAGGGTTAACGCTGAGGTAACCGGCGCCGGAGCGCAGCGGAGGGAACCAAAAGCGGTACGCTTTTGGCGTCCGGTTGACCGCCTGGTTAATGGCCGTTCACCACCGTAGTTGAGCCTGGCGCCCAAGGCCGCATGCCCCCTCCCGGACAGCTTGCACCAACTCGACGGATGGCGAAAAGAACCAGAACGCAAAAGCCGCCGGCCCGATTACCGTTTGAGACGGACGGCCCCACAACTGGGGCACGCCATGAATACCAAATCCGCTGACCATTGTGGCAACCAAACCAGACAGCGAATTTTCCGGCCTTGGCAATCACCAGAGTGAACGAGCGTTGCAGCCAAACCCGGTGCCAAGGCCTTTGCACCGCACCCGCCAAAAACTTACAAATGCCGGGCCATTAACGCTTTTGTTTAGCGGCGACTACGAAGCGCAGCGTAGTAGGCGTCCGGTGTAGGGCCGCTCAGGCCCGGAACGAACTACAACTATTTGTTAAAACGCTGCTCAGCATGGGAAACGACGAGACAATACTGCGCCAACCACAGAAATTGCATAAAGCTCTCGGGCATCCTCAGCTTCAAGGAGGAAGTCATGCACCAGCCCGACCAAATCGGCGCGGGTTATGCCTGCAGGGATACACAGAGAGTCAGAAAATGCATCGTGAGCTGCTTGTATGAACCCATGACAGAAACCTATTGAATCGTTGTCGGGCTTTGAGCACATATCAACGAAGCCCTGTCCCGTCATGACTGCTGGATTACGACCTTCCTTGCCCGAGTCGGCTTGAGCGGGCGAAACGGAAAGGAGTGCACAAAATGCTAGTACTGTAATGCTTCTCCAAAAGGCAAATCTCGTCAACATGGCACCTATCCGATTCTAGTTTTAACGCCCGCCATAAACGGCGCGAGGAACGAGCGTCCGGCGACCGAAGGGAGCGAATTTAATGGCCTGGTTATATGTTGGCATGTTGCAGCTCCAGAATACCGAAAGCCGCTAGCGCCGAGATACCCACGCTGCAACCCAGGCCAAGGATGATAATTTGAATCTGCCATCTCTTGAACGTTGACACCTGATAAACAGATGGCACCAGACATGCAGCTGACAGAGAAACTACCAATGTCAAAAAAATAAAAGGATACTGAATTTTCGTGCCATCGCCATAAACCTGCATTACAAGGGAGACCGCAATGGCCGATAGCGCGATCAATGACAATTCCACACAATGCCAGACGCGCTTCCATTTCCTGCCTTCAGGTTCTCTGTACCACTGGATCTTTTCAGGCAACGTCTTCATGGCTCACTCTGCACATATAACAGTTAATTCAACGACAAATGCCATCTATGCAAAACGCATATATTCCGCATTGCCAACCACGTCATTCAGGAAAATTTCTTTTCTTATTAACAAGCTAGCAGATTCTGGAATTATTGCGCCGGGAAATAAACGTCAAATGTCGGTTTTTATGCAACACCCCAGTTCGCTTATCCACACTCCACCAGACTCAACTGTTCCATATTTCTCAACGAGTTAGAAGCTTTTCAGACCGCAGGTTCCAGAGTTATGCGACAGGTGTTGTCTATCTCCAATTATTCACATGTATCTTTGCTCCTCAAATCCTTCCCCTCAACCCTTCGCAAGGCCCGGCCCAGAGATTGAAAGTACGCAAGAAACGCCCGATTGATGCTCTCCCGCTGTGGCCCCTGTGGATAAAGCCCCATCTGGGCCTCTTCGCTTTCTTTCGTGCCTTTCACCAGGAAGGCATTTTTTACGGCGGCGTCCTGAACAAAGGCTTCGAAGGCTCGGGCGCAAAGTTCTTCGGGCCGGCTGTAGTAATGCACACCGGCGGCTTTGTCGGCCTTGGCGGATTGCCGGAACAGGTCGCTGGGCTGCTCACCGGTGTTGTCCAGCAGGATGGTGCGGTAGCAGGCTTGCAGGCGTTCATTGAGGGGGTGTGCGATGGCATCTTCTCGGGTTAGCCAGAGTGTGGAGCCAAATTCACCTTTGGCGGTGCTGGGGAACAGCTTGTCGGCAATATAGTGGTCAAACGCGTGGAACCACTCATGGGCAATGCTGCCGGGGCCGGCATTTTTGGCCAGGGCGAAGCTGCGGGTGGCGGGGGTGTAATGGGCGGATACGCCGGGCCGGCCGCCGATGCCGTATTGCAGGGCCAGGCTGCCGCGCAGGGAGATCAGGCTTTCGGTGCCGCCGAGGATGGTCATCAAATCGCACAGGGCGTCGTAGAACAAGGCGGCGCTGCGCTGCTTTTCCGGTTCGGTTACCCAGCGGCCAATCTCCACGGTTCGGAACTGGAAGCGGCGGCGTACATCAAGGAAGGTAACAGGTGCCCCGGCACGATGGTCGGGGCCCGTTCGATAAAACTGTCTGGGCATGGTCGGATTGTACGAGTACGCGGCCGGCTTGTCTCAGTGCGCCATTAACCGGCGGGGGCGGTTACCCGGTTTGCGCACTGCCCCGTGCTTGCCAGTTCGGTGAGGTTACCCAACGTTGTGTGGGCGATGCTCTCCAGGGCGTTGCGAGTGAAGAAGGCCTGGTGGCCGGTGATCACTACGTTGGGGAAGGTCAGCAAGCGCGCAAACACGTCGTCTTTCAGCACGATGTTGGACAGGTCTTCGAAAAACAGGTCACCTTCTTCCTCGTACACATCGAGGCCCAGGTAGCCAATCTGTCCGGATTTAAGGCCCTCGATGATAGCGGCGGTATCGACCATGGCGCCCCGGCTGGTGTTGATCAGCATCACGCCCGGCTTCATCTTGGCCACCGTATCCGCGTTGATCAGGTGGTGGGTGTCGGGTGTTAACGGGCAATGCAGGCTGACAATATCGGCCTGGCTGAACAGGTCGTCCAGCGCCACATACTCACCACCCAGTTGTTGGGCTTCCGGGTTGGCATGAAGGTCGTAACAGAGCACCCGGCAGCCAAAGCCACGCATGATGCGCACTACCTCCAGGCCTATCTGGCCGGTACCCACCACGCCCACGGTGCGCCCTCGCAGGTCGAAGCCCAGCAAACCATCCAGCGCAAAATTGCCATCGCGAATACGGTGGTAAGCCCGGTGAATCTGCCGGTTGAGCGTCAAGATCAGGGCAACGGTGTGTTCGGCCACGGCATAGGGTGAGTAAGCCGGCACTCGCACCACGTTGATCCCCAGGCGCTCGGCGGCTTTCAGGTCTACGTTGTTGAAACCGGCACAGCGCAGTGCAACCGCACGGGTGCCGCCTTCGGCCAGCAGCTCCAGTACGGCGCCGTCCACCTGGTCGTTCACGAACACACACACCGCATCAAAGCCTTTGGCGAGCGCCGCGGTGGTTGCATTCAACCGGGGCTCAAGAAACACCAGTTCATGCTCGTGGCTGTCCCGGCTGGCTTGCCCAAGGAATTGCTCGTCGTAGGGTTTGGTGCTGAAAACAGCCACTTTCATGGGCTTGGCCTCTTCCGGTCTGGGTGGGTGTGGGGTACTTCAAACATAGATCAAACCCCGGACTGCAAGCCACCGCAATTTTGTTCAATACCCGTTGTAAAGCACCGTGCACAGTGGGTGCCTCCCGTCTTTCTCAGAGTACTCACGTTATGAGTCTGTCCATTATTTTGCCCATGTCGGCCTTCGCCCTGGTGGCGTCTGTTTCGCCGGGGCCGGTCAATCTTGTCTGTCTGAGCAGTGGCACGCGCTATCCGGTGTCTCAGGGCCTGGTGTTTGTGACCGGGGCCACCCTGGGCTTTATTGCGCTGTTTATCGCGATTGGCCTTGGCCTGCATTCGTTGTTGGAGCATGCCCCCCGGTTTGAACGCTGGTTGAGCTGGGCCGGCGTGGCCTTTCTGCTGTATCTGAGCTACCAACTGGCTACCGCAGATGGCCGCCTCAGCGAGGACGAGGCTCGCCCTGCCCCCGGCTTTGTGACCGGCGCCCTGATGCAGTGGTTAAATCCAAAGGCCTGGCTTGCATCGGTGGCGGGCATCAGTGCCTTCACCGACGGAGGAGAAACCACCCTGCTCTGGCTGTTTGCGGGGCTGTATCTGCCCATTTGCTGGCTGTCGCTGGCCAGTTGGGTGTATGTCGGGGTCGGGCTTCGCCGGCTGGTGCAGCAGCCGCGAATCCTGCGCGCGTTCAACCGGGCTCTGGCGTTGTTACTTGTCGGAAGCTGCGTGTTCCTGCTGCTGGACTGACGGCTGGCGATACTGGTTGGGGGTGGCCGCTACCACTCGCTTGAAGGTTCTCTGGAAATGCGCCTGGTCGGCAAAGCCGGCATTGAGGGCCGCCTCGGCAATGCTGACGCCGCGTTTCAGTTCCGTCTGGCCGTGTTGAATGCGCCGATTGATCAGGTAGGCGTGGGGCGTCAATCCATAGGTCTGCCGAAACACCCGTACCAGATGCCCCGGGCTGTAGCCACTGAGCCGGCAGAGATCATCCAGCGACACCTCTTCTGTGCAGTGGTTGTCCAGATGGTCGGCAACCGTGGCCAGCGTGCCCGAGGGGCGCTGAATGCCCCGAGCCGGTTGTTTCGCCAGGCTCTGCATCAGGTCCAGCAGGTACTCGGCTACCCGGCTTTGCTTTTCTAGAAGGTCTCGCTTGGGGTCCAGCACGCACTCTGCCATGGCGCAGTAGTCTTGGTACTGTCCGGAGTCGGTGATCACTGCCGTCTCCAGGTCCCGCCAGTCATGGGTTGGCAGCAGGCCAGCTTCAAATCTCAGCCGGGTCAGCCAGTCGGTATCCACGTACAGCATCAGGTACGCCCAGGGCTGGTTATCAATGGGGTTGCAGGCGTGGGGCCATTCCGGGTTCATCAACACCAGTGTGCCGGCGGTTACATGGTATTGGTCGCTGCGGTACAGAAACGTACTTTCACCGCCGGTAATGGCCCCGATCGACCAGTGCCGGTGGGTGTGCAAGGCATAACAAACCTCGCGCCCATCCGCGACTTTGCGCAATTCCACATGGGGCATGCGGGCATCGCGCCAGAAGATGGGCGTGCGGGGATTGGTCATGGTGGTTGCCTCAAAGCAAATCGGCCAGGCTAGTGCGTATGGCACTAGCCTAGCAGAAACTCACCACTCCAACTGCGCCCCGGTCTGGTATTCAATCACCCGGGTTTCAAAGAAGTTCTTCTCCTTGCGCATGGTGGCTTGCTCGTCCAACCAGGGCGAGACGTTCTTGGCCCCCGGGAAAGGTTCTTCCAGGCCGACGGTTCTGGCGCGGCGGTTGGCCACGAAGCGGAATTGTTCGGTGTGGTATTCCGCCGAGTAGCCGAGGATGGGGTCACGCAGGATGTAGTTGGCGTAGGCCATTTCAGCGGCTTCGGATTCGTCCCACATGTCGCGCACGGCTTTGGGGTCGAAGGTGATGTTTTCTTCTTCCAGGATCTGGTTGACCACTTTCAGGCCGAAGGAGAAGTGCATGGCTTCGTCCCGCAGGATGTACTGCAGTTGCTCGCCAGTGCCACGCATCAGGCCCCGGCGTTGCAGGGCGAAAATGGGGCTGAAGCCGTTGTAGAACCAGCAGCCTTCAAACACGGCCGCGAAGAACAGGTAAGACATGATGAATTCCTGCAGGTCGTCCGGGTTGCGCAGGTTCATGTCGGAGCGCATGGCGGCGTCCAGCCGTCGGTTGGCTACCTGGATCTTGCCGTTGATTTCCGGCACCACGCGGTAGCGGTTGTAGATTTCGCTCTGGTCCAGGTTGAGGGTTTCGATGCAGTGCTGGTAGGTCCAGGTGTGCAGGGCTTCTTCGTACACCTGGCGGGCCTGGTAGATTTGCAGTTCCGGCGCGCTCATTTTCTCCATCACGGCCAGGCCGATGTTGCGCATGGCGAGGATGTCGGAGGTGGTGAGGTAGGCCAGTACGTTTTCGTACACGTGCTTTTCCGCCGGGCTCAGGCGGTGGTGGTAGTCGTGGACGTCCTGGGCCATGTTGACGTCCAGCGGGGTCCAGTGGTTTTTGTTGGCGTTCATGAAGTATTCCCAGGCCCAGGGGTACTTGAACGGTGCCAACTGGTTGATGTCGGTTTCGCCGTTGATGACGCGCTTGTCGTCTACATTCACCGGCGCCGGGCCGGCGCTGGCAGCCGGCTTGTTTTCGGATTTTGGTTCGTCGTCCCAATCTAGCATGTCTTTTACCTCGGAGTTCTTGGTCGCTTAGCCTGCTTTGCTTGGTGGTGGAACCGGTCTGGTCTGGCTTCCCAAAAACCGCCCGTGAACCCATCCCTGGGGGGCTTGGCTGTAGCCATCCATGGCTACAGACATTTTTGGGAAGCCAGACCAGCCCGGTTCTTCAGGCTGTGGAGTAATCGCTGCTTATTCGGCAAAGCCTATAGTTACTGACAGGCTTCGCAGTCTGGCTCGTCGATGCTGCACACTTGCGGCTGGGGTGCAGCCACCGGGGCACTCTTTTCGGCGCCGGTGGCACCCAACGAGCGCAGGTAGTAGGTGGTTTTCAAACCGCGTTCCCAGGCCAACTGGTACAGAGCATCCAGTTTCTTGCCGCTGGGTTCAGCCATGTACAGGTTCAGGCTCTGGGCCTGGTCCAACCATTTCTGGCGTCTTGCCGCGGCCTCTACCAGCCATCTTGGGTCGATTTCGAAGGCGGTGGCGTAGCGGGCTTTCAGTACCGGTGGGATGCGGTCGATCTGCTGGACGCTGCCGTCGAAGTATTTGAGGTCGTTGACCATCACGTTGTCCCACAGGCCTTCGGCTTTAAGGTCGCGCACCAGGGAGGGATTGACCACGGTGAATTCGCCAGAGAGGTTCGATTTCACGAACAGGTTCTGGTACGCCGGTTCGATGGACTGAGACACACCGACGATGTTGGAGATGGTGGCGGTGGGGGCGATGGCCATGACGTTGCTGTTGCGCATGCCGTGTTTGGCAATCAGCTCGCGCACCGGTGTCCAGTCCAGGCGGCTGTTGGTGTTGAGCGACAGGTCCCCTTCCCGACGGTTCTCCTTTAACAGGTTGATGGAATCGATGGGTAGGATGCCTTGCTGCCAGAGGGAGCCTTCGTAGGTTTCATAGGCACCCCGTTCGCCGGCCAGGGTGGCGGAGGCGCGGATGGCGAAGTAGCTGAGTTGTTCCATGGCCACATCAGCAAACTCGACGGCTTCCGGGCTGGTGTAGGGCAGGCCCAGTTGGTAGAGGGCGTCCTGAAAGCCCATCAGGCCCAGGCCCACGGGGCGGTGTTTGAGGTTGGAGTTCTTCGCCTGGGGTACGGCGTAGAAGTTGATATCGATGACGTTATCGAGCATGCGAACGGCGGTGGTCACGGTGCGTTCCAGGCGCTGTACGTCCAGCTCGCCGTTGGCGATGTGGGCGGCCAGGTTGACCGAGCCCAGGTTGCATACGGCGATTTCGTCGGCGCTGGTGTTCAGGGTGATTTCGGTGCACAGGTTGGAGCTGTGCACCACGCCCTGGTGCTGCTGCGGGGAACGCAGGTTGCAGGGGTCTTTGAAGGTAACCCAGGGGTGGCCGGTTTCAAACAGCACGGTGAGCATTTTGCGCCACAGTTGTTTGGCAGGGATTTTCTTGAACAGTTTGATCTTACCCTGCTCCGCCAGCGCTTCGTAATGCTCGTAGCGTTCCCGGAAGGCGTTGCCGTAAAGGTCGTGCAGGTCTGGCGCATCGCTGGGGGAAAACAGGGTCCAGTCCCGGTCTTCGCGCATGCGTTCGATCAGCAAATCCGGCACCCAGTTGGCGGTGTTCATGTCGTGGGTGCGGCGGCGTTCGTCGCCGGTGTTTTTGCGCAACTCCAGGAATTCTTCGATGTCCAGATGCCAGCTTTCCAGGTAGGCACACACGGCGCCTTTGCGCTTGCCACCCTGGTTCACCGCCACCGCGGTGTCGTTGACCACTTTCAGGAAGGGCACCACGCCCTGGCTCTGGCCGTTGGTGCCTTTGATGTGGGAGCCCAGCGCCCGCACCGGGGTCCAGTCGTTGCCCAGGCCGCCAGCCCATTTACTCAACAGGGCGTTGTCTCTGATGGCACCGTAAATGCCTTCCAGGTCATCGCCGACGGTGGTCAGGTAGCAGGAGGACAACTGGGAATGGCGGGTGCCACTGTTGAACAGCGTGGGTGTGCTGGCCATGTAATCGAAAGATGACAACAGGTTGTAGAATTCGATGGCGCGGGCATTGGGGTCGTCTTCCCGCAGGGCCAGGCCCATGGCGACTCGCATGAAGAATACCTGGGGCAGTTCCAGGCGGGCCTTGTTCCAGTGCAGGAAGTAGCGGTCGTACAGGGTTTGCAGGCCGAGGAAACCGAACTGGTGGTCGCGCTCGGGGATGATGGCTGCGCCCAGGCGTTCCAGGTCAAAGGCGGCCAGGGCTTCGTCCAGCAATTCGTAGCGGATACCGGCGTGGATGAACGCGTTCAGGGCCTGTGGATAAACCTCTGCCAGCGGCTGGTTGCGGGGCAGGTCCAGGGCCTCAGCCGCTTCCAGGCGAAGCTGTTCCAGCAACAGCCGGGCGGTGACGGCGCTGTAGTCCGGCTCCTGCTCGATACGGCCACGGGCGGTCATGATCAGGGCGGAGAGCACTTCGGTTTCTGCAATGCCGTCGTACAGGTTGCGCAGGGCTTCGTCGACCAGGGATTCGCCGTCAATGCCGTCCAGGCCGGTGGCGGCCTGTTCTACCTGCAGCTTCATCAGGCCCAGGTCCAGCGGCGCCACGCTGCCGTCGGCTTTTTTCACGGTCAGGTGCGGGTGCGCTTCCATGGGCTCTTCGATGGCGCGCTTGCGGGCGTGCTCTTCCCGGTAGAGCACGTAAGCCCGGGCCACCTTTTGCTCTTCGGCCCGCATCAGGGCCAGTTCCACCTGGTCCTGAATGTCTTCAATATGCACTTTACCGCCGGCTTTCAGGCGCCGGCTGATGGCCTGCACCACCTGTTCGGTGACCCGATGCACGGCGTCGTTGATGCGGGCCGAACCGGCGGCTTTGTCGCCTTCCACGGCCAGGAACGCTTTGGTCACCGCCACACTGATTTTGGCGGGATTGAATCCAACCAGGGTGCCGTTGCGTTTAATAACTTGAAGGGACTGGGTATCGGCGGCCGGGGCTTCGGCCAGAGCGGTGGCAGACATGGGGCTTCTCCTTGTGCACGCGTTGTTAGTGCAACCTTCGCGTTCACAGGAGAAAAGACTTTCTGGCCACGGACGACACGGACTTTCACGGACAAAAAATGGGGCTGCCATCTTTTGAATATTTGTAGTCCGTGGGTGTCCGTGTCGTCCGTGGCCAATAATCCTTACCTGCTCACCTTGAAACGCGAAGGTGCAGTGTCTATCCCTGGCAGGTCTTCGGACTCAGGGGCGTGAACCTGTTGGTTCGGCCTTGCGTGGCGACTTCCCGGCGCTTGCCAGTGTCTTGATGCCACGCTCGTTCCCCAATACCGCTGCGCGTCAGTTCCGGATTCTCACCGGATTCCCGACTACCTTTATGTCTGAAGTGATCAGAGAATGATCACAACATATGGTAGTCAACCAAGGATTTGGTCACTATATACGGACTAATAGCCACTGACAAGGCACTTTATTGCAGGCCCGCTGTCTGCCACTGCAGTGGCCCGAAAACAAAAGGACAAGTCTATGAAGCGTTCATCACTGGCAGTCACTGCATGGGTGTTGGCTCTGCTATTGGCCAGCCCGGCGATGATGGCGCAGGCGCCTTTACTGCAACCCTTCTCCACCATGAGTTCATTATCTGATGGTTGGGAACCTCTGGAATTTCCCAGAATCGACCGGCACACGCGCTACGAGCTGGTCACGGACGACGGTGTTCAGGTGGTCAAGGCGACTGCTGATAACAGCGCCTCCGGCCTAATTGCCCGATTGTCGTTAGAACCCGGCGAATCGCTGATTCTGCGCTGGCAATGGAAGGTGTCCAATGTGTTCGACCAGGGTGATGCCCGGAAAAAGTCCGGCGACGACTACCCGGCGCGAATCTACGTGGCCTTTGAATTTCAGCCCGACAAAGCAGGCTTCTTTGAACGGGCCAAGCGCAAAACCGTGGAGGTGATGTTTGGCGAGTCCCTGCCGGGTAATGCCCTGAACTACATCTGGGCCAACCGGCTACCAGAGCAATCCATTGTCGCCAATGCCTTCACCGACCAGACCATGATGGTGGCGGTCAATTCCGGCCCGGAGCAAACCGGGGAGTGGGTCACCGTGGAACGGGATATTGTGGCGGATTACCGGGAAGCGTTCGGGGAGAACCCCCCGCGCATTGTTGGCGTGGCCATCATGTCGGATGCGGATAATACCGGTGAACGGGCAACAGCGTGGTATCGGGATCTGGTGCTTGAGCAGCCCTGAATGGCGTATCGAAAAAAGGCCCCGTATCGGGGCCAAACACGTGAAACGTCGAATCGGTTGTCAGTGGCTGATCATCCACGGCCGCATCGAGGGAAACATTTTCTTACCGTCTGCGGTGTAGAACAGCATGGATTTGCCCGGCTTCGGTGAGCCGCAACCACAACTTCGGCTGTGTTCCTTGTCGTGTGCCCTGCGATCGGCAGTCGAAAACACTGGTTCGTGTTTCGAGCGCTCGTTCCGGTCCTGAGCCGATCGTTTGGCCGGGTCCATGGCGGCAATCTCCGGGGGCAGCACTATGACTCGGGGTGACAGCGCCTGACAGGTCGGGCACTCCGCCGGCTTGGCACAGTCTTCCATGGTGGCCAGCTGGTGGAACAACCCGTGTTCCCGACATTTGTAGTCATACACAGGCATGTCGGTTACTCCTTGTCTTTCGACAGGGGCACGTCCATGCCGCCACTGACTTTCTTCTGTGGGCCATCCGCTGACGGGTTGATGTCGAAATCAAAGATGCCGGTTGGCAGCCAGAGCGTTGCACAGGCGTTGGGAATATCAACCACACCGCTGATATGCCCCTCCACCGGCGCACACCCAAGGATCGCGTAAGCCTGTGCCCTGCTGTAGCCGAACTTGGTCATGTATTCGATGGCATTCAGGCAGGCCTGGCGATAGGCCACATGCACGTCCAGATAGTGCTGGCCGCCCTCTTCATCCACCGAGATGCCCTCAAAGATCACATAATCGTCGTAGCGGGGCTTGATGGGGCTGGGCTTGAACACCGGGTTCTTGATGCCGTATTTTCGCACGCCGTCTTTGATCAGGTTCACCCGCAAGTGAATCCAGCCGGCCATTTCGATGGCCCCACAGAACGTAATCTCACCATCACCCTGGCTGAAGTGCAGGTCGCCCACAGACAGTCCCGCGCCGTCTACGTAAACCGGAAAATACACTTTGGAGCCACGGGAAAGATCCTTGATGTCGCAGTTGCCACCATGCTCCCTCGGTGGCACGGTTCGCGCGGCCTCAGCGCCAGCCGCCTTGGCCGCGTCCCCTCTCATCTGGCCCATGTGGGCCGTTTCGCCGTTAGGCAGAGTAGCCAACTCCGGCACACGGTCAGGGTCCGTTGCTACCAGGCCCGCTTCCCGCTTGTTCCATGTATCCAGAAGTTCCTTGGAAGGCAGGCAACCAATCAGCCCTGGATGTATCAACCCGGCAAACTCCACGTTAGGAATGTGCCGGGACTTGGTGAACATGCCGTTGAAGTCCCAGATTGATTTCTGGGCTTCGGGGAAATGTTCCGTCAGAAAGCCACCGCCGTTCTGCTTGGAGAAGAAACCGTTGAAGCCCCACTGGCTCTCCTCAAACGTACCTATGTCCAGAATGTCGACTTCCAGCAGGTCACCCGGCTCTGCGCCTTCCACACCAATCGGACCCGACAGGAAGTGCACCTGGCTGAGATCCACATCGCGCACGTCGTCGGCGCTGTCGTTGTTCTTGATCTGGCCGCCGGTCCAGTCGTAGCACTCCACGATGAAGTCATCGCCGGGTTTGACGGTGGCCACCAGGGGAATGTCCGGGTGCCAGCGGTTGTGAATCTTGTCGTTCTCGTAGGCAGACTTGTTCAGATCGATCTTGATGATGGTTTCAGCCATAACGGGCGCTCCTTGGGTTTGGCTTGCACGGTTAAGTCACAGCTTTACTATCGGAGATCCCGCGCCGGGCAGGTATTCGCGAAATGGCCCCGGTGCCTACGTCATTCGACGTATTGGCGAACGCTGACCGTGTGTTTATCCACATCGGCCTCAAACCGCTGGCACTCCGGATGGGCCAGCAACGCCCGCGCAACCGCCGGCTCCAGGCGCTGGCGAAACGCCCGTAACATCTCCCGTGCGCCATAACGGCTGTCGTAGCCTCGGCAGAGCTCCCGGCGCAGGTTCTGGGACAGGGTCAGTTCTGCATTTTTTCGGGCCAGGCGTTTGTTCAGCCCCGCCAGCTCGATATCCAACAGCGCGTCCAGCCAGTTGTCGGTGAGGCTGTTGTAACTCAGTATCTGGTCAATCCGGTTGAGAAACTCCGGGTCGAAATGGCGCCGAAGCGCGGCATCCCGAATGGTTTCGCCAGAGCCGGGTGACAGCCCCAGCCATCGCCGCCAGCCTCGCTGATAACGGTGATGGTGAGCCTCCGCCTCCAGCGCGCCGGCGTTACTGGTCATAAAGATCAGGGTATTGCGGAAGTCGATTTCCCGATTGCCGGAGGGGAACACCAGCCGGCCAGTATCCAACACATTCAGCAGGGTGCGGACCACTTCTTTGCTGGCCTTTTCAATCTCGTCGAACAGCACGATGCCGGGTTTGCTGAACGAGCCCTGAACCTTGTCCAGATCGAACAGGCTATGGCCTTCCTTGCTGCCCACGTAACCCGGCGGTGCGCCGGTGAGCGCCGCCGAATAATGTTCCTGTGCCAGGGTATTCATGTCGATGCGGCACAGGCCATCGCGGTGGCCATGAATGGCCTCGGCAATCAGCCTTACGGTCTCGGTTTTGCCCACACCGGTCGGGCCAAGAAACAGGTGCACCGCCAGCGGCCGATTGTCCTCACCGATGTCGGCTTTTACCCGCACCAGCATCGACTCCATCGCCGTGAGCGCCTCGTCCTGGCCCACAATGTTTGCTCGCAAACGGGCCATCACAGCCTCAGGCTCGAAGCGAAACCGGGAAGCACGAACCGGGCCTGAGGCGGCCCGGTTCTTGTCATTGGTCTCCCGGTTGGCTTCCAGCCGTTCATTGATAAACGGCATCTGTGCCTCCCGGGCTTAAGCCTCTGCGGATTTTTCCTTACCGTCAAACGGCAGCTCGCCCACCGGGCACTCAGCCGTGCCCACGGTTTTGCGGGTCATGGCTTCGACATTCTCCTGCGCCTTCTGCGCATCCATCACCCAGGTGCGGTAGAACTCAAACGGGCAATCGGCAATGCCCTTGTCGCCGTCACCGGAGGCATGCACACCGGTGTAGCCCCGGTGCAGAAGCTTGAACAAGTGGTTCTGGGACTGGTCGTTGGCCCGGGCATCACGAATCTGGCTGACCGAGAGCTGGGCGTACTGCACCCCCATATCCTCCTCACCGCACTCACCCAGGGTGCGGCCATCAAAGCCGATGATAGCGGAGTGCCCGAAGTAGGAGTAAACGCCATCAAAACCACTGGCGTTGGCCACTGCCACATAGCAGTTATTGGCCCAGGCCATGCTCTTGGCCATCATGATCTGCTGCTCCTTGGCCGGGTACATATAGCCCTGGCAGCGCACAATCAGCTCCGCACCCTTCATGGCACAATCCCGCCAGATCTCCGGATAGTTGCCATCGTCACAGATGATCAGACTGATCTTCATCCCCTTGGGGCCCTCAGTCACATAGGTGGTGTCGCCGGGGTACCAGCCCTCAATCGGACACCAGGGAATGCACTTGCGGTACTTCTGAACAATCTCGCCTTCATTGTTGATCAACACCAGCGTGTTGTAAGGCGCCTTGTTGGGGTGATCCTCATGCCGCTCCCCGGTCAGGGAAAACACCCCCCAGGTATTGGCCTCACGACACGCCGCCGAGAAAATCGCCGTCTCGTCGCCTGGGATGGCTGCAGCGGTGTCCATCATCTCGTCGTTGTCGTACATGATCCCCATGGTGCTGTATTCCGGAAACACCACCAGATCCATACCCGGCAGCCCCACCTTCATACCTTTGATCATGTCCGCAATCTTACGCGCGTTGTCCAGCACCTCGGCCTTGCTGTGCAGCCGAGGCATCTTGTAGTTCACCACCGCCACACCGACGGTATCGTTACTGCTGGAAATATCACCATGTCTCATTCTGCTTGCTCCTCACCGCATAGCGGTTGTCACCCATGTCCGGGCCGATGGGGCGGGGGCAGCCTTCCGAAACCGTATGCGCCAGGGATGGCGCATCCGAGCCTACATGGACGTATTCACGGCGTGTTTCGGAAGGCTGCCCCCGCCTCAGCGGCTTGCACCAAACCCCAGAATTAAACAGCCAGATAACTGGCAATCTTGTCCTGATCCGCCTCCTCCCGAAGCTCCTCGTGAACAATCTCCCCCTTCTCGATCACCAGAATCCGGTCCGCCGCATCCATCACAAAACTCAACACCTGCTCCGACACCACAATCGACAACCCTCGCTCATCGCGAATCCGCCGAAGAGTCTTGGCAATGTCCTTGATGATGTTGGGCTGAATACCCTCGGTTGGTTCATCCAGCAGCAACACCTTGGGCCGGGTGGCCAGCGCTCGGGCAATCGCCAGCTGTTGCTGCTGTCCACCAGACAGGTTGCCGCCCCGGCGATGCAGCATTTCCTTCAGCACCGGAAACAGCTCATAAAGATCCTCCGGTATCTTCTTCTCGCCCACCGCCGCCAGGCCGGTCTCAATGTTCTCCTTCACGGTAAGAGTCGGAAAAATCATCCGGCCCTGGGGTACGAAGCCGATCCCTGCCCTCACCCGCTGGAAACTCTTAAGGTTGGAAAGATCCGCACCATCCAGCAGGAGCTGCCCACCTCCGGTCGGCGTCATACCCACCAGGGACTTCATCAACGTGGTCTTGCCCATACCATTGCGGCCAACCACGGCAACGATCTCATTCCTGCCAATCTCAAGGTCCAGGTTCTCAATGATGTTGCTCTGGCCGTAGGCCACCGAATGTTGTTTGACGCTCAGCATGATCAATGCCCCAGGTAGACTTCGATGACTTTCGGGTCCGACTTCACGTGCTCGATGGACCCCTCCGACAACACCTTGCCCTGGTGCATCACCGTTACCCGGTCAGCAATGTCACCCACAAACTGCATATCGTGTTCGATCACCAGAACCGTGTGTTCATGGGTAATCACTTTCAGTAATTCGGCAGTTTTCTTGCGCTCCACCACCGACATGCCCGCTACGGGTTCATCCAACATGATCAGCTTCGGCTTCTGAATCAGCAGCATGCCGATCTCAAGCCACTGCTTCTGACCATGACTGAGCAGAGACGCCGGCTGCTCAAGCATGTCTTCAAGAAAAATGGTCCGGGCAACCGCTTCAATTTCCTCCACCACCGCAAGATCCCGCTTGAACGCCAGGGCGCCCATCACCGAGTGGCCCTGCGGATAAGACACTTCGAGATTCTCGAACACGGTGAGGTCCTCGAACACCGAGGGGGTCTGGAATTTACGCCCAACCCCAGAATGCACAATCTGGTGCTCTTTCATCTTTGTCAGCTCCCGCCCCTGGAAGCGAATGGAGCCTGACGTGGCCCGGGTTTTCCCGCAGATCAGGTCCAGCACCGTGGTTTTTCCGGCGCCATTGGGGCCGATGATCACCCGGATTTCGTTTGGGTCCAGGTAGAAGGACAGGTCGTCTACCGCTTTAAAGCCGTCGAACGATACGGTCAGTCCCTCTACCGCCAACAAAAAGTCCTTACTTTTGCTTTTGGCTGCTTTCATCAGGATTTCTCCGGGCTGTACTGGTCAATCATCGAGTCGTAATTACTGGCCTTATCCTCCAGATCCTTGGTGTTGGCGGGCGCGGTTGCAGCGACGTTTCGGCCCTCAACAGAGCCTCGCTTTCGCCGAAACAACCGGTCTTCCAGGGGCATGACATAGGTCTGATACAGACCGGCGAGGCCGTTCGGGAAGGCCAGAACAACACCGATGAACAGCGCACCCATGGCGAAGGGCCAGAGCTCCGGGAAGGATTCGGAAAAACCGCTCTTGGCGGCATTCACCAGCAGTGCGCCGTAGACCGCACCAAGGATGGATAGACGGCCACCCAGTGCGCAGAAGATCACCATCTCGATGGATGCCACGATGCCGATGAACGAGGGCGACATGAAGCCGACGCTCAAGGTAAACAGCGCGCCGCCGATGCCGGCAAAAGCCGCCGCCAGGCAAAACACGAAGATTTTGAAGGCGGCCACGTCATAGCCCGAGAACCGCACCCGTGTTTCCTGGGTATTCATCGCCACCAGGATTCGCCCGAGTTTGCGCTTCTGGATCAGGCGGGCAGCGAACAGACAGACGAACAACAGCGCAACCGTTACGAAGTAGAGGGCCGTTTTCGCTTCATCGGTGCGGATGTCCCAACCCATCAGGGTTCTCAGGTCGGTGATGCCGTTGATGCCGCCGGTGTAACCCTGCTGACCAATGATCAGGATGGTCAGGATGGCCGCGATGGCCTGGGTGATGATGGCAAAGTAGACGCCGCCCACGCGCCGGGTGAACATGGCAACGCCGATAATGAAGGCCAGCAGAACCGGCACCCCGATCACGGCAATCAGGGTGAAGGCAAAACTGTTGAACGGCTCCCAGAACCAGGGCAAAGCGGTGATCTGATTCCAGTCCATGAAGTCCGGGATGCCGGGCGTTGACTGTATGGCCGTGGCTTCCGGCGTTGAGGCCTCAAGCTTGAGGTACATCGCCATGCAGTAGCCGCCAAGCCCGAAAAAAACGCCCTGTCCCAGGCTGAGAATGCCTGCTTTACCCCAACACATCACCAGGCCAATGGCCACAAAGGCGTAGGTCAGGTACTTGCCGACCATATTCAATCGGAAGGCATCGAGCATGACCGGCAAAACAACCACCAGTAACAGCGCCAACGCCAGGTAGTACAGCCCCTCTCGGGAGGTAAACCATTTAACAACGGGTGAGTCTTTCATGACGGTCTCCTAGCGACGAATCTTCAGGGCCATGAGTCCTTCCGGGCGCAGCATGAGAATGCCGACAACCACCAGAAGCGTGAGTACCTTGGCCATCGAACCACTCAGGAAGAACTCGAGGGTGGACTGGGCCTGGGATATGCCAAACGCAGACACAATGGTGCCAATCAGGCTCTGTGCACCGCCAAAGACCACCACCAGGAAGGTGTCCACGATGTAGGCCTGGCCGGAAGACGGACCGGTGGAACCGATCATGGTGAAAGCCGCGCCGGCGATACCCGCAATCCCGCAGCCCAGGGCAAACGTGGCCCTGTCGACACCGGCACTGTTGATGCCCACGGCTTCGGCCATGGGCCGGTTCTGGACCACGGCCCTTACCTTTTTGCCCCAACCGGACCGGTACATCAGGAAGTAAACGGCTATGGCGATGGACAGCGCGATGATCATCACAAACAGCCCGTTGATGGGCAGATCAACCATGTCGGTGACCTGGATTGATCCCATCATCCAGTCTGGCAGCGTGACCCCCACTTCCCGGGCGCCGAAAATCGTGCGGTAGGCTTGCTGGAGAATCAGGCTCAGGCCCCAGGTCGCCAACAGCGTATCCAGCGGCCGCCGGTACAGATGCCTGACCATGGCCCATTCGATAAAGGCCCCCAGCGCCGCGCACACCAGAAAGGCGAAGAGCATGGCGACGAAAAAATAGCCCCCGAACAGACCCGGCAGATAACTCTGAAACGCACTGGAGGTCAGGTAGGTGGTATAGGCACCGAGGATCATGAATTCCCCGTGGGCCATATTGATCACCCCCATCTGACCAAAAATGATCGCCAGGCCGAGTGCCATCAGCACGAACACTGAGAACAGGGACAGCCCGGCGAACCCCTGCATGGCAAATATCGACATCAATTCACTGGTGGTGTAGCCATCAAACATGACCCTTACTCCCTAGAGATAACGCACCCAACCGTTTGGAAAACCGGCGGCCGGCGCCCCTTGGCACCGGCCAGCCGTGCTTACTGGTAACCTTCCGGGAAAGGATCTGGCTCCATCAGGTCTTCTGTTTCGTAGACCACTTTGTACTGGCCATTGCGCTGGGCGTTGCCGATACGGGTCTTGGACCAGAGGTGATGGTTTTCGTGGATGCGGACATAACCTTCCGGGGCTTTGGTGAACTCAATGCCCGGAGAAGCTTCACGCACTTTGTCGACATCGAAAGAGCCGGCCTTCTCGACCGCCATCTTCCACAGCCAGGGGCCAAGGTAGGCAGCCTGGGTAACATCACCGATGACCATGTCATCACCCCAGGCTTCTTTGAACGCGGCCACAAATTCCTGATTGTTCGCGTTGTCCAGGCTCTGGAAGTACTTCATGGAGGCATAGATGCCCTCCACGTTTTCACCACCGATGCCTCGGATTTCGTCTTCGGTCACAGAGATGGTCAGCAACAGCGGGCTTTCCTTGGTGAAATCAATACCAGCGGCTTTCATCTGCTTGTAGAAGGCTACGTTGGAGCCGCCCACGACCGATGCGAAAATAACGTCCGGCTTACGGAGCTTGATCTTATTGATCACCGAGTTGAACTGGGTATGACCCAGCGGGTAATACTCCTCGCCGACTACCTTTAATCCCAGCTTGTCGATGTGTTTGCGAGCGATTTTGTTGGAGGTGCGGGGCCAGATGTAGTCCGAACCCAGCAGGTAGAAGGTTTTGGCGCCCTTCTCTTCAACCGCCCAATCGATACTGGCCAGGATTTGCTGAGTGGCTTCCTGCCCGGTGTAGATCACGTTCGGTGATTGCTCCAGGCCCTCGTAGAACGTGGGGTAGTACAGCATGCCATTGAACTGTTCGATTACCGGCAGGATGGCTTTCCGGGAAGCGGAGGTCCAGGCACCAAAAATGGCCGCGACATTGTCCTGGCGCAGCAGCTTGCGGGATTTCTCCGCGAAGGTGGGCCAGTCACTGGCGCCGTCTTCCTGCACGAACTCGATCTGCCGGCCCAGCACACCGCCGGAGGCGTTGATCTGTTCAATGGCCAGTTTCTCGGCCTGTACTGAACCGATTTCACTGATCGCCATGGTGCCGGTGATGGAGTGCAGTATGCCAACCTTGACGGTGTCGTCTGTCACCGCAAGCCCGGTGGTATTCACCTCGGAGGTGGGGGGTGTGGCCGCCTGTGCCGATGTAGCCAGCATCATGGATGCTGCCAGCGTCATGAGCTTCTTGCGAAGCCCGGTTCCCTTGCCGAATGACCGCCCGTTGGCGGTTGAATCTGTCGTGCCCATGGTTATTCCTCGCAGTGTTGGTATGCCGGTACCGCACTTCAACAAACGAAGCACAGCGCCCACGACACACATTCTGCTCAGGCACTGACACAGAGCCCATTCGGCAATCACCCCAGCGGCCTACGTCATTTGACGCATTCCTGTCACGGGCTCAGCAGGCTAAAACGCGAACACGAAAGCAATAATGTCAGGCGCGATTCCTTATCCGCACCATCACATGGCATGGATCTTGTTCCAGCTGTCAAAGACGGTGCTGCCAACCCGGTAGTTGCACCAAAAAGTCGCGCTCTGTACCAGAAGGCAAGGCACTATGGCCGCAAGACAGAATATTTTTCGGGTCCGGCGTCGTTACAACCAGTGGGTTGCCAACCAGACCCTGGAGGACTACGCGCTTCGCTTCACCGCCAAGAGCGCCCGCCGTTGGTCGGCTGCCAGGGTCAGTCATACCGCCCTGGGTGCCATATCCTTTCTGGCCATGGAAGCGATCGGCGGTGCCATTACACTGCACTACGGCTTCGACAATGCCGTTGCGGCCATCCTGGCGGTCAGCCTGGTGATCTTTCTGACCGCCATACCCATCAGCTACTACGCAGCCCGATATGGCGTCGACATAGACCTGCTCACCCGTGGCGCCGGCTTCGGCTACATTGGCTCCACCATTACCTCGTTGATCTACGCCAGCTTCACCTTCATCTTTTTTGCCATCGAAGCGGCCATTATGGCCATGGCCCTGGAAATGCTATTCGGCATTCCTCTGGTGCTGGGCTACCTGATCTGTTCGGTGGTGATCATTCCTTTGGTTACCCATGGCATAACTACCATCAGCCGGTTCCAGGTCTGGACTCAGCCAGCCTTTATCGTGCTGCAACTGTTGCCCTTTGTTTTCATCATTTATGCCGATGCGTCATCGGTCAGTGACTGGACCCAGTTTGGCGGTGTCGGTGTATCGGAAGGTCAGGGTTTCAATGTGCTCATGTTTGGCGCTGCCGCCGCCGTGGTTTTCTCGCTGATTGCCCAGATTGGCGAGCAGGTTGATTACCTGCGTTTTATTCCCGAACCCCAGACGCCAAAGGATAAACGCCGCTGGTGGATAGCGGTGATGGCCGGTGGCCCTGGCTGGATTGTGATCGGGATGATAAAAATCCTGGCAGGCTCTTTTTTGGCCGTATTGGCACTGAATCAGGGCATTCCCGCCAGCGAAGCCGCCGATCCTACCCACATGTACCTGGTCGCGTTCAGTTACGTGACCCATTCCCCGGAAATCTCCCTGGCGTTCGCGGGTATTTTCGTCATTCTGTGTCAGATCAAGATCAACGTAACCAACGCCTACGCCGGCTCCATTGCCTGGTCGAATTTCTTCTCCCGGCTCACCCACAGCCACCCCGGCCGCGTGGTCTGGCTGGTGTTCAATGTGGCTATCGCGCTGCTGGTGATGGAACTGGGGGTGTACCGGGCACTGGAAGAGACGCTGGGGTTCTACGGCATCGTCGCCATTGCCTGGGTAGGTGCTCTGGTGGCCGATCTGGTGATCAACAAACCGCTTGGGCTAAGCCCCGCCCACATCGAGTTCAAACGGGCACACCTTTACGATATCAATCCGGTGGGTGTCGGGGCGATGATCACCGCCTCCCTGGTAGGTGTTGTCTGCCACTCCGGCGCGATTGGCCTCTATGCCCAGGCACTCTCGCATTTCATCGCCCTGGCGGTCGCCCTGGTCATGGCCCCGGTTATTGCCTGGCGAACCGGCGGCCGTTTCTATACCGCGCGCCCATTCACACCGATCGCTACCGATCACCAGCTGGTGCAGTGCAGCATCTGCGAGCACGGCTTTGAGCCGGAAGACGTAACCCACTGCCCGGCTTACGCGGGCACCATCTGTTCCCTGTGTTGCTCACTCGACGCACGATGCGACGATGTCTGCAAACCCGGCGGGGGCTATAAGGAACAGCTTCAGCTGTTCCTGGGCAAATTCGTTCCCGATTACCTGCTGGTCCGCCTGCGATCACGCCTCGGTCATTTTCTGAGTTTGTTGCTATTGATCAACGGCTTGTCGGGCCTGCTGCTATCTCTGATCTATTTCAAGACCCCAGTCGCGACGAGCGCGGAAGGCATCCTGCTGTCGGTAACGCTCTGGAAGGTCTTTTTCATTCTGGTCATCGTGACCGGTGTGATTTGTTGGCTGTTCGTTCTGGCCCACGAAAGCCGGGTGGTCGCAGAAGAGGAATCCCGGCGCCAAACCCGATTGCTGACCGAAGAAATTGTCGCGCACGAGAGAACCGATCAGGCACTGCAGCAGGCCAAGGAACAGGCCGATGCGGCCAACCTGGCGAAAAGCCGTTACCTCACGGGCATCAGCCATGAGTTGCGCTCTCCGCTCAATGCCATTCTGGGTTATGCCCAACTGATGGCGAACGACGACGACATCCCCGCCCACCGCAAGGAGGCACTGGGTGTGATTCATCGTAACGGCGAACACCTTGCCGATCTGATCGAGGGTCTGCTGGATATCTCCAAAATCGAGGCGGGCCGCCTGGACTTGCACCGGGACCAGGTGCGGATTGAAGTTCTGATGGAGCAGTTGGTCACGATGTTCCGTTTGCAGGCCGAGGAAAAAGGACTGGCCTTTGAATACCATTGCCCGTTGCCACTTCCCGAGCGGGTAACCGCCGATGAGAAACGTCTCCGACAGATCCTGATCAATCTGCTGTCGAATGCCATCAAATACACGGATCACGGCCGGGTGTGCCTGACACTCCGCTATCGGAGCCAGGTGGCAGAATTCACCGTGCAGGATACCGGTGAAGGCATTGCCGAAGCCGACATCGAACGGATCTTCCGTCCGTTCGAACGGGTTCGTTCCGCGGGGCAGAGCCGGATAGGAACAGGGCTGGGGCTGACCATTACCCGATTGCTGACCGAAATCATGGGGGGAGACATATCGGTTACCAGCACCCCCGGAAAAGGCAGCACCTTCAAGGTCAGCCTGATGCTATCCAGCCTGCATGAGGTTACCCCCCGCTCCATAACCGCACCTGCCCGGCGGATCTACGGCTACCACGGCACCCGTCGTAAAGTGCTCATCGTGGATGATGATCTGTCGCACCGCCAGGTCATTCGAGCCATGCTGTCGCCCCTTGGATTTGAAGTTGGCGACATGGGGAATTCCCTGTTGGTCTCACAACAGGTCAGCAGCGACCGGCCGGATCTGATCCTGCTTGATGTATCCATGCCTGGGCTTAACGGTTGGGAGATCCTTCAACAACTCAGAGATGCCCAACACCACATGCCAGTCATCATGATCTCCGCCGACGCCAACGAAGGCCAGCACTCACCGGGTTCGCCCCACCTGCATGATGGCTACATCATCAAGCCGGTTCGCCTGAATCTGCTGCTGGATACCATCGGCAAAGTGCTAAACATAGCATGGCGCTTCAAACCCAGCCCGGACCCGCTCGCTGCACTTGAGCCTCCGGCGCAAGCTGAACTGACGTTACCAGGATTCGAGGAATGCCAGGCTCTGATGTCGCTGGCCCGAATCGGTCACCGCAAGGGGCTGCTTGAGGCTTTGAACGAGCTTAAACACAGCGGCAAAGCTGACAGCCACTTCACAACCGAAATGACAAAACTCACCAACGAATTTCAGTTTGAGAAAATTCTTGCGTTACTTGAGGTACCCGAACATGAGTCTGCCTGAACAGAAAAAAACCGTGGTCATGGTCGTGGATGATGCTGTCGATTCGATCCGGATGATCAGTGACGCCCTGGAGGAAGCAGGCATGACGGTTCTTGTAGCGTTGGAAGGTGGGCAGGCACTTACTATCAGTCAGAACATCGTGCCAGACATCGTTCTTATGGACGCCCTGATGCCCCACATGGACGGCTTTGAGACCTGTCGCAGGCTGAAGGAAAATCCGGCGTTCGCCGACATTCCGATCGTGTTCATGACCGGTCTCAGCGATACCGAACACGTAGTGATGGGGCTTGGTTCCGGCGGAGTCGACTACATTACCAAACCCATCAATACCACCGAATTGCTGGCCCGGATGCAAGTGCATCTGGCAAATGCACGAATGACACGAAGTGCCCGCTCAGCACTGGACCGGGCCGGCCAGAATCTGTTCTCCGTCAATGCAAGCGGTGAATTGCTCTGGGGAACGCCCCAGGTTTACCGAATACTGCCGGGTAACGAAGACCCGGAACAGGAGTCCCTGCGAAAACAGATTGAAGTCTGGCTTACTCGCCAACCGGAACCGGGGCATGCCCTCCCCATCCGGCTTGCAGATACCCCGCGTTCCATCGAGTTCCTGGCGCCGATTGATGAGAGAGAATACCTGTTGAGGATTAAAACACCTCAGAACCCGCACAGTTCGGCGACTGCACTACGAGAGGCCTTTGAACTCACACTCAGAGAATCCGATGTGCTGTTGTGGATTGCCAACGGCAAAACCAATCGGGAAATCGGTCAGATTCTGGACATGAGCCCACGCACGGTGAACAAACACCTGGAACAGGTTTTTCGGAAAATGGGCGTGGAAAACCGGACGGCCGCAGCTGCAAACGCGATACGGGTGCTGGCCATCAGCTAGTGTCCCGTCTTAATCACTCAACGATACTCGTCAGGAAACCCCGGCAATACAAAGGTTTTCTCGAACCGGCGCACCGGCGGTACTTCACCACGCTCAGCCAACCGCAGATAGGCATCATCAAACGCCTCTCGAAGAATGGCGGCCCGGGAGCTGGCCAGCGAGAACATCCAGGCGCTGTTGCGGCTTCGTACTTCCGATTCCCGGATAATGGCATCTGAGGGGTGGGTCAGGATTTCTCGCACCGGTTGGCGGTAATCGAGCAGGTAATCACCTCGCTTTCGTTTCAGCATGTCCACCGCCGAACGATGGTTAGGCGCCTCGGTGATGCGAATGTCTGGCTGGTCTTCTAACCAGTACCTAAGGCCTCCATAGGTGTAGCCACCGATCAATATCACCATGCTGCCATGCAACTGGTCCATGTGTTCAAGCGGTTCTGTGTCTTGGCGATACCAGGCACTCAACTCCACGGGAATCGGGCTGATCCAGCTTTCCAGAACCGCCTCTTTCAGTACAGGCGTGGCAGATAATCCCAACCAGAGGTCAACGGTGCCGTCTTTCAGGTAGAGGTAGGTACGTGCCACAGGCAGATAGATGAATTCCAGCTCGTAGCCGGCCTCAGCGGCAACCTTCCTGGTAATCTCCACAAACTCACCCGCTGGTTCACCCTCAGCTGTGCGGTAGGTGATGGGCGGAAACTCCACATAGGCAACTCGCACGGCCTTCATGCTATATGGATTCTGGTCGTCAGCATGAACCAGAGCGGTATAGAAAAGTCCGACCAGAACAACAAAAAGCCCCGTCAGCGCCCAGGCGCCACGAGGCAGATCAGTGGAGTAACGTTGGCAACTGCGCATGTATACCGCTTATCGTTATCTGTTTCCCTAGAGAGTAACAGATAGGCGAAACACTGTGGGGCCAAACGTTAAAAAACGTGTACTCAGAATGAATGGGTCACCATGTACAGACCCACTCCCCCCATCACGATGGTGTACGGAAACGCCATGATCACCATTTTGCCGTACGACAGCCGCACCAATGGCGCGATGGCGGAAGTCAGCAGAAACAGAAACGCCGCCTGGCCATTAGGAGTTGCCACGCTGGGCAGGTTAGTGCCGGTGTTGATGGACACCGCCAGGGTCTGGAAGTGCTCATAGCTGATGGCGCCGGCATCCAGCGCCTGCTTGACCTCGCTGATGTACACCGTCGCCACGAACACGTTATCACTGATCATCGACAACAGGCCGTTGGCAATAAAGAACATGCCCGGCTGCTGGTGCTCCGGCAGGCTGAGTACGTAATCGATGATCGGTTTGAACAGATGCTGCTCATGAATCACCGCCACCACGGCGAAGAACACTACCAGCAGAGAAGTGAACGGCAGGGATTCCTGGAAGGCTTTGCCAATCTGGTGCTCGTCTGTGACGCCGGTAAACGAGGTAATCAGGATGATCACCAACAGACCAATCAGGCCCACTTCCGCAATGTGAAACGCCAGACCGATCACCAGAATGGCGGCAGCGATGGCCTGAATCCACAGGGATGCCTGGTCGGCTTTGGTGCGGCGGGCCCGCTCGTTCTTTGCGAACTCTTCCAGCACCTGGCGAACCGGCTTGGGCAGTCGGCCGCCGTAGCCGAACCAGCGCAGCTTCTCCAACGCCCAACAAGTTGCCAAACCGGCAAAAAACACCGGTACGCTGACTGGCGCCATGTGTAGAAAGAAGCCAACGAAATCCCACCCGACTACCTTGGCAATCAGCAAATTCTGGGGCTCACCTACCATGGTGGCAACACCACCCAGTGCGGTACCTATGGCCCCATGCATCAACAGGCTACGCAGAAACGCCCGGAAGTTTTCCAGGTCTTCCCGGTGCAGCTCGATCACTTCTTCATCGCTGCCAGCGTTGTGATCTCTTTGCTGGTAGCCTTTGCCAGAAGCCACTTTGTGGTAAACCGAGAAAAAGCCCACCGCCACGCTGATGATGACGGCGGTCACCGTCAAAGCATCCAGAAACGCAGAGAGCAAGGCGGCGGCACTGCAGAACAATAACGACAACGCCGACTTGGAGCGAACCCCCACCAAAATCTGGGTAAAAGTCACCAGCAGCAGGTCTTTCATGAAGTAGATGCCCGCCACCATGAACATCAGCAGCAGAATCACCGGGAAGTTCACCAGAACCTCGTGATACACGGCGTCTGCCGTGGTCAGCCCGATCAGCAACGCCTCCACCGCCAGCAAACCACCCGGCAACAGTGGATAACACTTCAGCGCCATGGCCAGGGTGAAGATGAACTCACCAATCAGCAACCAGCCTGTCACACCCGGCCCAAACACGTACATCACGATGGGATTGGCAATCAGAAACAGCAGAATTACCTGTTTGTACCAGACAGGCGCTTTGCCAAGAAAATTATGGGTAAAGCCAGACAAGACGGTGTTGGGCATTGCTCAATTCTTCTGAGGGGTGGACGCCACGAAAGTATGCGGCAGGGGGCCCGCAATCTTCCTTGATATTTGTGCACCGGGTAATGGCCAGAAGGTAGCAATCAGGTCAGTCATTAGGCGTATATGGGGGTACGCGCACCCCGGGACAGGGGCGAGAGTATAGAGTAAACCACCGGTTTTTTACACAAGACCCGATCAGAAAAAGACCTAAATGCCAGGCGATCCGAGACTCATCACTGATGCCATAACGGCCCAAGCCACGTTCTCCACCATCCGTCTAGCTGAGCAAAGCTCAGCAATGGCGAATAATCCTTGCCATTGTCCGACATTGGCAACAACAAGCAACTGGTGACAATCTCCGTAAAAATAACAAACCATTGATTTTATTAACTTAATTTTGGTGGCACACATACTGCTTAGGTTCAGGTCATATTCCTTTGAATCGGAGCAAAGACATGGGCGCATCACTGTCGATCGACTACGTCACCCACAGGTTTTCATCCTCAGCCGAACCTACCTTGAAAGACATCGACGCCCGGATTGAGCCGGGTCAGATGACGGCCCTTATCGGCCGCAGCGGTTGCGGCAAGTCCACGCTGCTGCACATGCTGGCCGGGCTGCTGATTCCGTCGGAAGGCTGCGTGCGGGTCAACGGTCACCAGATATCCTCGCCCAGTGCCAAGTGGAACATGATGTTCCAGAAAGCCTCTTTGTACCCCTGGATGACCGTTCAGGAAAACGCCGCTCTGGGCCTGTTGTTCGCAGGCCACTCCAAGCGCGAAGCGACCAGGCAGGTTGATGAATTGCTCGACATGGTGGGCCTGCACGACAAGAAAAAGGAAAACGTTCAGAGCCTTTCTGGCGGTCAGCAACAACGGGTTGCACTGGCAAGATCTTTGGCCACCAACCCCGAGGTGCTGCTTCTGGATGAGCCGTTCTCTGCACTGGACGCGTTCACCCGCTCTGCCCTTCAGGAGGAGGTGCCCGCCATTTGCCGCGAGCGCGGCATCACTATGGTGATCGTTACCCACGATATTGATGAAGCCATCACCATGGCGAACCGGGTGCTCGTGATGTCTCAAAACCCGGGGCGAATCGTCAGTGAACTTCCGGTCAAGCTGCCCTGGCCTCGCCGGCACATGGATGTCGGGTTTCAGACCTTGCGCGACGAACTGATGCAGCAATTCAAAGGCACCGACACCGGCTTGTCCGGACGGGATGCCCAGTCCAGCCAGCCCGCCGACTCGAAAGCCGAAAGCGCCGCCTGAACACGCCCAATCCTAATGAGGAAGATACGATGAAAAAGCCGACAAGCAAAACGCCCACCACCATGCAATCCGACCAGGAATACCTCCAGGAACACGAAATGAGCCGGCGGGATTTCATGCTCGACAGCCTGGCCCTTGGCGGCCTGGCCGCTGCGTTCGGGATGTCCGCCAGCACTGCGGCCTGGGGCAGTATCCAACACCCGGCCGATGAAGTCGTCCGTATCGGTTACCTGCCCATCACCGATGCCACTGTTCTGCTGGTGGCCCACGCCAAAGGCTTTTTCGAGGAGGAAGGTCTGAAGACCGAGCCACCCACACTGATCCGTGGCTGGTCACCGCTTGTGGAGGGGTTTGCCGCAGGCCGATTCAATCTGGTGCACTTCCTTAAGCCGATTCCGATCTGGATGCGCTACAACAACAACTTCCCGGTGAAGATCATGTCGTGGGCGCACCTGAACGGCTCAGGCCTGGTGGTTGGTCGCCATACCGATGCCAAAAGCTTTGCGGATCTTGGCGGCAAACAGGTTGCGGTGCCCTACTGGTACTCCATGCACAACATTGTGCTGCAGATGGGCTTGCGCCACGCCGGGCTGACACCGGTCATCAAGTCGCAAAGCGAGACCCTGGCGCCCAACGAGGTGAACCTGCAGATCATGCCGCCGCCGGATATGCCCCCGGCGTTGGCGGCCCGGAAGATCGACGCCTTTATTGTCGCGGAACCCTTTAATGCGGTGGGCGAAATGCTGGCCGGCGGCAAGATGCTACGTTTCACCGGGGATATCTGGCGCAATCACCCATGCTGCGTGGTCTGTATGAACGAGAACCAGGTCAACGCCAACCCGGTGTGGACCCAGAAGGTGATGAACGCGATTGTTAAAGCCCAGATCTATTCCCAGCAGAACAAGAAAGAAGTCGCTCACCTGTTGTCGCGCGATGGTAAGGGCTATCTGCCCATGGCGGCCAATGTGGTTGAACAGGCGATGACACTCTATGACCAGGAAAGCTACGCCGATCCCAACGCGATTCAGAACGCCGCTTGGGGCAGCGGACGCATCGACTTCCAGCCGTGGCCGTTCCCTTCCGCCACCCGGCTTATCGTTAACGAGCTGAAGCAAACCCTGGTCGGTGGCGATACCACCTTCCTGCAGGACCTGGACCCGGACTTCGTGGTGGATGATCTGGTGGACTACCGCTTTGTCAAAGCCGCCATGGATAAACACCCCGGCTGGAAAGACGCCCCGGGCTTTGATGCAGACAACCCGTTTGATCGGGAAGAGGTGGTCAAACTATGAGTACCAAAACCTCCGCTGCCCTGAACGCCCCGTCATCCGGCTTCAATCGGCTCAGTCCGCTGCTGAGCATGCTCGGCGGCCTGCGCTACCCGGCCATCGGTATCACCAGTCTGCTGGCGGCCTGGTGGTTCGGCGGCTACCTGGTGGCCAATGACCCAGACATGTGGGCCTTCGCCAATTTTGCCCCGGCGCCCACCTTCCAGGCGTTGTATGGTCTGGTGGCCAGTGGCTCCATCTGGCCCACTATCCTGTCCAGCCTGTACCGGATTCTCTATGGCTTGTTCTGGGGGATTGTTATCGGGGTGCCGGTCGGCGTGCTGATCGGCTACGTGGGCAACGCCATGAAGATTGCCAATGTGCCGTTTCAGTTCCTGCGAATGATCAGCCCCCTGGCCTGGATGCCGATCGCGGTTCTGGCCTTCCCTACCTGGGATTCGGCCATTATCTTCCTGATCGTGATGGCGGCGGTCTGGCCGATCATCTTCTCGACCGCCCATGGCGTGCGCCGGATCGATCCCAACTGGTTTAAAGTCGCCCGCAACCTCGGCGCCTCGGAACTGCACATGCTGCGACGCATCATCATGCCTGCGATCATGAGTGATGTGCTCGCCGGCATCCGGCTGGCCGTTGGCGTGGCCTGGGTGGTACTGGTACCGGCGGAGTATCTGGGCGTCACCAGTGGCCTGGGTTACGCCATCAACGATGCCCGGGATACCCTCTCCTACGATACGCTGGCCGCTATCGTGGTAGTCATTGGCCTGATCGGCTACGGGTTGGACTCCATCTGTAGCCTGCTGATAAAACGCTTTAACTGGCACGTAGAATAACGGTTGAGTCGCCCGGAACAAGGCCGTCCTCAGGGGCGGCCTTGTTCTGTTATGAAAGCGACAATGTCAGTCCAACGGACAATCAGGCACAGAGATTGCTGTATCAATCTCTGACAATGTCCTGGAATGGCATACTGCTCATGGAAAATCTCTCGTCACCACTCGAAAGTGATGTCATCAAGGCCGAGACCGACCTTACGGTTGTGCAAGAGGCCGCCAAACTGATCGGCCACTCCGGCTCTCCCGAATCTGCGATCACCGGCATACTGCGCCTGATGTCGCAAATGCTGGGCCTCAACCGGGGCCGGGTACTGCTGTCGACACCGGACGACAGCGCTCTGCACATTCAATACAGCTACGGCCTGACCCCCGAAGAGCGGAAGCGCGGCGTGTACAGCTTTGAAGAGGGCATCACCGGCCGGGTAATGCGCCAGGGCCAGCTGGCGGTGGTTCAGAACATCGATGAGGAGCCCGGCTACCTGTTCCGGGCGGTCGACCGGATGACCCTGCCAGACGGGGTGGTGGCCTACATCGCCATTCCCATCCTGGAGGGCAATACCCCCGTGGGTGTGCTGGCGGTCAACCGGCTGCGCATGCGGCCCAGATCGTTCAGTGCCGATCTGGTTATCCTGAGGATTCTGGCGACCTTTATTGCCCAGATCATCAAGATTAATTCCCTCATTGAAGAGCGTACCAACCACCTCCAGGCTGAAAACCAGGAGCTGAAAGACGCCCTGCAAAACCAGCAAACCAATCACGGCATACTCGGCGACAGCCGGGCGGTGCAGGATGCATTGCTTCAGGTAACCCGGGTGGCCAAAACCCAGGTGACGGTATTGCTCACGGGCGAATCCGGCACCGGAAAGGAGCGCTTTTCCCAGATCTTGCACCTGAATAGCGCCCGTAAGGAGCAACCCTTCCTCGCCATCAACTGCGCGGCCATTCCCGATCAATTGCTGGAATCCGAGCTGTTTGGCCACGAGCGGGGCGCATTCACCGGCGCGTCTGCCACCAAACCCGGCAAGATCGAGCTGGCCAGTGGTGGCACCCTGTTTCTGGACGAAATCGGCGACCTGAACCTGGAATTGCAGTCCAAACTGCTGCGGGTTCTGGAAGGCCAGGTGATCCAGCGCGTCGGGGGTAACAAAGACATACCGGTCGATGTCCGAATCGTCACCGCTACCCATAAAAATCTGCAGGATGCGGTCAACCGGGGTGAGTTTCGCCTCGATCTGTTCTATCGGCTCAACGTGTTCCCAATCCACCTGCCCCCGTTACGAAGCCGGGAGGGCGATGTGCGCATTCTGGCCCGGCATTTCCTGTTAAGTGCCAACCGGGAGTACGGCCGCTATACCCTGCTGGGCAATGGCGTGATGGAGCGCCTGGAAAGTTACAGTTGGCCCGGCAATATCCGCCAGCTGGAAAACGTCATCAAACGGGCCGTGCTGATGGCCGAAGACGGCACCATCAGCATCATGGACATTGAAGCGATCCTGCGCCAGGAATCCACCATCAGCCGGCACCTTGAGGCCGGCCAGCAGAGCTCTGCGGATCCCGCCGGCCCGACGTCGTTCAACAGCGCGATAGCACCGGGCAGCGGCGGGGCCCAAAACACAAGCAGTCCCGGGCCCGGGCGCCCTTACAGCTGGGTGCGGGCGGACGAGGCCAGTGAACTGACCGACGCCCTGCAGCAAACCGGCGGCAATAAAACCCGGGCAGCGGCTCTGCTGGGCATGACACCCCGACAATTCCGGTACCGACTGGAGAAGCTGAACATGAACAATGGAGCGGAGCCAGGCCCCGACAATGTCTGACATTGTCGGATTTTGATACCTGACAAAGGCAAGAGCCAAGCGACCATCGACCTCGACAAACTAATTTTATCTTTTTGTTTTTAAACAGATTAATAGCATATTTCAGAAGGTGGCACACAAGCTGCTCTGGTACAGATACAAGCCCGAACGTCTCAGGACACAACGGGCAGATCTGACAAACCCAACCGGAGCACATCATGACTACAGCCACTGCCAGCCAACCAGAAACCGTAACCGCTTACCTTCGCCCGATTGATCGTGACGGCTTGCTCGCCTTTGCAGAAAAAGGCCGTAACAACCCGGCCACTCGCGGCACCAACAAGGTTCACACGGTTACCGATGGCCAGTACCGCACCGTCAGCCACATCAATCAACACGAAGTGGTGGTAGACGAGCCCCTGCACCTGTTCGGTGAAGATACCGCCCCGGCCCCGGGCGAAATTGTTCTGTCTGGCCTGGGCGGCTGCCTGGCCGTCGGCATTACCGCCGTTGCCACCTGGAAGCAGATCAAACTCAGCAAACTGGAAATCTTCCTGGAAGGCGACATCGGCAATCCGGCCGCCTGGGGTGCCGGCGGCGCCGAAAAGAAACCCGAAGACATGGGCTTTCAGGATATCCGCGTGAAGGTACTGGTTGAAGGCGACGCCACGCGTGAAGAGCTGGATGAAATCGTCCGCCACGCCAACTACTTCTCGCCGGTGGCCAACACCATGCGCAATCCGATCCCGTTCAGCATCAGCCTGATGGAATAAGCCCACCCCCGGACTCCAGAGGTAAGCCATGAACAGCGCTGCTGTATCACCCTCAATTGCTCTTCCCTGGGCAGACGATGTCCAGGTGCTGGCGGATGTCAGCCAGATAGCCCGGGAGCAGCTTGCTCCCGCCGCCTACCGTATCGATCACGAGGGCTATTATCCGATCGATATCATGGCAAAACTCGGTCAGGCCGGCGCGTTTGCCGGCCATCTCGACCAGTACGGCTCTCGCTATGGCCTGGCCATCGACTCCATGCATGAGATCAGCCGGCACTGCGGCTCCACCGGTTTCATGACCTGGTGCCACGACGTTTGCGGGCTCTACATGGAGCAATCCGGCAATCCGGCTTTGTTGGCCCGCTTGCCAGACCACGCCGCCGGTAGAACCTTCGGCGGAACCGCCCTGTCCAATCCGATGAAAGCCTTCACCGGTATCGAAAAGATGGCGCTGAAAGCCAAAAAAGTACCGGGTGGTTATCGGGTTAACGGTACCTTGCCCTGGGTCAGCCACATTGCTCCGGGGCAGTACTGTGGCGTTATCGCCGCGGTCGACCGGGAGGATGGCAGTCGCTCCCACGAGATCATGTTTCTGCTGGACCTGGATGAGCGGGTAACGCTCAGAAAATGCCCGGAGTTTTCCGGGATGGAAGGCACCAGCACCTGGGCGGTTCCTCTGGTCGACTATTTCGTCAGTGAGGATCAGATGATTGCCGATCCGGTGCGGCCCTTTATTCAGCGCGTTCGCACAGCGTTCATCCTGTTACAGGTGGGCATGGCCACTGGCGTTATTCAGGGTTCGATTGACTCTGCCCGCGAGGTGGAGCCCTCCCTTGGCCATGTGAACCAGTATCTGCATGACCGCCCGGACGAGCTGCAGGCGGAATTTGACGACATCAAAGCTCAGGCCGCCAAACTCGCCGAAACCCCGTTTGATGGCAGCAAAGACTTCCTGCTGGACGTACTGGATCTGCGCGCCCGGGGTTCCGAAATGGCGCTTAAGGCGTCCCAATCGGCGCTACTGCATCAAGGCGCGCGCGGTTACCTGATGACATCGGCACCCCAACGCCGCATACGCGAGGCCCATTTCGTCGCCATCGTTACACCGGCCCTCAAACACCTGCGCTGGGAGATGGCCAAACAGATGCGTGCAGAGGTGCCGGCATGAGTGAGCAAAGTGTCGATCAAACCACGCCCTGGCGACAATACATTTGCCTCGCCTGCGGGCTGATCTATGACGAGGAGCAAGGCGACCCGGACAGCGGTCTGGCGCCGGGCACCCGCTTTGAAGACATTCCGGACGATTGGGAATGCCCGCTGTGCGGCGTCACCAAGACCGATTTCGAGCTATTGGAACGGCAGGAAATCACGGTTTGCGATCAGCCGATGCACTTCAACCGCAAACCCGGCGTGGTGGTGATTGGCGCCGGCATTGCCGGCTGGTCCACTGTGGAAGCGCTGCGCGCACTGGACGCCACGGTTCCCATCACCCTGGTCACGGCTTGCAGTGGCGATACCTATCACAAGCCCGAGCTTTCGGTGGCTATCAGTCGCGGCGCGGATAAAACCACGCTGGTGCGGGAAACCGGTTACCAGGCCGCACAACGGCTTGGTGTCCAGCTGATGGCGCAAACCTTTGCGGTTGGCTTGAGCCCGACGTTAAAGCAATTACGCACAACCCGCGGATCGCTCAACTACACCCAGCTGGTGCTGGCCCAGGGCGCGCAACCGATACTGCCGGCGCAACTGCCGGCGCCCCTGTGTTGGCGGGTCAATGATCTGGCCGGGTGGTCTGGACTGCAACAGGCGCTGGCGCAGGGTAAACAGTCCATCGCTATTGTCGGCGCCGGCATGATCGGCTGTGAACTGGCCGAGGACTTTGCCCGCGCCGGGCACACGGTCACCCTGCTCGACCGCAATAACGCACCGTTGGCCGGGCTGCTGCCCGACAAGGCCGCGTCCCGCCTGGTCAGCAGCTTTACCCAACTCGGCATCAGCTACCTTGGCGGCGTGGATGTGACCGGCGTGGCCGCACTCGACAATGGCAAGCGCTCAATCACCCGCCAGGTGGGCCAGCCCCTTGAAGTCGATCACGTTGTGGCAGCGACAGGCCTGGCCACCGATAACCGGCTGGCCCGTCACGCCGGCCTGCAGTTTCAACGGGGCCTTGCGGTCGATCCACACACACTGCGTACCAGTGACCCGGACATTTATGCGCTCGGCGATTGCATCAGTATCGACGGCATGCCTTGCCGCTTTATCGAACCGATCAAACATCAGGCACAAGCGATTGCCCATGCGGTCATGGGCCTGGATGCCGTGACCTATGAACATAACCCGCCGGTGATCAGGCTGAAAACCCGAGCCATGCCGGTGGTTCTTCGCGGTCAACCTTCGGCTGAGGGAACCTGGAAGACCGTTCACGACACGCCCGACCAACTGGTGATGGAGCAATGCCTGGACGATCAATCGATCTGTCATCTGACGGTCGGCTCGTCTAATCAAAGCCAGGCGGCCTGACCCCTGCGATCCGTCGCCGATACCAACTCCGGCATCAACCGGCCAACAGAACGTTTTGTCATTAACGGAAAAGGAAGCAACTATGAAAGCACGATTGATCCGACATTCGGCCTGTATGCTGGGCTCCCTGGCGCTGGCCACTCCCGCGCTGGCAGCGGAACACTCCCTGCACGATGCCCTGAGCAACGGGCAAGTCTCCGGCGATGTCCGTTTGCGGTATGAGGCGGTGGATCAGGACAACGCCCTCAAAGACGCCGATGCCCTGACCATCCGCACCCGGCTGGGCTACACCACCGGCAGCTACCATGGCGTGACCGGAGTTCTGGAGTTTGAGGATTCCCGCACGGTGATGGGCCTGGACGATTACAACAACACTCAGGGTAAAAATACCGATTATTCGGTCATTGCCGATCCGGAGACCACCGAAGTCGATCAGGCTTACCTGCAATACAGCGGCGGCGACGTCACTGCGCGCGCCGGTCGCCAGGTCATTGTCTATGACAATCAGCGCCATGTGGGTCATGTCGGCTGGCGACAGGACCGGCAGACCTTTGATGGCGTGCGCCTGACCTATGCACCCACGAGCCTGCTGACGCTGGACTATGCCTATCTCAACCAGCGCAATCGGATCTTTGCGGAGGCTCAGGACCTGGCCACCAAAGATCACCTGCTGAACCTGGGCTATCAGACCGGCTTCGGCAAGCTCAGCGCCTATGCCTATCTGCTGGAAGTGGACGACGGCACAAACAACGGCCTGGATACCGTGGGTCTGCGGTTTGCGGGTGATTACGACCTGGAATCAGTAAAACTGATCTACGCCGCCGAATACGCCAGGCAGGAAGCCAAATCCGGCGCCACCGAGTTTGACGCTGACTATTACTCGCTGAAGGCGGGGGCGGGCGTTAAAGGCATCACCATTGCCCTGACCTATGAGGTCCTGGGCTCCGACGATGGTAATTATGGATTCGCCACACCGCTGGCCACGCTACACGCATTCAACGGCTGGACGGACCAGTTCCTGGCAACACCGGCTGGTGGCCTGGAAGATATTTCGCTGACGGTATCTGGCGCTCTCGCGGGTGGTCGATGGGCGTTTGTCTATCATGACTTCAGTGCCAACGAATCAACCCCGGCCGTGGATGACCTGGGCGACGAATGGGGCGTGGCTTACAACCGAGGCTTTGCTGAACACTACACTGCGGGCATCAAGTACGCCCGGTACTCCGCCGGTGACAGTGCCGCCGGCAAAGTGGACACCAACAAACTCTGGCTGACCCTGGGCGTGACCTTCTGAGGATGACATGGACAGGGTTGAAATGCGGCTGTTACCGCCAGCGTTTCAACCCTGTTTTCGTTAACCCACTTGGCTTTCAGTTTTCCAAGCCAGGCGATTATTCCACCGTCACACTCTTGGCCAGGTTGCGCGGCTGGTCCACATCGGTGCCCTTGAGCACCGCCACGTGGTAAGACAGCAACTGCAGGGGCACGGTGTAGACGATCGGCGCAGTGATTTCGTGAACCGACGGCAACTGCATCACGTGGATGCCCTCTTCCGGCTTTACCTCTGCGGCTTTGTCGGCGAAGACGAACAGTTCACCACCGCGGGCACGGACTTCTTCGAGATTGGATTTAAGCTTTTCCACCAGGTCGTTGTTGGGCGCGACGGTAACCACCGGCATCTCACTGTCGACCAACGCCAGCGGGCCGTGTTTCAGCTCGCCGGCCGGGTAGGCTTCGGCGTGAATGTAGGAGATCTCCTTGAGCTTGAGAGCGCCTTCCATGGCCACCGGATACTGGGAACCCCGGCCCAGGAACAGGCTGTGGTTCTTGTCCATGAAGGCTTTGGACATCTCCTCGATTTCGCCATCCAGGGCCAGTACATCGCTGACCTGGCCCGGCAACAGGTGAATGGCCTTCACGATGTCGGCTTCCCGCTCGGCATTCAGGCCGTTGTGGCGGGCCAGGGCCAGGGTGAAGATCAGCAGGGCGGTCAGCTGGGTGGTGAACGCTTTGGTGGAGGCTACACCGATTTCAGGGCCGGCCTGGGTCATGATCACCAGGTCAGATTCCCGCACCAGGGAGCTGCCCGGGACGTTACAGATTGCCAGCGCGGCACGGAAGCCCGCTTTTTTCGCCTGGCGCAACGCCGCCAGGGTATCGGCGGTCTCACCAGACTGAGAGATACACAGGAACAGGGTGTCTGGTTGAATCACGTGTTTGCGGTAGCGAAACTCGGAGGCCACTTCCACGGAACAGGGTACGCCGGCCAGGTCTTCAATCCAGTAACGGGCCACCATGCCGGCATGATAAGAGGTTCCACAGGCGATGATCTGGACGTGGCGCACGTTCTCCAGCAGGTTTTCGGCATCGGTACCCAGGGCTTGCTCCAGCACCCGGGTAGCGGTAATCCGGCCTTCCATGGTGGCCTTGATCACTTTCGGCTGCTCGTAGATTTCCTTGAGCATGTAATGGCGGTACTCGCCCTTGTCGGCGGAATCGGCACCGTGTTCGAAACGGTTGATGGCGCGCTCAACCGCCTGGCCTTCGCGATCGTGAATCTCGATCTTGTCCTTGCGGATATCGGCGATGTCGCCTTCTTCCAGGAACATGAACCGGTCGGTAACCGGCAGCAGCGCCAGCTGGTCAGAGGCGATGAAGTTCTCGCCGATACCCACGCCCACCACCAGCGGGCTGCCTTCACGGCACACCACCAGGTGGTCCGGCTCGTCGGCATGGACAACCGCCAGGGCAAAGGCACCGCGCAGGCGGCTGATAGCGGCTTTCACGGCATCGTAAAGCCTGCCGCCGGCCTTGTAGTTCTTGCCAATCAGATGGGCGACCACTTCGGTGTCGGTCTGGGAGGTGAACTCAAAGCCTTCGGCTTTCAACTCTTCGCGGAGTTCCTGATAATTCTCAATGATGCCATTGTGGACAATGGCCAGGCGGTCACCAGACATGTGCGGGTGGGCGTTCACCTGGGATGGCTCACCGTGGGTGGCCCAGCGGGTATGGGCGATACCGAGATGCCCGGCCAGGGGGTTGGCGCTGATGGCATCGGCCAGGGCAGCAACCTTACCGACTTCCCGGGCACGCTGCACTTCCGGCTTGCCGTTGATCACGGCCATGCCGGCGGAGTCGTAACCCCGGTATTCAAGGCGGCGGAGCCCCTCCAGCAGAATACCCTGGACATCCCGTTCGGAAACCGCTCCTACAATCCCACACATGCTGTTATCACCTGTCAGTTATTCGGTTGTTACGCTTTTTTCGGCCGTTCCCAGCCCGCGATATTCCGTTGCTTGCCCCGGGCCACGGCCAGTTCGCTTTCCGCGACGTTGCGGGTGATGGTAGACCCCGCACCAATGGTGGCCTCGGCCGCCACCGTCACCGGTGCAACCAGAGAGGTGTTGGAGCCCACAAACACACCGTCGCCTATCTCGGTTTTGAACTTGTTGACCCCATCATAATTGCAGGTGATGGTGCCTGCACCCACATTCACATTACGACCCAATGAGGCATCGCCCACGTAACTCAGGTGGTTGATCTTACTGCCCTCACCCACTACCGCTTTCTTGGTCTCGACAAAGTTGCCCACCTTGGTGTTGGCGGCCAGTTCGGTACCCGGGCGCAGGCGGGCGAACGGGCCAATCTGGGCATTGGCGCCTACAATCGCGCCTTCAAGCACGCTGTTGGCTTTGATTTCAGCGCCATCAGCAATGGTGGAATCCTTGATCACACAGTTCGCACCGATCACCACGTTGCTGCCAAGGCTGACTTTACCCTCAAACACCGCGTTCACATCAATCCATAGGTCGTTACCAATGGTCAGCTCACCGCGTACATCCACCCGGGCCGGGTCTGCCAGGGTAGCTCCCTCGGTCATCAGCCTTTCTGCCTGCTGGCGCTGGTACCAACGCTCCAGCTCCGCCAGTTGCAGGCGGTTGTTCACGCCCTGCACTTCAAACGGGTTCAGGGGCTGAGACACCGTGACGGACAAGCCATGGTCAACAGCCATAGCGATGATGTCGGTCAGGTAGTATTCACCCTGGGCGTTGCTGTTGGATAGCGTGGGCAGCCAGCTTTTCAGGTGCCGGGCAGAAACGGCCAGGATACCGGTGTTTACCTCCTGGATATCTTGCTGCTCGGCGGTGGCGTCTTTCTGCTCCACAATCGCCTGCACCTGGCCCTCGGCGTTACGAACGATCCGGCCATAGCCGTGAGGGTTGTCCATATCCACAGTCAGCAGGGCCAGATTACCATCGTCCAGGTCACTGACCATGGCGTCGAGGGTGTCTTTGCGGGTCAACGGCACATCGCCGTAGAGCACCAGTACCCGGGCGTCGTCCGGCAGATCCGGCAAGGCCTGGGCCACGGCATGGCCGGTACCCAGTTGTTCGGTCTGCATCACCCAGTTCACCGAGGGTTCGTGCAGTGATGCCCGCACCTGATCTGCACCGTGGCCGATTACCGTGTGAATTTTCTCCGCCCCCAGCTGCTTTGCGGTATCAATCACGTGATGCAGCATGGCCTTGCCGGCCACCGGGTGTAATACCTTCGGTAGCGCCGATTTCATTCGGGAGCCCTGGCCGGCCGCCAGGATCACAACGTGTAATGGGCTCATGGGGCGGTACGCTCCAATCTGGTGGTGAAACTCAAAATAAAAAACCGCGTCCCGGTGAATAACCGGCCTTGCCCTTGCGGGTGTGGCTGGTTATCCACCTGCGGATGCGGTTCACGGTCAGGCCAGTCCGGGCCCTGACACAAACCCTGCTTAGCGCAGGTGCTTGCGCAGTTTCTGGATGGTGCGCAGCTGAGCGGCGGCTTCTGCCAGCTCGGCGGCAGCACGGGAGTACTCGAACTCGCCTGTCTTGTTCGCCAGTGCCTTCTCGGCTTGCTTCTGGGCTTCCAGGGCTGCCGCTTCGTCCACATCCTTGGCACGAACTGCGGTATCAGCCATCAGGGTCACCAGGTTCGGCTGCACTTCCAGATAACCACCGGAAACGTACAGAATCTCCTCGGTGCCACCCTGCTTGATGATCCGCACTGAGCCGGGCTTGAGCTCGGTCAGCAGCGGAGCATGGCCAAGCTGGATGCCTAGCTCACCCTCGGTTCCGGTGGCGATCAGCATCTCCACCAGGCCCGAGTAGATTTTTTCTTCGGCACTTACGACGTCACAATGTACGGTCATAGCCATTTCTTACGCCTCTTGGGTCAGAAAGGGAAGAAGGTAATTTACTTGCCTTCTTTCGCTTTCATTGCCTTAGCCTTCTCGATTGCCTCTTCGATGCCACCGCACATGTAGAAGGCCTGCTCCGGCATGTCGTCGTAGTCACCGTTCAGGATGCCTTCGAAGCTGGCGATGGTTTCCTTCAGAGACACGTACTTACCCGGGGAACCGGTAAATACTTCCGCTACGTGGAACGGCTGAGACAGGAAGCGCTCGATCTTACGGGCACGGGCTACGGTCAGCTTGTCTTCTTCAGACAGCTCGTCCATACCCAGGATCGCGATGATGTCTTTCAGTTCCTTGTAACGCTGCAGAACGTTCTGAACACCACGGGCAACGTTGTAGTGCTGCTCGCCGATCACCAGCGGGTCCAGCTGACGGGAGGTGGAGTCGAGCGGATCGATCGCCGGGTAGATACCCTTGGAGGCGATGTCACGGCTCAGTACCACGGTCGCGTCAAGGTGCGAGAAGGTGGTGGCCGGAGACGGGTCAGTCAAGTCATCCGCCGGTACGTAGACCGCCTGGATAGAGGTGATAGAACCGTTCTTGGTAGAGGTGATCCGCTCCTGCAGCTGACCCATCTCTTCCGCCAGAGTCGGCTGGTAACCTACCGCTGAAGGCATACGGCCCAGCAGTGCAGATACTTCGGTACCGGCCAGGGTGTAACGGTAGATGTTGTCAACGAACAACAGAACGTCACGGCCTTCGTCACGGAACTTCTCGGCCATGGTGAGACCGGTCAGGGCCACACGCAGACGGTTTCCTGGGGGCTCGTTCATCTGGCCGTAAACCATGGCAACCTTATCGAGAACGTTAGACTCCTTCATTTCGTAGTAGAAGTCGTTACCCTCACGGGTACGCTCACCAACACCGGCGAATACGGAGAGACCGGAGTGCTCTTTCGCGATGTTGTTGATCAGTTCCATCATGTTTACGGTTTTGCCTACACCGGCACCACCGAACAGGCCAACCTTACCACCCTTGGCGAACGGGCAGATCAGGTCGATAACCTTGATCCCGGTTTCCAGCAGGTCAGCAGACGCTGCCTGGTCGGCGTAGCCCGGTGCTTTGCGGTGGATAGCCCAACGCTCTTCTTCACCGATGTCGCCCTGCTCGTCGATCGGACGGCCCAGTACGTCCATGATGCGGCCCAGAGTCTGGGTGCCCACGGGTACTGAAATCGGCTTGCCGGTATTCTCAGCTTTCAGGCCACGCTTGAGGCCTTCGGTGCTGCCCATTGCGATGGTACGAACAATGCCGTCACCCAGCTGCTGCTGGACTTCCAGAGTTGTTTCGCCACCTTCAAGCAGCAGTGCGTCATAAACGCTTGGCACGGAGTCACGTGGGAATTCCACGTCGATAACCGCGCCAATGATCTGAACGATGTGTCCGCTACTCATGCTCGGTTCCTCGTTATCTAGTAGTCAATAAAACCAGTAGGTTTGTGAGCGTTATCAAACAGATGCCGCGCCGCTCACAATCTCCGAAATCTCTTGGGTGATAGCTGCCTGGCGGGCCTTGTTATAGGCCAGCTGAAGCTCATCGATGATGCCACCGGCGTTGTCTGTCGCGCTCTTCATGGCAATCATCCGGGCAGCCTGTTCACAGGCCAGATTCTCTACCACACCCTGATACACCTGGGATTCGATATAACGTGGCAGTAGCCCGTCAAGAATCGGACGTGAATCCGGCTCATAGAGATAATCCCACTGGTGACCTACATCTTCGTCATCACCTTCCGGCAATGGCAGCAGCTGCAGCGAATGCGGGCTCTGAGTCATGGTGTTCACAAACTCATTGCTCACAAGGTACAGGCGATCAATCTTGCCCTGCTCGAAACCATCAAGCATTACCTTGACGCTACCAATCAGCTCACTTGCAGACGGGTTGTCACCCATGTGGGTAACCGCCGCTACAACGTTGCCACCGTAGTTACGGAAGAAAGACGCGCCTTTTTGCCCAATGGCGCAGATGTCGGTCTCAACACCCTTTTGTTTCCATTCACGCATTTCGCGAACGAGCAGTTTGAAAACATTGGTGTTCAAACCACCACACAGGCCACGGTCGGAGGACACTACAATGTAGCCTACCCGCTTGACCTCACGCTCCTGCATGAACGGATGACGGTAATCCTTGTTGGACTTGGCAATGTGTCCGATTACCTGCAGCATCTTTTCGGCGTATGGGCGAGTGGCCTGCATACGGTCCTGAGCTTTACGCATTTTACTCGCCGCCACCATTTCCATGGCGGAAGTGATCTTCTGCGTGCTCTTGATGCTTCCAATCTGGTTACGTATTTCTTTTCCGACGGCCATAAGTCACTGCCTTTTCAAGTTAGACACTCAAAGGGACCAGCAGGCCCGCACAATGGCGGGCCCAGTGGATTTACCAGCTCTGAGTGGTCTTGAATTTCTCCAGAGCAGCTTTCAGGCCAGCGGTGATGTCGTCGTTGAAGTTGCCCTCGGGGCCGATCTTGTCGAGAAGCTCTTTCTGCTCGGAACGCATCCAGTCCAGCAGCTGTGCTTCAAACTTCACAACTTTGTTTACATCAACATCGTCCAGGAAGCCTTCGTTTGCTGCGAACAGTACAGTGCCCATTTCCGCAACGGTCATCGGGCTGTACTGGTTCTGCTTCATCAGCTCGGTAACGCGCTGACCGTGCTCCAGCTGACGACGGGTTGCTTCGTCAAGATCAGAAGCGAACTGGGCGAATGCCGCCAGTTCCCGATACTGGGCCAGGGCCAGACGGATGTTACCGCCGAGCTTCTTCATGATCTTGGTCTGGGCTGCACCACCTACCCGGGATACGGAGATACCGGCGTTCATGGCCGGACGGATACCGGAGTTGAACAGGTTGGTTTCCAGGAAGATCTGACCATCGGTGATGGAGATCACGTTGGTCGGTACGAACGCAGAAACGTCACCGGCCTGGGTTTCGATGATCGGCAGCGCGGTCAGGGAGCCGGTCTTGCCTTTCACTTCACCGTTGGTGAACTGCTCAACGTAGTCAGCGTTAACGCGGGAAGCGCGCTCCAGCAGACGGGAGTGCAGGTAGAAAACGTCACCCGGGAATGCTTCACGTCCTGGCGGACGACGCAGCAGCAGGGAGATCTGACGGTAAGCCACAGCCTGCTTGGACAGGTCGTCGTATACGATCAGAGCGTCTTCACCGCGGTCACGGAAGAATTCACCCATGGAGGTACCGGAGTACGGAGCCAGGAACTGCATGGCGGCAGGATCAGCGGCACCGGCGGCAACCACGATGGTGTGGTCCATGGCGCCGTGCTCTTCCAGCTTGCGCACAACCGCGGCAATGGAAGACTGCTTCTGGCCGACGGCAACGTAGATACACTTGATGCCGGTGTTCTTCTGGTTGATGATCGCGTCAATCGCCACAGCGGTCTTACCGATCTGACGGTCACCGATGATCAGCTCACGCTGGCCACGACCGATGGGAACCATGGTGTCGATAGCTTTGAGACCGGTCTGAACCGGCTCGTCAACGGACTGACGGGCGATAACGCCAGGTGCAACCTTCTCAACCGGAGAGGTCAGGCTGTTGCCCAGCTCGCCTTTACCGTCGATCGGGTTACCCAGGGAGTCAACCACACGGCCCAGCAGTTCGTTACCAACCGGCACTTCCAGGATACGGCCGGTACAACGAACTTTCTGACCTTCGGCCAGACCTTCGAAGTCGCCCAGTACCACTGCACCAACAGAGTCACGCTCCAGGTTCAGAGCCATGCCGTAGGTGCCGTTGGCAAATTCAATCATCTCGCCGTACATAACGTCGGCCAGACCGTGGATCAATACGATGCCGTCAGATACTGACAGGATCGTACCTTCGTTCTTTGCTTCCGAAGAGATGTCGAGTTTCTCGATTCTCTTCTTGATGATGTCACTGATCTCGGATGGATTCAGTTGCTGCATGCCTTTGTCCTCAAACCTTGTGCTGAAATCAGGAGCCCAGAGCCTTGGCCATTCTGGCCAGCTTGCCACGGACTGAAGCGTCGATAACCAGGTCGCCTGTACGTACTACAACGCCGCCGATCAGGGACTGATCCACCGCGGTTTCAAGCTCAACCTTGCGCTCCAGCTTTTCGGACAGTGCTTTGATCAACGTCTGCTGTTCGTCGGCAGACAGTTCGAACGCTGTGTTCACCGCCAGTTTGACGGTGCGCTCGAGATCCGCGCGATACAGACTGAACAGCGTAGCAACTTCCGGCAACAGCGCCAGACGCTTGTTTTCAGCAAGAATCAACAGGAAATTTCTGAGTGCTTCAGGCAGGGGCTCTTCGAAACAATCGGCGAAGAGTTCCGCCTTGCGTTGCTCAGACAGGCCGGGATTGGCCAGGATGTTCGCTACCTCTTGGTCAGCCGCGACCAGACCTGCAAAAGCCAGTGCCTGATCCCACTGATCAACGGCATTCTGTTCTTTAGCGGCATCGAATACGGCTTTCGCGTAGGGTCGGGCTAACGTAGTCAGTTGTGCCATGATGACCCTCGTTTAGAGTTCTGCGGCCAGCTTGTCCAGCATCTCGCTGTGAGCTTTGGCATCTACAGAGGTTTCCAGGATCTTCTCAGCACCGGCAATGGCAAGTATCGCCACTTCTTTGCGCAGTGCGTCGCGAGCCTGAACACGCTCCTGTTGAATTTCGGCCCTGGCCTGCTCAATAAGCTTTTCGCCTTCTTTGCGGGCATCGTCTTTGGACGCTTCCACAATCTGGGCGGCACGCTTGTTGGCCTGGTCAATCAGGGCTGCAGCTTCCTGTTTTGCTTTTTGCAATTCTTTGGAGGCTTTTTCCTGCGCGAGTTCCAGATCGAGGGAAGCCCGATCTGCGGCAGAAAGGCCGTCGGCGATTTTCTTCTGGCGCGCTTCCATGGCAGCCGTAATGGGCGGCCACACATATTTGACGCAGAACCAGACGAAAATAGCGAAGGCAATCGCTTGCCCTATCAACGTAAGGTTTATATTCACGGCAATATACCTCTTGCTATTCGTTGCGTCCTGGTTTCCGGAAAACCGGGCGCGTCCTCAACTCAAGTGAGCAGCGCCCTGGCTTCTCGGGTGTAATTAACCAGCTACAACGAAGATCAGGTACATCGCGATACCAACACCGATCATCGGAACAGCGTCAAGCAGACCAGCCATGATGAAGGTCTTGGTTTGCAGCTGCGGAGCCATTTCAGGCTGACGAGCAGAAGACTCGAGCAGTTTGCCGCCCAGCAGAGCGAAGCCAATACCGGTGGCCAGAGCGCCAGAACCCAGGATGATAGCAGCTGCGATGAATACGATTTCCATTTAAAACTCCTTAGCTTTCAGTTTATTAAAGGTTAATTAGGGATTTCACAATCCAGGTTTTACGAAACTTCTTCTGTACTGTCCGTTAATGATCTTCGTGTGCCTGGCTCAGATAAACCACCGCCAGCGTTGTGAAGATAAAGGCCTGCAGCGTGACCACCAGAATGTGGAAGATCGCCCAGGGCACGTTCAGCGTCCACTGCACCCAGAACGGCAGAATCGCGATAAGAATGAACACTACCTCACCGGCGTACATGTTACCAAACAGACGCAGTGCAAGGCTCAGCGGCTTGGTCAGCAGGCCCAGGATTTCCAGTACCAGGTTAAAGGGTACCAGCGCCCAATGGTTGAACGGTGTGAAGGACAATTCCTTGGCGAAGCCGCCAGCACCTTTTACCTTGATGCTGTAGAAGATGATCAGCAGGAACACACCGATGGAGATACCGAAGGTACCATTGGGATCGGTGGTCGGTACAATCTTGAAGTATTCAAGACCCAGCGCGTGGGCGATCTGGGGAATAAAGTCCACCGGGATCAGCTTCAGGCTGTTCATCAGGAAGATCCAGACAAACATGGTCAGGGCCAGCGGCGCGATGACCGGGTTCCTGCCGTGGAAGCCATCACGAACGATGGTCTGAACAAATTCGACGGTCATTTCGACCACATTCTGCAGCCCGGAGGGCACGCCGCTGGTGGCCCGCTTGGCAACCATACGGAAGATGGTCAGGAACAGGATGCCCATAAAAATGGACCAGCCCAGGGTGTCCACGTGGAACGCCATGAAGCCCATGTCGGTTGCTTCGGCCGAGGTACGCGCGAACGTCCAGGAAGCCTCCTGCAACACGGTGACATCGTTGGTGTAGGGGTCGACCCTCTCATAACCGGCGGGGAGCTTGCCGTAAGTGAGGTTCTGAAGGTGGTGTTGTATATATTCTACTGGGGTATCAGCTGCCATACTGCTCTCACGTCCAGTCTATAGCTGTCTTTGCGGTTGAATCAGGAAGCGCAGCACGCCACTGAGAACAACCATTACAGCAAAAGTGAATAACAGAGCCGGTACATGTACTGGCTCCATCAAGATGAAAACTGCCGCAAAACCCACTGCGGTAAGGGCGAGCTTGATGCCTTCTGCCCTGAACATATTGCCCACCATCAGGCGCGCGTGTCGGGCGCCTTGGTACCGGTACATCCGGTGAGCAAAATACGCGTTTGGTATGACAAAAATAAGACCGCCGATAAACGCGGAATACCCGGCCAAACGACTTTCAAACAACCACAACAGACTGATAGTGACCAGAGCCGCCATCTCGATAACCAGCCACTTCAGGAGCGGCAAACGCATGATGGCTTTCTTCGAACGTGTCATGTCACCAGCTGTCATTCCAAGCGCGCGGAATTATATGTGTTAACCGATAGCTGTTCAACACAACTCGGCGGAAAAATTGGCCAAGTTTTAACCAGATCGATTCAAGATTTGATAGCAGATAACACAAGTTGTGTTCTGCAACCTCCGGAGCAACCACATGTGGTGTTTAATGCGAAAAGCGGGACTTTAGGATGATTTTTCCCGATTATTCGGCTGACTTAGCGGATATGGCCCAGAATACCATCCAGCTCATCCAGTGAACTGTATTCGATCACCACTTTGCCCTTACCCCGTTTGCCATGGTTGATCGCTACCCGGGCACCAAGGCGATCGGAAAGATCATCCTGCAGGGCGCGAATATTCGGGTCCAGGCCTTTGCTTGGGGTGTTTTCGGCCTGCGGTTTTTCCTGTTGAATCCGGCGCACCAGGGCTTCGGTCTGGCGTACTGACAGTGACTTGGCCACCACCTGTCGGGCCACCTGCATCTGCTGTTCTGGCGGCAGGGTGAGCATGGCGCGACCATGGCCCATTTCCAGGTCACCGTGTTCCAGCATGGTGCGGACATCTTCGGTAAGGCCAATCAGGCGCAGCAGGTTGGTGATGGTGGTGCGGGATTTACCCACCGCTTCTGCCACCTGGGCCTGGGTCAGGCCAAATTCTTCCTGCAGGCGTTGCAGGGCGAAGGCTTCTTCGATCGGATTGAGATTTTCCCGTTGGATATTCTCGATCAGCGCCATGGCAATGGCGGCTTCGTCGGGGACATCGCGGATAATGGCGGGAATGCGGTCCAGTTCGGCGATCTGGGTGGCGCGCCAACGGCGTTCACCGGCAATCAGTTCATAGCGGCCTTCAGCGATGGGGCGAACCACCACCGGCTGCATCACACCCTGTTGGCGAATGGAATCAGCCAGTTCCTGCAGGGCGGCCGGGTCCATGTCACGGCGGGGCTGATAACGCCCGCGCTGGATCAGATCCACGGGAATGTCCCGCAGCTCGCCATCGTGATTGCTGGTTTCCTGGTTCAGGTTAACCTTGGAACCCTGAAGCAGTGCCCCCAAACCCCGTTCGCCCAAACCTCGTTTCTTCGCCGCCATGGTGGTTGTCATTCTTCCTGTTGAAATGGTGGATGCATGGTCGCCTGACGGCGAACTATGTTACACCGCAACCGCGGCGGATGTCTTTTTCGATCCGTGCCGGCGCACCATCTCTCCGGCCAGGGCCAGATAGGCAATGGCGCCTTTGGAGGCCCGGTCGTAGGCCAGCGCCGGCATACCGTAACTCGGCGCTTCGGCCAGGCGCACGTTGCGGGGAATCACCGCCCGGTAGACCTTGTCACCAAAATACTCGTTAAGCTGACCGGAGACATCCAGGGTCAGGCTGTTGCGCGGGTCGTACATGGTGCGCAGGATGCCTTCCACCTCAAGATTCGGGTTCACCGTTTCCTTGATCTGCTCCACGGTGTTCATCAACGCAGCCAGGCCTTCCAGTGCGTAGTATTCGCATTGCATGGGGATGAGCACCGAATCCGACGCCGACAGGGCATTGACGGTCAGCAGGTTCAGGGACGGCGGGCAATCAATGAGGATGTAATCGTAATTCTCGCGAACGGTGTTAAGAGTCAGGCGCAGCCGGTGCTCCCGACCGATTTCGTTCATCAGTTCCACTTCCGCCGCGGTCAGGTCGCCGTTGGCGGGCAGTATGTCAAAACCGGAGGCCTCAGCCCTGACAATCACTTCGGCAGCGCTGGCACGTTTGGTGAGCACGTCGTAACCGGACAACTGCAGGCTATTCTTGTCGACACCGCTGCCCATGGTGGCGTTACCCTGGGGGTCCATATCCACCAGCAGCACCCGGCGTTTGGTGGCGGCAAGAGACGCGGCAAGATTGACGCAGGTGGTGGTTTTGCCCACACCGCCTTTCTGATTGGTCACAGCAATCACGCGCGCCATGCTTTGCCTCCTGCTCTTGGGGTTAGCGGGTTTACTCAGCCCGGGTGACGATCAGCAAGTGCCTCTCGCCATCTGCACCGGGCACCTTCAGGGAATGGCTGGATTCTACCTGCCAGCCGGCCGGAAGGGCAGCTACTTCATCATCCGGATACTGGCCTTTCATGGCAAGGAACTCACCCTCACTCGCAAGCAACGGGCCACACCAGGTCACCAGGTTCTCCAGGGCGGTAAAGGCCCGGCTGCTGATCTGGGTGAATGGCTGATCCGGCTGGCAGTCTTCCGCCCGGCCATGAATTACCTCAACGTTGCCTAGCCCCAGTTCAAGCACACACTGGTTCAGGAACCGGGTTTTCTTGCCATTGCTGTCAAGCAGGGTAAAGCGTTTTTCCGGGAACACAATGGCCAGGGGGATACCCGGCAGACCGCCACCAGCGCCAACATCCAGCAAATGGTCGGTGGTCACCCAGGGCAGGATACTCAGGCTGTCGAGCAACTGCCGCGACACCATCACCCGCTCATCCCGCACGGCGGTGAGGTTGTAGGCCTTGTTCCATTTGTTCAGCAGAGCCAGAAAAGCCAGCAACTGTTGCTGCTGGCCTTCGCTGAGAGACAGATTCATCGCCGCCAGCCCATCGCTCAGCTGGCGTGGCCATTGTGGATAAGTCATCTCAGGCGCTCTGCTTTCTGAGCAGGTCCCGCTTTTTCAGGTGCACCAGAATCTGGCTCACCGCGGCCGGCGTGACACCCTGGATGCGTGAGGCCTGAGCCACGGTTTCCGGCCGTACGGTTTGCAGCTTCTGTTTGATCTCGTTCGACAAGCCCCCAATCACCTCATAGTCCAGGTCTACCGGCAGTGCGGTGTTCTCATTCCGGCGCAGGCGCTCGATTTCATCAGCCTGGCGGGAGATGTAGCCTTCGTACTTGATCTCGATTTCCACCTGCTCGGCCACAGTCGGGTCGTCGGCCTGTTCGGCACCGATCTCGGCAATGTGCTGGTAGGCGATTTCGGGGCGGCGCAGCAGCTCGGCCAGGGACTGGTCCCGGGTCATCGGCTGTTTCAGGTAACCGTTGGCCCGCTCACCGGCGTCGGTGTTCGGGTGAATGCGGGTGCTTTCCAGCCGGCTGCGCTCTTTGGCGATGCCTTCGCACTTGTCGCTGAACTTCTGCCAGCGTTCGTCATCCACCAGGCCCAGCTTGCGGCCGGTTTCGGTCAGGCGCAGGTCAGCGTTGTCTTCCCGCAGGATCAGCCGATATTCGGCACGGCTGGTGAACATGCGGTAGGGCTCGCTGGTCCCCATGGTGATCAGGTCGTCCACCAGTACGCCCAGGTAGGCTTCATCCCGACGCGGATACCATTCGGCTTTTTCCTGAGCCCGCAAGGCGGCGTTGATGCCCGCCAGCAAGCCCTGGGCGCCAGCTTCTTCATAGCCGGTGGTGCCGTTGATCTGGCCGGCAAAGTACAGGCCCTGGATGAACTTGGTTTCCAGGGTGTGGCGCAGGTCCTGGGGGTTCAGGTAATCGTATTCGATGGCGTAACCCGGGCGCAGGATGTGGGCGTTTTCAAAACCGGGAATGGAGCGCACAGCCTTGAGCTGGATATCGAACGGCAGGCTGGTGGAAATGCCGTTCGGGTACAGTTCGTTGGTGGTCAGGCCCTCGGGCTCGACGAAAATCTGGTGCGAATCCTTGTCGGAAAAGCGGTTGACCTTGTCCTCGATGGACGGGCAATAGCGCGGGCCCACGCCCTCGATGTTCCCGGCGAACATGGGCGAGCGGTCAAAACCACTGCGGATGATGTCGTGGGTTTCTTCGGTGGTGCGGGTGACGTAGCAACAGATCTGCTCGGGATGCTCGTCACGGCTGCCGATAAAGGACATCACCGGTGTCGGGTCGTCGCCCCACTGCTGCTGCATCGCCGAAAAATCCACGGTTCGGGCATCAATGCGCGGCGGCGTACCGGTTTTCAGCCGGCCAACGTTGAACGGCAGTTCCCGCAGGCGCTTGGCCAGGGCATTGGCCGGCGCATCACCGGCGCGACCGCCGGCATGGTGCTGCATACCGATGTGGATAACGCCGCCCAGGAAGGTACCGGTGGTCAGCACCACGGTTTTGGCGTTGAAGCGGATGCCGGTCTGGGTAACCACACCCACCACCTGATCGTTTTCCACAATCAGGTCGTCTGCTGCCTGCTGGAACAGGGTCAGGTTGGGCTGGTTTTCCAGAGTATGGCGAATGGCTGCCTTGTACAGAATCCGGTCAGCCTGGGCGCGGGTGGCACGCACTGCAGGGCCCTTACGGCTGTTCAGTACCCGGAACTGGATACCCGCCTGATCGGTAGCCCGGGCCATGGCGCCGCCCAAGGCGTCGATTTCCTTCACCAGGTGGCTCTTGCCGATACCCCCGATGGCGGGGTTACAGGACATCTGCCCCAGAGTCTCAATGTTGTGGGTCAGCAGCAGGGTTTGCGAACCCATGCGCGCGGCTGCCAGGGCGGCTTCAGTACCGGCATGGCCACCACCAATGACAATGACATCGAAACGGGTCGGAAACTCCACACTACACCTCGGAAATCGGGCTATAAAAATGGGTATAAAAACAGGGCGGCGAGTATAACGCCTCGCCGGCGAAATTGCAGTCTGAATGTGCAAATTTTAACCAGATATCGCCCCTGCGAAAAGCATCCCGGCGGCGGGTGCCCGGAAATCCGGTGGATAAACCCGGGGCTCAGGCTAGGTAAAAACCGAAATTTTTTGCTTTTCAGTCAGTTGTCAGCAGCTTCTCAGAAAAGTTTTCAAGAAAGTTATCCACATCCTTGATCACTTTTTCAACGCCTGAAATTCATCATAACTACTTGTTTTTAAATGCAATGAAAAGTTTTATTCGGAGCTTATCCGTAGGTTTTCCCATTAATTATCCACAGATTTTTCGGCCCGGCGCCGCAACCCCAGCACACTCATCCACACCAGGGCGTTAAGCAGTGACAACATCAGGAAAAACCCGGGGATTCCCAGCTCCAGCACACCCAGAACCACAATGCCTGCCAGGGCACTGCACACCATGAACAGCGAGTTGATCACGTTCAGGGCGGCAATGATGCGCGCCCGCTTGTGATCCGGGGTTTCATGCTGGATAAAGGCATACAGCGGCACTATGAACAGCCCGCCACAGATGCCGATCCCCACCAGATCCAGCAATACCCGGATATACACAGGCTCGGTGATCAGGCTGAGCCAGGTAGAGGGGCTGGGGTCTGCGGGTACCGCGAAGAAGAGGTCGATGCCCAGCAGCGTCAGGCCCAGCGCCCCCCAGGGTACCGGCGACAGGGTTATCCGGTGTTTGGTCAGCCGCTCACACAGCATTGAGCCGATGGAAATACCCACGATAAACATCGCCAGCAACAGGGTGACCACGGTTTCATCCCCGGCCAGCCAGGTTTTGGCGAAGTTGGGGAACTGGGTCAGGTAGGCGGCACCCAGAAACCAGAACCAGGAGATGGCCAGAATCGCCCACAGTACCTGGCGCCGTTCCGCCGCCACCGACATCAGCCGCCAGGTTTCCAGCAACGGCCGGAACCGCACCCGTACCCCCGGAGATTCATCCCGGGTATTGGGTACTTGCCGGGCGGCCAGATAGCCCAGCACCGCCATCACCACCACACCAACCGCGGTCACCCTGGCGGCCTGTTCCGCCCCCATGATCAGGCCCGCAGCAATGGTACCCAGCAAGATCGCGACAAAGGTGCCCATGCTGACCAGGCCATTGCCGCCGACCAGCTCGTCGTCGGTCAGCACCCTGGGCAGAATCGAATACTTGACCGGACCGAAGAAGGTGGACTGCACCCCCATCAGGAACAACAACACCAGTAGCAGCTCGTACCAGCCAAACCAGAGCCCCGTGGCCGCCACCAGCATGATGCCGATTTCCGCCGCTTTGACATTACGGATGATCACGGCCTTTTCATAGCGGTCAGCCATCTGGCCGGCGATACCGGAAAACAGGAAGAACGGCAGGATGAACAGGAACGCGGCGATGTTGACCACCACATTCACCGACAATCCCATCAGACCACCGGCCTGAAAGGTAATCAGAAGCAACAGGGCGTTTTTGTAGAGGTTGTCGTTGAAGGCGCCGGAGAACTGGGTCAGGTAGAACGGCAAAAACCGCCGTTGGCCCAATAACCGGAACTGACTGTGTTGACTCATAGACTGTTGTTTCCTGGTGCGAATAACTGCCGTTGTCTGATATTTCAGCACCCTTATGGTGCGAACCGTGACAAACCCCGGAGCACTTGTGCCTCTTAAAGCCAGGCCAAGCCTCGTTTTTCTCAAACCAGATACCAATGGCACGGAAATGGCTTTAGCTTTTCCCAGTGACCTCATCAACGGCCAGGACGGCTACGCCATAGCAGTATAGGGCTCCTGACCATGAAAAGCGTGTTAAGCCTTGCAGACCATCGCGGCAAGGTAGCTGGCAAATGTGCCAGATTTATAAAGCATCATGATTTCCAGTCTGTGTATCAACCCATTCTCAGCCCGACCCACCAGAAACTGGTGGGTTACGAGGCGCTGGTGCGGGTTCATCGGGATAACCGGCCGATTGCCCCGCCTGAATTGTTTGAGCAGGCGTCTATTCAGGGCGTCACCACCGGTGTCGACCAGCACCTGCTCAAACTGCACCTGACCAACTTCGGCCTGAAACACGAACCGGTCTGGCTGTTTATCAACATCAACCCGGACACCTTGCTGCACCATGCGGGTTATCTTGGCCAGCTAGCGGACCATTGCCACAGCGCCGGGGTTTCCCCGGAGAGGATCGTGCTGGAGCTGGTGGAAACCGCCACACGCGACACCAATGCCCTGCTGGAGTTCATTCAGGAAGCCAAAGATTTCGGTTTTCAGATTGCCATCGACGACTTCGGCATGGGCGATTCCAACTTTGAGCGGCTGTGGCGTATCAATCCACTGATCGTAAAAATTGATCGCAGTCTGTTAGCCAATGCGGAAACACACCAGCGTGCCCGGGTATTGCTGCACAGCCTGGTCAGAATGATCCGAGAAAGCGGCAGCCTGGTATTGTTGGAGGGTATCGAGAGCGAGAACCAGGCACGGATTGCGCTGGATACTGAAGCGGATCTTTTGTAGGGGTTTCTGTTTGCCCGGCCCAAACACAGTACCCGGGAATGCACGGTCAATGCCGAAAACGCCCTGCAGCAGGTGATGTCCCGGTCCCAGCAGTGGAGCCTGAGGGATTATCACAGCCAGGAAACCTACCTGAAACTGCTCCGCTTTGAAATCATGGATGTCTGCCATCAAATCGCCCGGGGCGAGCCCTTTGAACGCGTGTGCAGAAACCTGCTGCTCATGGAAGGCGTCAAACGCTGTTTCATTCTGGACAGCCATGGCGTCCAGCAGGGCCGGCTGGCGCAGGTGGATATGGTCAGTGGCGACCGCTTCAACCCGCTTTACTACTCGGCGGGCGCCCGCTGGAGCCACCGGGAATACTTCCGGAATGCCCTGGAAAGGCCGCAACAAATCAACAGTTGCCGCCCTTACGTTGCGCTTCCGGATGCACGGCGAACCGTCACGTTATCCACAGGCCTTGCCGGTTCGACGGGCCAGCACATTTTCTGTATTGATATCCACCCGGACGAGGTTCTGGATGGACATCTGGTGTTCCCGACAGTGCTGTAACCGCCAGCGGTCTGATCAGAAGTCATCAGCCTTGCTTGCGGGTGAGCCAGCGGGGCTGGAGCCGCCAGCCGAACCGGACGCCAGGCGCTCCAGCTCCTTTTCCACCGCGTTGGACGACTTGGCGAATCGCGCCAGGAGGTTGTACAACACCGGAATAATGAACAGTGTCAGCGTCGTGGCAAACACCAGCCCACCAAGAATCACCATACCGATGGCGGCCCGGCTTTCGGCGCCGGCGCCGGTGGCAATGACCAGTGGTACGGCGCCGAACACCGTGGAAATGGTGGTCATCAAAACCGGACGGAAACGCAAGGTGGCACCCTCAAGAATCGCGTCTCGCACCTCATAACCCTTGTCCCGCAGCTGGTTGGCAAATTCCACAATCAATATGCCGTTCTTGGCCATCAACCCAAGCAACATGATAATGCCGATCTGACTGTAGATATTCAGACTGATGCCGGACCAGGCCAGGGCTATCAACGCGCCGGTCACGGCCAGCGGCACGGACAACATGATGATCAGCGGGTGAATCCAGCTCTCGAACTGGGCCGCCAGCACCAGGAACACAATGACAAAGGCCAGGCCGAAGGTCAGATAGATAGCCGCGGACGAATCCTGGAATTCCCGAGACAGGCCCTTGTAGCTGAGCCGGGCCTCCGGCGGCAGGTTATCCACAGCCAGATTGTTCAGGTAGGTCAGCGCCGAACCGAGGTCATAACCATCGGCCAGGGAGGCGCTGATGACCACCGCCGGCAACCGATCTATACGCCGAAGGTCCGGATTGGCGCCAATTTCCTCCACCGACACCAGGGCCTTGATCGGAATCAGCTCGCCGCCTTCTCTCGGTCGCAGAAAGATCTGTTCAAGATCCCCCGGCGTTGCCCTGTTGGCGTCGTCAGCCTGGATGATGACATCGTACTCGCGACCCCGGTCCACATAGGTGGTCACGTTGCGGGAGGCAAGCATGGTTTGCAGGGTCAGGCCCACGTCCTGAACGGTGATGTCCAGGTCCGCCGCCCGGTCCCGATCAATGTTCAACCGTAACTCCGGTCGGGTCAGCTCAAAATCGGTATCCACATTGATCAGGTTCGGGTTCTCTTTCGCCCGTTCGACGATCTCTTCACTCCAGGCCTGTACCGATTCGTAATCCGGCCCGGCCACCACAAATTCCACCGGCTGATTGAAGCCTCGCTGGCCAAGGCCCGGCGGGTTGATCACGTTAATCCGTACACCGGAAATATCCGCGAGCTTCTGCCGGATTTCACTGGTTACCTGTTGCTGCTTAATGTCGCGGTTATCCCAATGGGTCAGGCCCATGATCATAAAGGCGTTATCTTCTTCCTCCCGGAAACCGACAATCGACAGGAAACGCGCGGCAATTCCTTCGTCCAGGTAGGGCAGCAGTTGTGTCTCCGCCTGGCGGACAAAGTGGTCGGTATACTCAACCGTTGACCCCCTTGGTGCGCTGGTAGGCATGATAATCACGCCCCGATCTTCCGTGGGCGCAAGTTCCTGCGGCAGGCGCGGGAAAATGACGGTGGCTATGATCAGGCCGGCCACACCTAGCCCCAGCAGCAAACCCGGCTGATTCAGGGAGAATGTCAGCAGCTTTTTATAGCCATTGGTCAGGCCATTGAGCACCTTCTCACTGAACGCCCACAAGCGGTGGCCTTCCTCGGATTCCGGGCTGTGCTGGAGCCACTTGGAGCACAGCATCGGGGCCAGCGTCAGCGCAACCAGACTGGAAAATATCACGGCAGCGGCCAGGGTAAAGCCAAACTCGGCGAACAGCCGGCCAACGTTGCCGCCCATAAATGAAATGGGCACGAACACGGCAATGAGTGTCAGTGTGGTGGCGATGATGGCGAAGGCCACCTGCTTGGCACCGCGATAGGCTGCCAGCAGCGGCGGTTCTCCTTCATCGATGCGCCGCTGGATGTTCTCCAGCATCACAATGGCATCATCCACCACCAGGCCGATGGCGAGGATAATCGCCAGCAACGTGAGCACGTTGATGGAAAAACCGAGGAAGCCCAAGCCGATAAACGCCCCGATCACCGCCACCGGTATGGTCACGGCTGGTATCAATGTGGCCCGCCAGGATCTCAGGAACAGGAAAATCACCAGAATCACCAGAGACACCGCGATGCCCAGGGTGATCAGAACCTCTTTGATGGAGGCACGGATAAAGATGGATTCGTCGTAGCTTTCCGCGAGCGAGACTTCCGGTGGCAGCGTGTCCCGAATCCGCTCAAGTTCGGCACGCACTGCATCCGATACCGCCACGGTATTGGCTTTGGATTGCCGGATAATGCCCAGGCCGATGGCAGTTTTCCCATTGGCCCGCAATCGGCTGATGTCAGATTCCACACCCATCTGGATATTGGCGACTTCGCCCAGCCGCAGCAAATCATTGCCGTCACGGCGCACCACCAGGTTGCGGAACTCTTCAACACTGGACAAGCGACCTTCCGCCCTTACCGTGAAGTTGCGGGTAGACGAATCCACCTGCCCCGCCGGCAATTCAACGTTGTTGTCCCGGAGTGCGCGCTCTACCTCCGCCACCGTGATATTTCTGGCCGCCAGGCGCTCCCGGTCTAGCCACACCCGAATGGCGTATCGGCGCTCGCCACCAATCCGAACATCGGCTACGCCATCCAGCACAGACAACCGGTCGACCAGCACCCGATCGGCGAAATCGCTGAGCTCTGCGCTGTCCCATACATCACTGAGCAGCGTTACCCACATCATCGGCCGGGCATCGGAGTCCGCCTTACGAACCCTGGGGGCATCTGCTTCATCAGGTAACTGGTTGGCCACACGGGCAACCGCATCCCGAACATCGTTGGCGGCAACGTCGATATCGCGAGAGGTGTTGAATTCGATGGACGTTCGGGATTCACCTTGCTCAGTGGATGACTCGATGGAGCGAATACCCTCAATGCCACTGATCGCCCCCTCAATCACCTGGGTGATCTGGGTGTCCACGACTTCGGCGGCAGCGCCAGTGTAGTCGGTCGATACCGACACAATGGGCGGATCGATGTCCGGATACTCCCGAACGGGCAGTCCCATCAGTGCCGCCACCCCAAACACCACAATCAGCAGGCTCAGGACCGTGGCAAATACCGGGCGCTTGATGGAAATATCGGAGAGGACCATAGATCAGGACTCCCGGCTGGAAATAAACCGGTTATCCGGTATTGCCAGATCAGACTCCAACAGCCTGAGCCGGTCACCGGTACTCAGGCGATCCTGGCCGGTGACCACTACCTGGTCCTCGGCCTCCAGGCCATCCACCACCTCAACCAGGCCGGGCATTCGCGAGCCCGTGCGCACCGACACCCGGCGGGCAACACCATCTTCTGCCACAAATACATACTTCTGATCACCCCGGATCATGACCGCCTGTTCTGGTATGACCAGGCCTTCTCGCTCCTGCAGTGTCAGAGACGCCGACATGAATTGGCCGGGTCGTAAACGGCCCTCAGAGTTGTCGATCAGTGCCCGAACGGACAGCGTCCGGCTCAGCTCATTGATCCGGGTAGCCAGTTCAATCAGCTCTCCCTCAAAGGTTTCTCCGGGAAACGCAGGGGATGTTGCCCGCACTCGTTGACCAATCCTGACCTGGCCAATAAATCGTTCAGGAACGGCAAAGTTGAGCTCCATCCGATCATTGGTGTCCAGTGTCGTGATGGTGGTGCCCGCCTGGAGAAAAGCGCCCACGCTGATGTCTGAGAGCCCGACAACGCCGGCGAACGGCGCTTCGATCCGATGGTTCTGTAACCGGACCCTTGCAGCCTCTCGCTGAGCAATGGCAACGTCGACGGCGGTTCTGAGTTCATCGACCTGGGACTGGGAGATACTGTTATTGGCTCGCAGCCTCTGAGCCCGTTCATACTGGCGCCGGGCATCAGCCAGCTGAGCCTCAATAACCGCAAGGTCAGCCCGGGCCTGGCGATCATCCAACCGGAGCAGAACAGCCCCTTGGGCTACCGCAGCACCTGGCTGCAGGTTCAGCTCCATCACTCGACCGCTCACCTCAGTAGTCAACTCTACCGAGTTCAGGGCTCGCAGATTTGCCACGGCGCCAACGGTGTCACGAACCCGTTGCCGTTCCGGTGTTACCACATTGACGGCACTGGCCTGAGCCTCGCCACCGCTCTGGCCACTGTCTCCTGACTCCAGGTTCAGGTAAATACCAGCCCCTGCAGCCACCACCGCAACCAGAACCACAGCGATCAGCCATTGTTTCCACATGGGTTTTGCTAACCTTTCAGATATAAATGTTACGAGTCGTCCCCGTACCCCAGTTTCTGGATAACCAGTACCACCTCACCAACCTCGACGCCCCATTTGCTCATGGTGGTCTGGTTGATCAGGGTGCCTGGTGTGATCAGGTACATCCAGTCATCCATCCGGACGTCTATGGTGCCATCGCCGTATGACACCCTTAGTACATAATTCATATGGATGGCGTTGCCCTGCCAGCGCATGGTGCCGGGTTTGACTACGTCGCCAGCCTCGGCATGGTAGCTGTCGCCGGCCGGCGTCAGCGTCCAAACCCGGGTTTGAACCTCTCCGTCGTTGAACCGGAATACTTCATCCAGAGTGCCAACACCCTCATCGTTCCAGGTGGCCACAATATCGGCGTCAAAGGTACGAATGACCTTACCGGAGAAGTTCTTGACTACTCCACGGGCAGAAAGTTCGCCCTGGAAAAATTCCCGGGGGATCAGCTCCGGTTGCGCGTCGCGATAATCGTCCAGTGAAGGGCCAGCACAGCCTGCCAGCAAAGATACCATCAACAGTATAAGAGCAACTGACCAGACACCACCGGCTTTAAGTCGAATTTCCCTGTTTTGCATGACTTTTACACTCCGCTAGATGGCCTTGGCTAAGACGTCGTCGAGTTGTGATTTACGGGCCAGGAGCAATATCCGATCAGGCAGATATGAAATGCGTCATTTGAGCCAATTGTCCATTCTGACATGCAGACAAGCGCTTTCCGTCAATGGCAGCCGCAAGTGAATGCCGTAAAACAGCAGTCATAACGGGCCTCGGGCCCGACCGGATTGCGATAACAGACTGTGAGGATGGGTTATGCCAGTGTACAAAGCGCCATTGCGTGACATGAAATTTCTGCTTAACGACGTGTTCGACTACCCGGGCCACTACCAGACCCTGGCCTCTGGAGAGAACGCAACACCGGATATTGTAGACGCCATTCTGACCGAGTGCGGGCGCTTCTGTGAGGAAGTGCTGAGCCCAATCTACCAGACGGGTGACGAAGAAGGCTGCCGCCTGGAAAACGGAGAGGTCACCACGCCCAAAGGCTACAAAGAAGCGTATGACCAATACGTGATGGGCGGCTGGCAGGGCTTGTCAGCCCCCGAGGAATACGGCGGCCAGGGCCTGCCGGCGTCTATGGGCCTGTTCAAACAGGAAATGATGGGCACCGCCAACTGGTCGTTCTCCATGTACCCGGGGCTGTCACTGGGTGCCATGAACACCATTTTCCTGCACGGCTCCGAAGACCAGAAGCAAACCTACCTGGTTCCCCTGACCGAGGGCCGCTGGGGCGGCACCATGTGCCTCACCGAGCCCCAGTGCGGCACCGACCTGGGCCAGGTGAAGACCAAGGCCGAACCACAGGCGGATGGCAGCTACAAGCTGACCGGTACCAAGATCTTCATTTCCTCCGGTGATCACGACCTGACCGAAAACATTGTTCACATTGTGCTGGCACGTCTGCCGGATGCGCCTAAAGGCACCCGGGGCATCAGCCTGTTCATCGTACCCAAGTTCCTGCCGGCCGCAGATGGCAGCGTGGGCGAACGCAATGGCGTGAACTGCGGCAGCCTGGAAAAGAAAATGGGTATCAAGGCCTCGGCCACCTGCGTGATGAATTTCGACGGTGCCACCGGCTACCTGATCGGCCCGGAAAATGAGGGCCTGGAGTGCATGTTCACCTTCATGAACACCGCCCGTATCGGCACTGCCATTCAGGGCGTTGGCCCGGCTGAGCTGTCGTACCAGTGGGCGCTGGACTACGCCAAGGAACGCCGTTCCATGCGCGCGCTGTCTGGCAAGAAAGAGCCAGACCAGGTGGCCGACAGCCTGATTCACCACGCGGATGTAAGGCGCATGCTGCTGACCCAGAAAGCCATCGCCGAAGGCGGCCGCGCCATGCTGTATTACGCCGCCAGGCTGGCAGACCACATGGTTGAGGCGCACACCGTGGGCGATGACGAGAAGGCCGAGAAATACGACGACAAACTGGGTTTCCTGACCCCGATTCTCAAAGGTTTCCTGACCGAACTGGGCAATGAAGCCGCCAATCTGGGTGTGCAGGTGTTCGGTGGCCACGGATACATCCGTGAGCACGGCATGGAACAGATCGTTCGTGATACCCGGATTGCCACGCTTTACGAGGGCACCACCGGCATCCAGGCACTGGACCTGCTGGGCCGTAAAGTGTTGCTGATGACCCAGGGCGGCGCGGTAAGGGAATTCACCCTGAAAATTGCCAACTTTGCCCGCAAACACCTGACCAACAAACAGCTGCGCCCGATGGCCATCGAGCTTCTGAAACTGACGGCCCAGTGGAACCTGCTCACCGTCAGGGTGATGCTGGCGGCCCGCAAAGACCGCGATGTGGTCAGCGCTGCCGCCCACGACTTCCTGATGTACAGCGGTTACGTGACCATGGCCTATATGTGGTTGCGTCAGTCCGCGGTGGCCGCCGACAAGCTGGAGAACGGCGGCGACGAGTCTGAAGCCTTCTATCAGACCAAGCTGGCAACCGCCGAGTTCTACTACGAGCGCCTGCTACCACGGGCCCAGGCCCACGCCACCAGCATGCTCAGCCCGACTCGCAACCTGATGCAGGTGGAGCCGGACAATATGGCCTTTACCGGGTAATTACCCGGTAACTTTATGTCCCGGGCAAGGCCCGGGACTTTTTCTTTGTATCAGCAGTAACTGCCGCTCACAGCCCCCACTTGGTCTCGATGGCCTCGTACATCCCGTTGTTGCGAATGGTCTCCAGTCCCTGGCGCAGCTTGCGAATCACTTCCTCTGAAGTCTCGAGGTTCATTGCCAGGTACAGTTCGGTGTTATTGAACGAAAACACAGGCTCCAGGCCTTCAACGTCCTGTTGGGAGGCGAAGTAAGGTCCTGCCAGCCGGTCTGCAATCCACAGATCAACCTGGCCCAGTTCCAGACGCTTGGGGTTGAGGTCATCGCTGTCCATGGCTGATACCCGAAAGTCCCGCTCCAACAGGTACTCGGTCATCACATCGCCACGGTAGCCGGCGTACAGCATGCCGCGGGTATCTTCCAGGCTGTCAATTTTCAAATCGGTGCCCGGGGGTGCAAAAATCGTCCACAGGTTGGTGGTCAGTGGCCCTACCCACTTGAACTGGGAAGCCCGATTTTCCGTGTAGGTGGTGCAGTAGATACCATGATTCTTCTTGTTCAGCGCACGGTTATAGCCAAAATCCCAGTTGCGCAACTTGATCACGTAATCCAGCCCGGAGTGCTCGAGAATAGCCTTGACCATTTCTGTGCACAGACCATCAATGCCATCTTCGTTATGCTCGAAGGCACGACCCGTGGCACTCATGTTGTAGGGAGGGAAGTTCTCGGTATAGATATAGATGCGCTCAGACGCCACGGCCGGCACTGGTGTCGTGAACAGGGCAAAAACGACCGCAGTAACGCACAGCAGGTTACGCACAGGTTATCTCCTTTAACTCGAATGGCATGAAACCGCCAAACTGGCGGCACCAATAGATGGGTGCGGAGTTTACCCGACGCTTTGACGTTGTTTTACAACTAAACTGTTTGTTTTCGTAAGGGAATTCGTCAGGCCGCCGGGCGAATGCCGGCGGTCTGGGTTTGTGGATAACTGTGGATAACTCAGAAATCGACGGTGGCGGAGAGCCACAGTCGGCGCCCCTCTTCTACCGTTCCGCCGCTGGCCATGCCACGGAAGATATACACATAATCCGAAGCCCAGGCATCCACCTGGTTGCCGTTGTTATCCACATACGAATACTCACTGCCAGACAGGAACTCCTTGTCGAACAGGTTGTAAATGGTGGCGGTGAGTTTTACCCGCTCGCTGGCCTGATAGGCGCCGCCCATGTGGAAGAGCGCATAGGCGCTCAGGTCACCCACCTGGTCAAACACCGCTGCTTCTTCGGCGGTGAAATTCTCCCGGTTCTTCAGATAGCGGGTACGCTCACCCCGGTATTCGCCGGACAACCATAGATCCAGCTGCGGAGAAGCCTGCCAGTTCAGGCGCGCATGCACCACATGCTCCGGCGTGTTGGTCAAAGGTGCCCCTTTGTTGTCACCACTCTTCTGCTCAGTGTCGGTATAGGTATAGTTGCCGCGAATACTCCAGTCCTGAGCAAAGCGCCAGCTGGACGCCAGCTCGATACCCCGGGTTTCAGCCTTGCCGATGTTATCCAGCTGGTCGTAGGTGCCGTCCGGAATCCTAGGGTCACCACTGATGGTCACCGGCGCTCCGCTGTCGATCTTGTCCTTGAACTGGGTGAAGAATACCGTGGCGTTGGCTTTGAAACCTTGCAGGTTGTCAAAGTAGGCGCCTACCTCGTAGTTGGTGCTTTTTTCCGGTTCCAGGTCCGGTGTGCCTATGGTCAGCACCTCACCCTGGCTGGTGACACCGTTGATGCCATTGTGCAAATCATTGATGTCAGGGGTTTTATAACCCTGACTGACACCACCCTTGAGGGTCCAGCTGGGTGACGTGTTCCACACCAGATAAGCCCGGGGCGTAAAATGGCCGGAGAAAGCGTCATGATCTTCGTAACGCCCTCCCAGCGTCAGGGCCAGATCGTCTCTCAGATACCATTCATCCTCGGCAAACACCGCCCAGGATTCCTGTTTGAAGGTGGTGTTGGCAACGCTGTCTTCCAGTCGGGTATCACGGTACTGTGCCCCCAGCGTCACGATGTGGTTGGCGGTGACGGGCGCAACCAACCGGGTATCAAACACGGTATCTTCCGATTCCAGCTTGCGATCCTGGCCACCAATCAGATTCTGATAGGGCGCATCGTAAGGCGTGCCGATGGTACCCGGAATGGTCCGGCCTTTGGTTTCGGTCACGTTGTACGTCAGATCACTGCTCCAGGTGCCAAAGCCCAGCTGGCTGGCATGGCCCAGGGCAATCTGGTCACGGTTGAACCGTAGCTCGTCCCGATAGCCATTGGCGGTGTTGGTGTCAGCGTTGCAGGCCCGATTCTGCCCATCCAGGGTACCCAGTTGGCAACGGTCATTGTTGTACACCTGGCGCCCCTGTTCGGCATCCAGATAAAACTCCTGCCCCTGGACCGGCACCAGCGTCAACCGTGCGCCAAGGTTATGGTTACGACCGTCCACCGGTGCAACACCCCGCTTGGGCGCCTCACTACCGTCGTCGAAACTCAGATCCGCCGCCGACCGATCAAACACACTGCCGCGCACTGCCAGCCCGAGCAGATTATCGATCAGCGGTCCACTGGTGTAGAAACTGGCTTTACCGTTATCGCCGTATTCCCGGTGTTGCTGGAAGGTATGTTCGAGCGTGACCGAGCCACTCCAGTCATCCGACACCTTCTTGGTAATGATGTTGACCACACCCCCGATCGCGTCAGAACCGTAGAGCGTCGACATAGGTCCACGGATCACTTCAATACGCTCAATCGCCGACAAGGGCGGAATGAAGCTGGTGGAGGTATCACCAAAGCCATTGGGAGTGACGTTGCCCGGAGGATTCTGGCGGCGGCCATCAATCAGGATCAGGGTGTACTCGCTCGGAAGGCCTCGAATACTGATGTTCAGCCCACCAGTCTTGCCGGTGCTCTGGCGCACATCCACACCTTCCACGGTTTCCAGGGCTTCCGCCAGATTGGAGAACTGGCTTTGTTGCAGATTCTGCTGGCTGATCACACTGATGCTGGCCGGAGCATCCGTCACCTTTTGCTCAAAGCCCGATGCCGAAACAACCAGCTCATCCAGTTGCGTCGGTTGGGCAACACTGTGTAGAGAAAAGGTGCTGCTAACAGCCGCAACAGACACGGCCAGAATTGAGGGCCTGAATACCATGAGTCACTCCTTGAAGACCAAGACTGAAAATCAGGAGCGAATGATATTATTTCTCATTTGATAATTACAACGATTTAACCGGGACGATGCGTCCCGGAAAATGGAACCCTTAACCGGGGCTACTTACCGATGCAGAAACTGCTGAAGATCTTGCCCAGCAGGTCATCGGGCGTGAGATGGCCAGTGATTTCGCCCAGGGCGTCCTGGGCCGCCCGAAGATCCTCAGCCAGGAGTTCCCCGGCACCATAGCCTTCCAGTTGGGTCTGTCCCTGAAGCAGGGAATCCCGAGCGCGTTCCAGGGCATCCAGGTGGCGTCGGCGGGCCAGAAAGCCGCCTTCGGTGGTACTGGCAAAGCCCATGCAGTCCTTGAGGTGGTTACGGAGGATATCCAGGCCTTCCGCCCCCTTGGCCGCCAGACGAATAACCGGTGCGGTCTGATGGGGTTCGGCGCTTATGCCAACCCGTTCGCTGGTAAGGTCTACCTTGTTGCGAATAACCGTGACCGGCGCACTGGCCGGGAGCTGATCAATAAAATCCGGCCAGATTTCGTGGGGTTCGGTTTTATCGGTGGTGGTGGCATCCACCATCAACAGGATGCGGTCAGCCTGGCGTATTTCATCCCAGGCCCGGGCGATGCCGATTTGCTCTACTTCATCCGGGCTGTCCCGGAGGCCGGCGGTGTCAATAATGTGCAACGGCATGCCATCGATGTGGATATGTTCCCGCAGGACATCCCGGGTGGTGCCTTCAATCGCAGTCACAATGGCCGCTTCCCGGCCGGCCAGGGCATTGAGCAGGCTGGATTTACCGGCATTGGGGCGGCCTGCGATCACCACTTTCATACCGTCCCTCAGAATCGTGCCCTGTTGGGCTTCCGACAGGATCTGTTTTACCTGTTGCAACAAGCCATGCAGATCATCCGCCACTTTGCCGTCGGCGAGAAAATCGATTTCTTCCTCCGGAAAGTCGATGGCCGCTTCCACGTAGATACGCAGGTGAGTCACCGCATCGACCAGTTCATCAATCCGTCTGGAAAATACACCTTGCATGGAACGCACGGCGCATCGGGCTGCCTGCTCGGAACTGCTTTCAATCAGGTCGGCAATGGCTTCGGCCTGGGCCAGGTCGAGTTTGTCATTCAGAAACGCCCGCTCGGAAAACTCGCCGGGCCGCGCCAGACGGGCGCCCAGGCTGCAGACTTCCCGCAACAGCATGTCCAGGATCACGGTGCCGCCATGGCCCTGCAACTCGAACACGTCTTCACCGGTGAACGAGTGAGGATTCGGAAAATACAGCCCGATGCCCTCGTCGATCAGTTCGCCCTGGTTATCCCGGAAGGGACCGTAATGGGCATAGCGGGGCCGGGGCTCAAAGCCGAGCATTTTACTGGCAATGTCCAGGGCTTTCGGCCCTGAAACCCGAACAATACCCACACCCGCCTGGCCCGGTGCAGTGGCGATGGCCGCGATGGTGTCTGTGGTTGCCTGCATGGTGTGTTTTTCCTGATTAGAAATGACAAAGGCTCCACAGGGGAGCCTTTGTCAGGTCAGTGCAACTGATTGCTCAGTGTTTCTTGCCTGCCATTTCCACTTCGATCTTGCGGGTAATGTACCACTGCTGCGAGATCGAAAGAATGTTGTTCACCAGCCAGTACAGTACCAGACCAGCCGGGAACCACAGGAAGAACACCGTGAAGACGGGTGGCATCAGCTTCATGATCTTCGCCTGCATGGGGTCTGGTGGTGTCGGGTTCAGGCTCATCTGGATGAACATGCTGATGCCCATCAGAATTGGCAGGATAAAGTACGGATCCATCTGGGACAGGTCGTTTATCCACAACATGAACGGCGCATGGCGTAGCTGCACACTCTCGAACAGTACCCAATAGAGCGAAATGAACACCGGCATCTGTACCAGTATCGGCAAACAGCCACCCAGCGGATTGATCTTCTCCCGCTTGTACAGGGCCATCATCTCCTGGGACATCCGCTGGCGATCGTCACCGTAGAGTTCTTTCAGGCGCGTGAGTTGTGGCGCGACGGCCCGCATTTTTGCCATGGAGCGATAGCTGGTTGCTGACAGGTGGAAAAATACCGCTTTCACCAGAACGGTCAGCAGGATGATAGCCACACCCCAGTTACCCACCAGGCCATAGAACCATTCCAGGATGTAGAACAGCGGCAGGGAGATGAAGAACAGCCAGCCAAAGTCAACGGTACGGTCCAGGTTAGGCGCCAGGGCTTCCAGACGATCAATGATCTTGGGGCCCACGTAGGCGGTGGCGCCAACCTCCACCGTCTCGCCAGCGGCAACGGCGGTAGCGGGATAGACAAAGCCCATTACATGCAGTTGGTCCCTGCGGGTGGTCTGGAACTGTGCTGTTTTATCACGGTCCGGAACCCAGGCGGTAATGAAGTAGTGCTGCAGGAATGCCATCCAGCCATTGGTGACCGGTTCATTGACCCGCTGCTTGCTCAGATCACCAAAATCGTATTTCTCGTAAGGATCATCCGGCGTGCTGATGACCAGTCCCAAGTAGGCCTTGATACCCATAGTGCTCTGAGAGGTCGGGTCTGGGGCTTCGTCCCTTACGATCTTACCGGTGAAGTTACCCTGCCAGTCGGAATCGGACTGGTTGTTGATCAGGTAACGGATATCAATCTCATAGCTGTCCCGGGCAAGGCGGTAGCGTTTGGTGATATCAACGCCATCCTCTGTGGTCAGTTTGAGGTCAATGATCAGTTCATCCTGGCCATCGGTCAGCTCGAAACGGGAAGCTTCTGCCTGGTAAACCGGGGCCCGACCGGCACTGCGACCGTCGGGACCGTTGCGGCCGATCAAACCACTTTCCAGAATATAGGTACGGTTCTGGGTGTTGGTCAGAAGGGTTAAGGGTTGTTCGCTGTCGAGCGATTCATCGTACTGAAGCAGGGAACTGGCAATGACATTGCCACCAACACGGTCGATGGTCAGTTCCAGTACGTCGGTCACTACCGTGATGAACTGGTCGCCGACACTTTGTTCGCCGTCAGAGGAGGTGGATCGGAGTTCGCCGGTTTCAGGTGTGACAAACTCATCGTCTGTCCGGGAAGCACTTTCCGGCAAAACCATGTCATCAACAGATCCGTCCGACCCCGAGGTTTCTACCTGGGTGACCTGTTCAGTACGGGGCTGGTTGTAGTCCTCATTCCAGGCAAGCACCATCAGATAACTGACAATAGCCAGGCCGGCAAACAAAACGATGCGTTGAATATCCATAAACGTTAGTGTCTGGTTTGAGTGTTGGTCGGAGAATGTTGGGTCTCTGTGCCCGGTACGGGATCATAACCGCCTTCGGCCCAGGGATGACACCTTAATAATCGGCGGGTTGCCAGATAAGAGCCTTTGGCTGCTCCGTGGTGTTGAATCGCTTCAACCGCGTATTGGGAGCAGGTTGGGAAATGCCGGCAATGGCTGGCCATCATGGGACTGATAGCGTACTGATAGAACCGGATAGGCAGTAACAGAATCTGTCGCATTAACCCGTACCTTTTGAATTCACAGTTGTTTGATCAACTGAGGACTGATGGTACTTCTTCCTGAGACGGCGCCAAAGATCGTTAAGCGACGATATGACTGAGGCGTTATCCAGTTGAGCGAGTCCTTGCCGACCAAGAACAATAATGTCGAGGTCCGGTAGATCCGTCTGATGCCTGAAAGTTTCTCGAACCTGGCGTTTTATCCGATTTCTCTGGACCGCCAGTTTGAGATTCTTTTTGGAGAAGATGAGTCCGACCCTGGCGTGGCCCAGATTATTTGGAGCTGCCAGGATCAGAAAATTCCTGTGCGGAACTTTCAGCTGCACATCATCGAAGACCTTGCTGTAGTCCGAAGGCCGCAACAGTCTGTGTGACTTCGGAAACGTCAAGGCCTTCATGAGGCAAACATCAGGTTACGCTGACAGGCGTGCGCGGCCCTTGGCACGGCGACGAGAGATTACCTTACGGCCGTTAGCAGTCGCCATACGGGCACGGAAGCCGTGAACACGCTTGCGCTTCAGGACGCTCGGTTGGAATGTTCTTTTCATGGTGATGTTCTCACAAATTCGTCAATGGACATTGGTCGTTGGCTGGAAAATAGACAGCCAAAACAGGAGCGGCATTCTAGTCAAATCTGCTAGCAAGTTCAATGACTGTGCATCGGGGAAGTGAATTTTTCGGTATGGGTACAAGCCGAAAGCCTGACTAATAAAATCTATAGGTCTTTTTTAAATTCTTTCAAAGATTATTTATTACTGTTATTAGGCACCTTGATATCTGTGGGAAAGTCTTTTTTTTCTTTCAACAACAAATACTTGAATTAATGACAAATACGGTGACAGGTCGCTGTGAGCCCTGTGGACGAGAGGGCATGGAATTGTGAATAACCCGCTGTTTCGAGGAAGGCCCGAGTTATTCATGGTTTGGTCCAAGGCTTCCACACAGGGTTGGGGGCGGTCTGTGCACAAGGACCTGTGGGTAACTTTTTTTCAGGGCATTTCTGTACACAAGCCTGTAGATAGGTCTGGAACGTTCTGAAAGATGAAGAGAAATGTTTCCACAGGCTGTTTATGACAGTGATTGTTGGCCTTTTACTGTGGGCCACGGCGGGGTAGAATCCGGGGTCACCTTGAGCGTCGGGAAAAGCCTTTTCCGAT